>JBDTXU010000489.1:0-31978 GCA_040006055.1 Sphingomonas bacterium | reverse complement strand
GGTCGGCGCGATCTCGAGCTCGACGAAACGATCCTCGACCTTGGTCACCTTGCCGACGATGCCGCCCGACGTGATGACCGAATCGCCCTTCTTGACCGCGGCGATCGTCGCCTGATGTGCCTTCATCCGCTGATTCTGCGGACGCCACAGCAGGAAATAGCCGACAAAGGCGACTGCGATCATGGGGAAGAAGAAGCTGAACGTGGCGGCTGCCCCGCCGGAAGCGGTGCCGGCGGTAGCTGCGGCAAAGGCTATGGTTGCGAACATGGCATCCTGAATGGCTTGGCCAAAAATGGCTGGGGTATCGGACCGGCGCGGCCCACTCTCATAAGCGCCGCGCGCTATCACTAGTCCGGAGAGCGCGCAACAATCGGTTGGGTTC
This sequence comes from Sphingomonas bacterium, assembly GCA_040006055.1. Lineage (GTDB taxonomy): Bacteria > Pseudomonadota > Alphaproteobacteria > Sphingomonadales > Sphingomonadaceae > Sphingomonas. The sequence goes on along the minus strand of JBDTXU010000489.1, from coordinate 31,596 downwards.
CATGGGCGTGACCTGAGGCGGGGTGGGACGGGCGATCCGGATCGTCATGGGGCTGTGTAGCGCTGCTGTGGGCGAAGTTGAATTGGATGGGGTTGTTGGAAATGTCATGCGGACGCTGACATTTTCCCGACTGGTGCGACTGGGAACGATAAGAATATAAGCTTTATTAAACAATGGCTTATAATGAAAAATCGCGAAACTGCTCCGGACGCCGTTGCCCTGAGCTTGTCGAGTGGCGGTTCACCCTCGCGGGTATAGCGGAGGGCGGGGTTCAAGCCGGTGAGCTTCAGTCAGGATTTAAACGGCAGACGCTCGACATCCGCCCAGCCCAACTTCGCGCCACAGCGCTTGCATCCCGGGCGCCACGCGCATATGTGCCCCACCCTCGGTCGGGGCGTAGCGCAGCCTGGTAGCGCATCACACTGGGGGTGTGGGGGTCGCAGGTTCGAATCCTGTCGCCCCGACCAAGGATTTCCAAACAAAATCAATGGCATGATACCAACCGCGCAAGCGGACGATGCCCACAATGGCCTTGCCGGGCATCATATGGGCATCAAAAGCGCGGGCGGGTGCGTTGACGATCGCGCCGCCCAACGACATTGTTCGCCACGCATTTCGAACGGGGAAACGATGCCAAGCGAGAAACTTACGCGCATCCTGCGATCAAAAAGCCCGTTTTCCGAAGACGAGATAGCGGCGCTTTCCGAAGCGCAGGGATGGGATTGGGTTTATGCCAACGAAGCGGCAACCAAAGATCGCAGCGAGCAAATATGTTTCACCGGCTTCGGCGCGGTTGAGTGCGCCGAAGTGGAAGGTTTAGCGGCGAAGTCAGGATGGCTTAAGGTCGTCGGTTCGGTAACGGGCAAGCTGGCGTTCCTATGTGTGGGCGACAATCCCGGCCCGGCGAAACTTGAAAAGGCGAAGCGCCAAGGCGTTACAATCATCGATCGCGATCAGTTTGCGAAGCTTATAGCCGATGGCGAGTTGCCCACACTTCGGGCATAACCGGCTGTTCCAACCGGGCGGGAGATCGCAATGCCTTCGGAACTGTCGTTCATACCAATCGAGCAAGTTGTCCCTATCCCGGCGTTCAAAGTGCTGCCGGGTGAAATCGCTTTCGTTAGCGGGCACCGTTTTCCGATGTTGCGGGCCGAAACAAGCAACTCAACTGCCATCTTCGTTGACCTTGGCGGCGGCAATTTCATGCAAATTTCGGATGTTAATAACCAAGACGAAACTAGCTTCGTGATTGCGGATTGGCGATTGGAGATTGACCCCACGTCGTTAAACGAAGGTAAATACCAATCGTATGTCTTCGGGCAAGCCTACTCTATGAATGGTTCTTTCGGTTTGTTTGCATTGCGGCAGGGGCAGTATTCGCGCCCGCACGTCCTTGCTATTTCGACGGACGGAACCGAAGCGCCTACCGAACATGATAGCGCCCGATTGTTTTTCTCGAAATGGCGTATTGTTTCGGGTCCGACCGACGCGCCGATTGTGTGGGCAGAATCTGCCGACGTTGCCGCCTAAAAAGAAAATAGCCGCGCGGTTCGGTGCCAACCGCGCGGCTAGATCAACACTATCGCGGCGGAAGGACCCGCGCGACGGTGAAGCTTCTAAGGCCAGCGATCGGAAACGCCGACGATCGTCTTGGACACGAAATCCGCTGGCATGTCGGGATCGACCGCCCCGGCGCGAGGCGCATGGGGCAGGCGATGGCGAAGGCGGTAGCGCACGCCGTCCGACAGGCCGTCCAGCCGCACCGCCAGCACCGGCACGGCGGCTAGGTCGATCGCCAGCCCCGCGCGCGCCACGGCGGCGACGATCGGCTCTGCCGGGTCGTCTAGCCCGACGATCGCGACCGGGGGCAGCTTGCCGTCTTCCGCCAACCAAAGGATATGCTCTAGCCGATCGGCAATGTCGTGTTGCGTCTCTACGGCGTCGTTCGGATCGTAATCGGAAAGCGAAACGCCGTCGCATTCCGCTTCCGACACGAAGAACAGCAAAGCTTGCGGGTCCGCGTCGGCGATCGGCGGCGTTTCGAAATTCCAAGGGATGGCGCTGGCGTATCTGCCCACAATGAGGGTGCCGCCGTTCGGCGTCGTGCCCCAACGCGAGTTGCGATCGAACCATGCGGAAAGCGCGGCGATGCGCTGTTGCACGAGCGTGGGCATCAATCTTCCACCCGCGTGTTTTCGTAGCGTTCGGCCTGTTCGGAAAGGTAGAACGACGAACGAACATTTTTCGCTACACCGTCGTATTTGTCCGCAGTGTCGCGAACTTGCGCGGCAACCTTCAATGCTTCGGCGGCTTCGGGCAGATGCGCGTTAATCGCCGTTGCAGCGAAGTTACGTTGAACGTCTTCGGACATTTTCATTAGATAACCCGGCGTTGCGACGATCAATCCGCCTAACTCAACATCGCCCTTGATCTGCTTGTTAATTTCGACAAGTCCTTTGACGGGATCGGCGTATTGTTCGGTAAGCCACGCCAACTTAAGTTGGTGTATTACCACTTTGGTAGGGTCGAGTGCGAGTTTTTCGTTGATCCGCGTCCATGCGCTGTTTTCGATATTGTCGGCTTCGGCACGCAAAGTGTCGCGCGCCTTCAACAGTTTCGGAACGAGCGTGTCGGCTTCGCGTTTACCGCGATGATGAACGTCCGGCACGGTGCGAGTTTCGTCCTTGGCGAGCCGCACAATGACATTTACCGACGCGGCAACGTCTTCGTGGGCTTGGCCGATCGCGCGACGAACATTGTCGTTCGTAAAGCTGTCAGCAGAACCCATTGAGGCCATCCGACCGGACTTCACTTGCATAAGTTCGATGAACCGAACGGCCTTGTCAGAGCGATTAATCATGGGTGTTTCGCTTCCATGTAATGTGAGGCCCGTTCGGGCGTATTGTTGGGGAATTCGGCCAAACCTTCGGCGTGCCATGCGGCGCGGATTGATCGGCCTTCACGGCGTTGGTGCGCTCGCTACGTGCGGCGGCAACAAGGGCAAGTTGGCTGGCTTTGAACCGTTCTGCCCACACTTCACGTTCGGCGTCGGTGCGAGGCTTGGCGGGAACTATGAGGGTTTGATGATTGCGCGGGCGGTTCGGATGATCGACGTTGAAGCGCGCAATTGCATCCGCCTTTGTTTCGCCAGCGCGGACAAAGATCGTCCTGGGGATAGGGCGAACGGTTCCTGCCCGCTTCGCAGCTTCAATGCGACCGATACGGCGAACTAGTGGGCGCATCAGCCTTTCGCCTCGATCGCGTCAACGCGGCGTTCCAAATCTTGCGTCTCGATAGCGCGCACGATCAAAGACAGCATGTTCGACCACTTGCTTGCGTGATCGACCGATATCGTTTGCGACCGGCTTTCCCGGTAAACGCGCTGCATCTCGCGCCGCACGTCGGATGCGGTGTCCAATCGACACCTATAGCGCCGGGGGGCGGGGGTTGCCGCGTCGGGCGCGGTTTCCTGCGGTGTAGACGGTCCCCAAGACATCAATATTCGACCAATTAGAGTATCAATAAGCCCTATTTGCTATGACATATATGACCCTAGTAGCCGCCGTCAATAGAGTTTCAAGAGGACGATACTTAATTCGATCTACAGGGTCAGAATAGACCGCGATAATATCGAGTGCCCTATTAAATTGTGCTTTCGGCGATGGTGCAGCGCACGCAATGTGTTCTTTCATTGCGACATCATATCCAGTTTCACGAAGCTGTTCGGCATCGTTTGTTGTCGTCAACGATTGGTGGTTGTGCGTTAGTTCCTTGTCAGCAAACGCGGCCTTTACGAGCAATCTAAATATTGCATCGCTGTAGGACGGCAAATCTGATTGATTTAGCATTTCATCGATAATCGGTTCGATCATTTCATCGACTTCGGAATACGGCTCATAAATATGCACGGCCTTTTCACGGCAAGCCTTGCGGTACGTATCGATGGCGGTTTTTGCGAGGATCGTCGCGGCGTTTCGAAGTAGCCCCTTGTGGCCCTCTGCAATGCGTCGTTCGAGAGAGTCGCGGTAGAGCGCACCGAAGAAGACTTGCACGGCGTCAACGGACCATGTGAAATCGGCTTCGCGGACGTATCGCAAATCCCATAGCGTCGGTGCGCGCGTCTGCCATTCTTCGGCGCTTTCGCGATCGATACGGTTGCGCCAGACGACGAAGATCGGCGTACCCGCTGCGGTGTATCGTGGTTCCTGTGGATGTTCCATTTTGCCTTCCTTTCGGGACTGATTTCGGGGAAGTTGATGCCCATGTGATGCCCACAATTAGGGATCGATTGGCTTGGCGTTTCGAAAGACCGTCAAATAGTTGAAACGGAATGCTTTTCGAAAACCGCTGAACACCATGCCCACACACCATTGATGCGAGGGTCGCCGGGCCGATAAACCGTATGAGGCGGCGGATAAAATCGGCAGTGCTACTAAGATATTGTAATTAGACCAATATTATGATATATATAAAAATATGAACGTATGAAGAGAAGAGAGGCAAAGGGCTTGTCTGGCAGGGGTGTCGGGCATCCCCGCTCATATTTTTATCTGTTCATATTTGGCGGATTTCCGCCGTTTTTCGTTTATACGAAGGGTTCTATCGGTTCATCCGGGAACAGCCCCCGAAAGGGACTGCCGCGAACATTCGCGATCCACGATTTATCGTTTTCGACTGCGATGCGATAACACAGCCATTTCTTGCCGAACGTTGACCAAACAAAGTGTTGTGGGATTGTCTCGATTTCGCCGAAGCTTTCTAGGTTTGTCATCGCGCGCTTAAGCGCGGGGGTTGCTTTTATTGGATCAAGTTTGAAAATTGGCAGCGGTAACAACCGCCGTTGCAAATATCCGTGCGTGAAAACGCCGATCGCGTGCATTTCCTTTATGCCGCCTAGCTTTTCGTATTTTTCGAAAGGTGCGGAATTAAATTCGGCGATTACGCGGCGCACTTCCTCTTGTTGCTTTAACTCGTTGCCCGCGACCGCGCCAATGTCGCCACTTTCGAACCGAACTATCAGGCGGTGAATGTCGCGTTCTATCTGGGCTGTTGCCCATACCGCCATTTCGAGCGTGATAACGGGTTCGTCGTAGTCGCAACCAACGGCGATCAACGCGGCAAGCTTCACGGCCTTCATGTGGGCACGGTTCCAAAGTTCCTTGGTAACGCTGTCTTTGGCACCGTTGATTTCGTCGTCGGCGCGCACGTCCAGTGCATCAAGGTAGGCTTCGGCGTCGGGCGACATGCCCACATTCGTGACTTGATCGAGCACGTTGGCGGTCAAGCTTCGTCGCATTAGACCGGCCAACCGCGCCAGCATGTCAATGTTGGGAACGACGCTTTCGGCGTCTCTGTTGCGGGACGGTCGCGGCCCGGTATATTCCACGATCGTAAAGCGCGGCAAAAGCCCGTTCGTAATCATCTGTTCGTTCAAGTTTGCGAAGAACGTTTCTGGCGTGCTTTCGCCGATCAAAGTTATAGCAGGTGACTTGATTACGCGCGTGCCATCTTCTTTCTTGGAATAGACGGTTTCGCCGATGAAATCGCCGTGTCCCGACTTATTGTATAGGTCGAGCATCGTCCGCAAAAGCGACGTGTCTGCGGAGTTGCGTTCGTCTGCCATTTGCTTGAACCGTAGGCCGAACTCACCGATCAACGACACGAAGCACGGTGTTCGCTTGTCCAAGCATTTTAACAAACCCGGTCCCGATGCCATGTCGGCGGGACCGACGAAGGTTCGGGCTAGTTCGACGTAATGCGGTTTGGTCGGGTCCGCTAACGCGCTAACGATGCGCGAAATTCCACGGTTCATTGCCTCTTTGCCGGTGCCGGTGTTCGCCAGCAAAAGCGCGTATTGATTAAGGCCGGTGCCGCTAACGTTGTATGATCGACCGGCGATACCGGCGATCAATCCAATGGCACCAACGAGCGCAATTTCGGAAACAGGCCGGGGCGCGGCGTTGCGGATGAATCGCGCCACGTCGCCGACCAACCCCGGCGGCGGCAATATCTCGGTCATGTGGGCGTCCTTACGCGGCGCTGCGCTTGGAACCGACTTCGGCGGTCGATCGGCCCGGCGCGGACATGCGCGACGCTGCCCACGCATCTAGGTCCGCCGTCGTATAGACCGGCCACCGCCCGATTCGTCGGAACAGCGGCCCGCCGCCGATCACCGCCAGCTTGGCGAGCGTGCCAGCCGACCCGAAGCCGTAACGTTCCTTAAGGTAGTCCGCCGCCTTGTCGCGGCGCATACAAGCCGTATCCATGATGCTATCTCCCTAAATGCGCCGGGGTGGCGCGAGATGGCATAGAGTTACGGCGTCATAAGAGGGGCGTCGCGTCCCATTTGGACAATAAAACCTTAGTCAGCTTTCAATAAGCTAACGACGTATTTGAACCGTCGTTCGGGCCATTGAACGTCTGTCATTCGGTCTTGATAGTATTCCGGTTCGATTACTTCGGCGGCTTTCACAATGTCCATACCGTTTGCGATCAATTGCTTTCCGCGCGCTATTGCGGCATCTCTCGCGACGCTATTTGGATTGCGTTGACCGCGCTTACGTCCGCCCTTGTTCGGCACGAAAACCGATGCGTCGAAGCCGCTGCCCGATTTGTCGTAATAGGTCACGATGCGATCTTAATCGGAATGACGTTGCCTTCGCGGGTTGCGATCTTGTCGGACAGCGGGCTTGCGACGCGGTTCGCGGCGGCACGAAGGCCGGTTTCGGCAAAGTGCGTGTAGCGGGCCGTTGTCGAAACTTGCTTGTGGCCTAGCAGCTTGCCCACAACGGACAGGCCGATACCATCCAATGCGGCGCGCGATGCGAAGGTGTGGCGCACGTCATGCAACCGGACTTTGCCAAGGCCAGCGTGGGCAATGATCTGCGCCCAAGGCCGCTTTAAATCGGTGCGGTGTTCGTTCTTTCCTTCGCCTTCGATGACGTAGGGATGGCCCTTCGTCGCCGTCTTCTTCAATTCGTCAAGAATCTGGCGGGCGAAGTCGGACAGCACAACGACGCGCTTTTTCGTCTTCGTGACGGGCAGATATATGAAGCCGTTGTCGGGATCGTAAAAATCCCATTGCAGCGTGAGAACTTCGCCGCTTCGCATCCCCGTTGCGAGCAACAGCCGAATGGCGGCGATGGCGTGCGGGTTCATCATCGGTGCGCGGCGGGTTTCGGCGTCTTTTGCGCGATGTTTTGCGTTCGGGCCTTCTTTCAACAGCCAAGGCAAACCGAGTTTTTCCGCCTCGCGCATTGTCTCGCCAACGCGATCTATTTCGTCGGCGCTAAGGTAGCGTTCGTTCTCGTTGTCCTTGGCGATCTTCACCGTGCCGCGCGGATTCTTTTCGAGATACTTTTCGCGAACCGCATAAGTGAAAACTCCGCTCAACACGCGAGCGGTTCGACGTGCGACGCCAGCGCCGCCGCGAACGCCGGGACGTTCGCCCTTCGCCGTCGTGATCGTGGTTTTCGTGTCGCCGCGTTCTACGGCCCGCATGAACTCGCGAAAATCCGCGTCCGTCACGTCGCTTATCTTCTTCGACGCGATCGGCAGCGGTTTAACGTGATTGTTCAGCGCAGCCGTGTCAGTCGCCAACGTGGAACGACGCTTTTCGGTGCAACCGTGTTTCAAATAGTCGTCGCATAATTCGGTGACGGTCATTTCGGCTTTTTTCTTTCTATCGGCTTCGTTCGGATCAATCCCCTTGGCGGCTAGGCGCAAAATCTTTTCGGCTTCTTCGCGCGCTTCGTCGGCGGTTATCTTTTCGGCGTTTCCGATCGTCGCCTTTTTGAACGTTCCGACGCCGCCAATGCGGTATTGCGCGACATAAACCTTGCGACCGCTTGGGCGCACACGACATCCGAAGCCCGGCAGTTTCGGGCACCATACGGCGTAGTCTTTGTCGCGCGCCTTGAGCGCATCAACGACGGTCTTCGTTAGGTTCGGCCTCGCCATGTGGGCATCCTTGGGCATCAAATGGGCATCAAAATCTAGTCAACTGATGCCACTCGCAGTCACTCGATGTAAAGCCCGATCGCTGGAAAACGGCGGAAAACCGTGGTTAATGGACGCTGGCGTAAATCGCAGCAATCCCCGGTAAACTCACTCACCCGCACTGGGGGTGTGGGGGTCGCAGGTTCGAATCCTGTCGCCCCGACCAAGATTTCAATGACTTTTCGATGATGTGCCAGCCCGGCGCAGCGCGCGGGCGTCATATCGGGGGGCCGGATGGGCGCCCCTTTTCCTCGCTAACGAATTCTCAGGCATGGAGCGGTAAGGCTCTAGGCCACATTGATTATTCGGCTGGGGTCGTTCATGCGAAATCTTGCCTTGACGCTTGCGGCGTCCGCGACGGCAGTCGGAAAACTGCTTCTGCCCTTTATTCTGGCGATTTTCATATTCCCGTCGGCGCTTACTGCAAAGGATGTGAGCCGTTTGGCCAAGGGATCGTGTGTGACGACGCATCTCGCCCGATTTGTGCACGCCATGCGCTATAAGGATGATCCCGAAGGTCAGGTGGGCACGCACGCCGTTTTTACAAACCGCATGACGATGTGGATGGCCGATGACGATCATCGCGTTACTTCCTGGGTTCCGGGCGATGAAATTTATATATGCAAAGTCCTCGAGCGATCACCGTGGGCGTGCGATGAAAACGGAGAATGTATCAATTTGCTCATGCTGACATGGACCGTACAAATACAGAATGTCAGTTGCCATGAACCCAAGATTAATACTAGAGCGGTTGGCTGTGCGGAAAATATAGAACGCTGTCAGCCTGGAGATGTGATGTGAGTATTGGATTTTTGGAGGTTATACTGAACTATAAGCAAGGATTATAAGGATAGAGTCTCAGAATTATCGGCCATTAGCTGTTTCTAAAGCTCAATGTCGTCGAGCGCATAGATCGGAGATTGTCGTGTTCGGTCGAAAGATAAGCCAACCAGTGCCCCGTCGCTTCGCGAGCGATCCCCGCCCGTCGCATTCGGGGCCGGACGGTGCGTTTGTCGAAGGGGCCGATGCAGCGATCGCCACGCTGTCGGAAGCCCTCGGCCTGGATCTCGATTTCGGCACCGCCTATATTTTTGCGCCGAGCCATTGGCAGATCCCTGGCGTCGGGGACATGCTCAGGACCGCCGGCATCGAGCCAAACATGAAGGGCAATGTGCTGCAATTGCTGAAGAGCCCCGCTTCGGTGGCAAAGCTCAACGCATTGCCGCCAGGCGCTCCGCTGCGAGAGGCTCTGGACCAAAGCGGATTCGGCATGGTGCTTTACAATCCCGATGCCGAAAACGGCTGTTCCGACGGTCTCGCAACAATGCAGGCAAGCACCCTCAAAGGCTTCGCGAGCAAATATAATGGCGCTGAAGCGCGACGCTATGCCGTGTTCGACTTCCACAGCTGGAGCAGCGACGTCATGAAGGGGAAGGTGAAGCTGTAAGCGCCCGCAGACGATCCCGCCGCTGGTGATGGCGTTCGCCCTAGGCTTGGTGTGCCCGGCGAGCGTGTGCAGGATAGGCATTGCGCCTTCACTTCGGGTTCGCCAGAAAAGCCCCGCCTGCGTATCGCTAGCCCTAGCCTTCTCCAACGAGACATTCCCCGCCTCATGAAACGATCAAACTATTTCGCCGCGCTTGGCCTGCTGTGCGCGAGTGTCCTGTACGCGACGACCCACGTCGTGGCGCAGCAATACAGCCCCTTTCCCCCCGCCGGCGTTTACCTCGCCAGTGACAGCGCTTTCGAGCGCGAGTTGACGATCCGCAGAGACGGCAGCTTCACGCTGGAGGTGATGCAGAAAGGCAAGCCCGGCAGCCTGCGTAGCGGCACCGGCGAAGGCGTGTTGACGGATGCGCCCGGCGGCTGGCGCTACAGTGAAGGTCGTTGCAGCATGACATTGCGGCGCGCAGCCGGCGGCATGCAGTTGCACGTGGATGCATGCGCCAGCGACTGGGGCGATGTGCCTTTCGATGGCAAATATGTGCTTCGAGGCGCGGGAGGCGTGGCGTCGGGCGGCGTTGTCGCCACCGCCGCCACTCCGGCGCCCGGCAAGCCGAGGGCGATGCCGCCGACGGCAGTGGATGCCGGGCTGCCGTCGCGCAGGGAGTTGAACGATAGCTGGTCCAGCATCGATGTCGGCGGCGTGGCCGGGAAGGCAGTGATCTTCATGGTCAAGCCCGCCCCATCCGGAACGACCGGCAATATTCTCGAGCATTTCTCGAAAGCCGCCTTTGTCATCGACAGGACGAGCGACTATCGGACGCTGTCTCCCGCGGACCTGGCCCGGCCGCCGATCGCGCTCGTCGAGATTCCACTTCCCCCGATCACTGGCAAGCAGGGGCTCGAGTTCGAGGTCGAATGCAGCGACGGGAAGATCGAGGATGTCGTCGTGATCAATATCGCCAGTCGGGAAGGCACGAAGCCGATGACCCGGAAGCGCGCAAGTGCCTGGAGGTTGAACGATCGTCTTCAGGCGGTGGAGATCAAGCCGGCAGGCCGAGTCAAATGTCCGGTAGCGCAAGCGGGCTATTGATCTGGCGCCCTTGAGGCTCACGGGCGACGGTTTTAGCGGATGAAATCCTGCGCGTGCTGAGCGACGATATTAAGTTTCTCTTTCTGTGCACCGCGAAGCCCGGTCATTCATCCGCATCTCCGGGCCGGGTTGTTCGCTCCCCGAACCAATGCGCTGCCACGGCCTCGATATCCCCCTCGCCGGTTTTGACGGCGAACTTCCACTCGTAACCGTGCGGATCGATACAGGTGAAGGTGCGCTCGCCCCATGGTTGATCCTGAATCGGCCCCGTGATCTCACATCCGCTCTGGACACAATGTTGGTGGATCGGCTCCAGATCCGGCACCTCGATCCCGATCACGCAGCCGAGACCGCGAGGGCCATGTTTGATCATTCTCTCTCGTTCCGTGTCCGGAAAAGGCAGACCCACCAGCGCGTCGAGTATCAGGTGAAATCGATCAAGGACCATCACCGCCAGAACCGGTGAGCCCGCAGGCCCGGGAACGGTACCGGCCAGTTCGAACCCCAAACCCTGGTAGAAGACCATCGCCTGAGCGACGTCAGCGACCCTGATGCCGATCTTCACTTCGCGCATTCGGGTCTCCGATCTCGTAAGGTAACGCGTCTATATGGCCCCGAGCCGGGTTCGGCCCTCGTCGCATATTTCAGGCCAGCGGCCTCATAGATATAGCCTCAACACGTTTTCAGCTTCTTCTGGGGCTAGCCTGCTAATCCCAGGAGCGTTGGCAGAGATAACGTCGAAACAATGCCTCTCGGCATTCAAGAACCAATGGGTGAGGGGGCCGGGATAATCATCATCGGCGAATGTTGAGGCAGCGACGTAGTCGCGAAAATACGATTGCGCCTTCGTTCCTAACCCATATCCTATGGGTGCCCCCTCCTCCGGTAGGGCGAAGCTCTCGTTTCTCACTGCGAAGGCCACATAGTCGTTCCACGTCACCGTGAACACCGAGCTGCTTTGATCCGGATGCACTGGGTACGCCGGACCGAATTCACTATCCACCGGTTCTGCGGAGGTTTTCGCCTCGATGATGGTTACGGCCAGGCCATTCTCGTCGGTCTCGCTATACTCTACGACCCACAGCGCGTGCTCGGTTGGAAGCTGAAGCATGGGCCTTCGAGTGCCATTGATCGAACTGTGCCGCAATGCTCACCGTTGGTTCCTTGGTTGTGGTTCACCCGCCGTGCCGGTTCATCCCCCCGCAATCCCGCCCGTGCGACCTTCTCGACGGGATGACAGGATAGGAGAGCGGCGATGCGGATGGCCTTTAAGCGGAACGCAAGGCTGTTTGCCCCGCCGCTGATGCTTGCGCTCGCCCTGGGTCTGGCGGGCCCGGCTTGCGCCGAGGGGCCTGCCAATCCCCGACCTGCCACGCTCCAGCCCGCCAATCCGCTCATCGACTATCACGGCTTTGCCGCGCTGACGGCCGAGATCGCGCCCTATCGCGCGCAGCGGCTGTTATCGCTCGGCGACTTTTCAAAGCGCCGGGGGGACCGCCATGTGCTGCTGCTCGATGCGCGATCCGCATCGGCCTACAAGGCCGGGCACATCAAGGGTGCGGTGAACCTGCCCTTTACGGATTTCACCGCGGCGAGCCTTGCCGAGGTGATCGGGAAGGACCCGAACCGGCCGATCCTGATCTATTGCAACAATAATTTCCGCAACAATGTGAAGCCGGTGGTGACCAAGGCCCTGCCGCTCGCGCTCAATATCCCGACCTTCATCAACCTGGTCGGCTATGGCTATGCCAATATCTGGGAGCTGGGCGAAGCGGTCGACATGAACGACCCCGTGATCGAGTGGCAGCGGGGCTGAGCGCTCAGGGAACGGGTGCGTTCCCGATCAAGGTCCTTCGCTGCGCGAAACCGCCGATCTCTGACCGCATGCATTGATTACAATTGTAGTCTATGCGACTACAGTTGTAGTCGAACGGTGTCGGGGTGAATCACATGCTGGTCACAAGGCGCGACGCGCTTCTCGGATTGGGGGCGGCGTCCTTTGGTCTGAATGCCGGTCTTGGCAAAAGCTCCGGGGCATCGCCATTGGCAGTCCGGCCCGGCGATGATTTCTATCGATATGCCGACGCGGCCGATATCGCGGCGATGAACATACCGGCCGATCGTTGGGATTACGGGCAATTCGACGTGGTCGGCAAGGAAGTCATGCGGAGGATTGCGACGCTTGTAGAGGGCGCGGCGAATCGGCGGGGGGCTAATTCTCCCACCGAAATGCGGATTGCTGCCGCATATCGCTCGATCCTGGACGAAGCCGCGATCGTGCGGGCCGGCCCTGCGCGCCTCAAGCGGCACTTGGGGCGTATCATGGCGGCCAGCTCGCACGCGGACATCGGCGCGCTGATGGCGCATCCGCGATCAAGCAGCCTGGTCGCGTTCAACGTCTTTCCCGCGCAGGGCGAATGGTTGGTTCATCTGGACCAGCAAAACCAGAATCAGCCGATGCTCGAACTTTCGGCGGGCGCCTATTCATCGACTGACGCGCATGCCGTGAAGCTGCGCGATGCCTATCGGCATTGCATCGCCCAGCTGTTGGAGTTGGCCGGCATCTCCGACGCGTCCCGGCGGGCGGGAGATGTATTGGCGCTCGAAAGCGACATCGCGCGGCGGCAATGGAGTTTCGAAAAGCTGCGCGACCGGCGGGCCAATCTCCATGTCATGGGGGTGAGCGAGCTCGAGGCTTTCGCGCCGGGCTTCCCGTGGCGCGGCATGCTGGCGGCGCGCGGGGTCGCCGGCGTGGAGCGCATCAACCTGGGGACCGACAGCGCGGTGGCTGCCCAGGCCGCGCTCTTCCGCGAAACGCCGGTCGACAGCTGGCGGAGCTGGCTCGCCTTTACTTGGATCCGCAATGGGATCGACACGCTGCCGGCGAGTATGCGCGATGCCTATTGGGATTTCCTGAAAGTGGCCCGGGGCGCCGTCGAGCGGCCGAAGCGCGCGGAGGAGGCGCTTCGCTTCGTCAACAGCCAGATGCGGATGGATGTGGCACGGCTCTATGTCGAAGCGCATTTTCCCGATGCGGCGCGCCAACGGGCCGAGGAGATGCTGGCCTATCTGAAGCGGGCCATGGCGGAGCGGCTTCGGACCACAGCCTGGCTGGATGCGCCGTCGCGGGCGGAGGCGCTGGCGAAGCTGGACGCAATGGCCTTGAAGGCCGGATATCCGCGCAGCTGGCCGATTTATCGCGGAGGCGGAGGCCTGCGCACCGACGACGCCGCGGGGAACCTCGAAACCTTGTTGCGGGAAGCCTGGGCGGCGCAGCTCGGCCGTCTCGGCAAGGGGAGTCCTCAGCAGGAGCTCTGGTATCAATCGCCGCAAACCGTGGATGCGAGCTATAGCGTGCTGCTCAATACGATCGAGCTGCCGGCTGCGATACTCCAGCCGCCCTTCTTCTCCGACACCGCGCATCCGGCCGAGAATTTCGGAGCGATCGGCGCTCTCGTCGGCCATGAGATGGGCCATGGCTTCAACGATCAGGGCCTGCTCTTCGACAGCAGGGGCATCCTGCGCGACTGGATGTCCGCTGATGCACAAGCGGCCTTTGCGGCCCGTGCGGAGCAGCTCGTCGCGCAATATGGGGCGTTCGAACCCTTGCCGGGGCTGAAGCTCAACGGACGACGAACGCTGGGGGAGAATATCGCCGATCTTTCCGGCGTTTCGCTGGCACTGCGCGCTTATGAACTCTACCGCGCCGAGCGTGGCGATACGCTTGACGCGGCAGAGGCGCGGCGGAAACTGTTTCTGAGCTGGGCCAGGGTCTGGGTCTATAAGGCGCCTGACAGCGCAATCCGCTACATTGTCGAGAATAGCGATCACGCGCCCGCGCCATGCCGGGTCAACGGCGTCGTCCGGAACCTGGACGCCTGGTACGAGGCTTTTGATGTGAGTCCGGGGGATGCCCTTTATCTGGCGCCGGACGCGCGGGTGCGGCTTTGGTGAGGGCGGCGACAAGTCGCCTTGATCAGAGTGAGACTAGCCATCAGGTTGCAGCGTGCTCCTCACGGGCAGCGCTCCACACCTCTCGCGCTGCGTCTGCGTTCATCAGCGCGATGCCCAAACCAGCGATCAGGTCCGGCCACGCGGTGTGCCATGCAAATGCGGTGACGAGCGCGGCGGCGATGATGGCCAGGTTGGCGAACGCGTCGTTGCGCGCCGACAGGAATGCGGCCTTGGTGAGACTGCCCTGGTGTCGCCGGTAGCGGGACAGCATGAAGGCGCAGCTCAAATTGACGGCAAGCGCGCCCAGTGCCGCGAGGGAGAGCGGGAAGGGGTCAGGTGCGATGGGCGCGTTGAACTTCTCCCAGGCCATCCACAAGGTCGCGAGGCCGGGGACGAGCAGGATGGCCGCCAATGCCATGCCGACGCGTGCGCGATTGTTCGCGCTCCACGCCAGCGCGGCGAGGATCAGCAGGTTCACCGAGGCGTCTTCGAGGAAATCGACTGAGTCCGCGAACAGGGACACCGAACCTATCCGCAGGGCTACGGCAAACTCGACGCCGAAATAGGCGAGATTGAGCAGGGCGACGATCGCGACGACTCGGCGAAGTGCGGGATCGGGGGGATTTCCGGCTTCCTGGTCCATATGCCTGGCTACGCGATATCCGCCTGTTGCGACAACGGCTCGCGCCAGAGGATGCTGTAGCACAGGGCAGCGGGTGCGCTGCGTCCGCGTTCATCGACGCGCTGCCCAGACCCCGCCCATGGCGCCGGTTTGCTTACAAACGCGGCGCCGGGGACGAGCGACATGTACTTTCCGGGTTATTGCGACACGTAGCGCGACTGCGCGGCGGCGTTGTCGGCGCGAGCCTGGGCGCGGACTGACGGGAGCACACAGACATGATCGGTCGGCGAGGCTTCGCGCCAGACATAGCCGCTGCGGCACGTGTCCGGCCCGGAATGATGGACGGTCGCGCTGACGCGGTAGCGCGCCTGTTCATTATCTCGACGGGCGGCGGTCCGGACCGCCGGGATGACGCAGACATGATCATTCGGAGTGGCTTCGCGCCAGACATAGCCATTGATGCAGGTGTCGGGGCCATAGGCCTGGGCGGCGGCAAGGGTGAGCAATAGTGAAAGCATCACGACGTTTTCCTCGTTTCGACAGCGATGCTGCCGGTGAAAAAAGAAACTACGCGACCCTGCCGCAATCCTGTGCGGCTTCCGGTCCTTCGATGCGTGGAAGCGCGCCAAGTGTATAGGATGATGGCGACATTTCAGTGATTCCGGGCGCTATCGCCGCGTTTCCCGCCGCCGCAGGTCTCGGCTTACGAGGCGATGCCGCCGCCGACGAGGCCAGTTTCGAGGCGTTTATGGAGGGGCCAATCTACAGCAACCTGGCTTCAGTCCCTGACGATATCCGGGCGCATCTGCTGCCTGATGTCGGGCCCGTGGCGGCGGATCGGGAGGTTCGGGATCGGCTTGGCCTGCCAGCTACTGCGCGGCGCCCTGAATCGGCTGGCCCGGGCTTTCCGCCACCGCCTGTCTCCGTCTATGAAGGCCGGTCACCTGGCGCATCCTTTGCCTGTGCGGTCAATTTGGGGATCAAGTAACTGTCGCCGAAGGTGGATCTTGCTGAATCCGGGTTCCGTTCCCTGGCTGCGATTGCGCAAGCGGTGGTGCCCATGCCCGTTTATATGCTGCATCTTTCGGAGCTTTCCGCTCCGTGCTGCGAATGGGCGGATATCGTGGCGGGAGGGGCTGTGCGGGTGCTGAACGCGCTGCCGCCGCGGCGGCGGTCCGCCCTGTTTGGTCGAGAATTGCCGTTTCGGGTGATCGTCGTCGACGAGGATTGCTGCCCGGTCCTCGTCATCCAGCCCGATATGATCGCCGTTTATGCCGCGTGCCATGGCCGGTTGAACGAGGGCGCCTGACGGCGCGAATCAGGGGTTGGTGGGATCGCGCCGCTCGGGCATCGCCGCGTCCTGCCAGCCGCCGCCGAGCGCCTTGAACAGGCTGACCTGAGCGTCCGCCACCGCCGCATCAGACGCGGCGAGCGCTGCACGGGCATCGGCGCGGTCGCGTTCGGCTTCGATCAGCAGCAGGAAGCTGTCGGCGCCGTAATCGAAGCGCAGTTTTGACAGCCTGGCCGCCTCGGTGCTCGATGCCTCGGCGCGGCGGAGTGCCGCGTTGCGATCGAGCGCGCCGGCATAGCGGGCGAGCGCCTGTTCGACTTCCTTGAGCGCGGTCAGCACGGCTCCGTCGAAGCGGGCGAGTGACGCGTCGGCGCCAGCCCGGGCCTGGCGGACCCGGGCGCGGGCGATGGTCTGGTTGGGGAAGTTCCAGCTGATCAGCGGGCCGAGCGACCAGGACAGGCTTGGGCTCTTGAACACATCGCCCGGTTTGTTGGCGCCGAAGCCGATCGAGCCGAGCAGCCTGATCGATGGGTAGAGGTCGGCGGTCGCGACACCGACGCGCGCCGTGTCGGCAGCGAGGGTCCGTTCCGCCGCGCGAACGTCAGGGCGGCGGGCGAGCAGGGCGGCGCCGTCGCCGACCGGAACCGTCACGGTCACGCGCGGCGGGGTGTGGCAGGTGTCGGCATCGGCGTCGATCTGCTCGGGCGGGCGGCCGGTGAGAGTCGCGAGGGCGTAGAGCGAGGCGCGGCGCTCGGCCTCGAAGCCCGGGATCTGCGCTTGGGTGTTGGCGAGCAGCACATCGGCGCGCTGGACGTCGCGGCGGGTGCCGCGGCCTGCGGTGAACAGGGTGTTGGTGAGCTCGAGCGTCTGCTGCTGCAGAGTCACCGTTTCCAGCGCCACCGCGCGCTGCGCCGCGTTCGAGCAGGCGCTGGCATAAGCGCGGGCGGTCTCGGCCGCGACCGAGACACGGGCTGCGTCGAGTTCGGCGGCGGCTGCCTCGGTGTCGCCACGCGCTGCCTGGATGGCACGGGTTACGCCGCCGAACAGATCGACTTCATAGGAGGCGTCGAAGCCGACCGAGAAGAAATCCGATTCAAAGGCCTGGCCGGTCGGGCTCTGGCCTGCCGAGGTGCGGCTGCGGGTGTAGGATGCGTTGAGATCGGTGGTCGGCAGGCGGGCGCCGCGTTGTTCGGACAGCACTGCTCTTGCGCGGGCGAGGTTGGCGGCGGCGGTGCGGATATCGGTGTTGTGGGCGAGCGCCTCGGTGACGAGGCGGTCGAGCGCCGGGTCGTTGTAGAGCTGCCACCAGTGATCGGGGAGCGGGGTGGCGTTTGCGACGCTGGTCTTTGCGGTTTCGGCGAAGCTGCCGGTGGCGATTGGGGGCGGGGTTGGCTTTACATAATTCGGGCCGACGGTGCAGGCGCTCATGGCCAGCGCGAGGCCCAGGCCCACAACCAGCTTGTTCCCCCGCGCAGGCCGGGAGCCCGTTGGGCGAACCTTGGTGATCAATCGAGAAGCCTTCCCAACTGGGCCCCAGCCTTCGCTGGGGAAGGTGAAGAAGGTGAGGGATGGGGAGAGCCGTTTCATGCCGGTTCCTCCTCGGGCCCAACAACCGGCGCCTCGGGCGGAGTCTTCCGCCCCCGCCATTTTGCGCTCACCCAATCGCCCAGCTTGCGGCAGATCACGTAGAAGCTCGGGGTGAACAGCAGGCCGAAGGTCGTCACGCCGATCATGCCGAAGAACACCGCCACGCCCAGTGCCTTGCGCATCTCGGCGCCGGGCCCCGAGCCGATCACCAAAGGCAGCACGCCGAGGATGAAGGCGATCGAGGTCATCACGATCGGGCGCAGGCGTTGCTCGGCGGCGTGTTCGGCGGCGGCGTGCATTTCCATGCCGGCCAGCTCATTCTGGCGCGCGAACTCGACGATCAGGATCGCGTTCTTGGCGGCGAGGCCGATCAGCACGATGAGGCCGATCTGGGTCAGGATGTTGTTGTCGCCGCCGAACAGGTTCACCCCCAGGATCGCGGCGAGCAGGCACATCGGCACGATCAGGATGACCGCGAGCGGCAGCACCAGGCTTTCGTAATTGGCCGCGAGCAGCAGGAACACGAACAGCACGGCAAGCCCGAACACCAGGGCGCCGGTATTGCCCGCCTGTTGCTGCTGGAAGGCGAGCTCGGTCCATTCGAAGGTCATGCCCTTGGGCAGCGTCTCTTCGGCGAGCTTCGCCATCGTGGTCAGCGACTGGCCCGAGGAGAAACCGCGCAAAGTGTCGCCCTGGAACTCGGCGGACGGATAGAGATTGTAGCGCACCACCCGGTACGGCCCGCTGTCGTTGCGGAGCGTCATCACCGCGTCGAGCGGCACCATCTGGCCAGCCGCGGAGCGGGTGCGCAGATGGCCGACATCGGAGACCTGGTCGCGGTAAGGGGCATCGGCCTGCGCGGTCACGCGGTAAGTGCGGCCGAGCAGGTTGAAGTCGTTGATATAGCTCGAGCCCAGATAGGTACCGAGCGTGGAGAAGACATTCGAGACCGGCACGCCGAGCTGCTCGGCGCGCTCGCGATCGATATTCGCGAACAGTCGCGGGGTGCGGGTGTTGAAGGTGGTGAAGGCGCTGGTGATGCCGGGCGCCTGGTTGGCCTTCATCATCATCTGGAAGGCAGCGCCCTCAAGCGCCTTGTAGCCGAGATTGGTGCGGTCCTCGATCATCATCTTCCAGCCGCCGCCGGTGCCGATGCCGCGCACCGGCGGCGGCGGGATGACGAGGACATTGCCGCCGGCGACCACGCCGAAGGACTGGCGCATTTCTTGTGCGATCTGGTCAGCCGCCTTGCGTTCGCCGAACGGCTTCAAGGGGATGAACATCGCGCCGGCATTGGGCGCGGTCGAGAAGGTCGCGCCGTCAAGCCCGGCAAAGGCAACGGTCGCCTGAGTCGACGGGTTCTTCATCGCGATAGCGTTGACTTGCGCCATGACCTCCGAGGTGCGCTGCAGCGACGAGCCCGGCGGCAGCTGGACGACGGCGATCAGATAGCCCTGGTCCTGCGCGGGGATGAAGCCGGTCGGTGTCGCGGCGAAGCGCCATCCGGCGAGACCGATCAGGCAGGCATAGACGATGCCGACCAGCGCCAGGGTGCGCACGGCGCGGGCGGTATATTTGCCGAACCGTTCGCCCAGCCGCTTGAAGCCGTTGTTGAAGCCGCGCGCGAACCGCCCCGGCCAGCCCAGCACGCCGGGGCGGGGCTCGCTCTCGTGGCTTTTCGGCTTGAGGATGAGCGCCGCGAGCGCCGGCGACAGCGTCAGCGAGACAAAGGCGGAGATCACCGCCGCCGAGACGATCGTTAGCGCGAATTGCTGGTAGAACTGGCCCGAAATGCCCGGGATGAAGCTGGTCGGGATGAACACCCCGCAGAGCACCAGTGAGATCGCGATCAGCGCGCCGGACACCTCGTCCATGGTTTCATGCGCTGCCTGGCGGGGCGTCAGCCCCTTCTCCTCCATCAGCCGCTCGATATTCTCGACCACGACGATCGCATCATCGACGACGATGCCGACCGCGAGCACCATGCCGAACAGGGACAGGTTGTTGAGGCTGAACCCGAAAGCGGCGAGCATCGCCAGCGAGCCGACCAGCGACACCGGCACCGCGATCACCGGGATGAGGGTCGCCCGGCCGCTTTGCAGGAATAGCAGCACGACCAGAGCGACCAGGATGATCGCCTCGAACAGCGTGTGATAGACCGCCTCGATCGACGCCTGGATATATTCGGTCGGGTTATAGGGGATGCTGTAGGAGAGCCCCTGCGGAAAGCTCTTCGCCGCACTGGCGATCTCGGCGCGCACCGCATCGGCGGTAGTGAGCGCGTTCGAGCCCGGCAGCTGGGTGATGCCGATCGCGGTCATCGGCTTGCCGCTCAGCGTGGCATTGATGCTGTAATCCTGCGCGCCGAGCTCGATCCGGGCGACATCGCGGAGCCGGGTCAACCGGCCCTGATCGTCGCGCTTGACGATGATCTCGCCGAACTGGTCGGTCGTGGTCAGCCGGCCTTCGGTCTGGATGCCGAGCTGGAAGGCCGTGCCGCCCTGGTTGAACGGCGGCTGGCCGACCGATCCGACCGCGACCTGCGCGTTCTGGCCGCGAATTGCCGTGACGATCTCGTCGACGGTCAGATTGCGGGATGCCGCCCGATCGGGATCGATCCAGACGCGCATATTGTAATTGCGCCCGCCAAAGGTCCGCACCCCGCCTACGCCCGGAATGCGAAGCAGGCGGTCGATCACCTGAGTGGTCGCATAGTTGGAGACATATTGCTCGGAGAGCGATCCATCGGGCGAGGTGAGGGCGATCACCATCAGGATATCGGGCGAATTCTTGGCGACGGTGACACCGATCTGGCGGACCTGTTCGGGCAGGCGCGGCTCCGCGGTCGCGACCCGGTTCTGCACCAGCACCTGGGCCTGATCGACGTTGATGCCCTGTTTGAACGTCACGGTGATCTGGATCACGCCGTCGCCGGTGGACGAGGAGGACATGTAGATCATGTTCTCTACGCCGTTGATCGATTCCTCGAGCGGCGCCGCGACCGTCTCGGCCAGGGTTTCGGCTGTCGCGCCCGGATAGGCGGCGCTGACCACCACGGTCGGCGGCGCGATCTCGGGATATTGCGCGACCGGCAGGCCGGGATAGGCGACGATCCCGAACACCACGATCAGGACCGACAGCACAGCCGCGAAGATCGGCCGCTCGATGAAGAAGTGCGGGAACTTCACCGGATCAGTTCGCTGTCGCTTCGGAGGCCGGCGGCGCTGTGTTGGGCTGCGATGTCGGCGAGGTGTCAGCGGCGCGGGGCTGCAGCTTCACGAGATTGGCTTTGACCGCCATGCCGGGCTGAAGCGTCGTGATCCCTTCGATCACCACTTTTTCGGCCGGCCCTACGCCGGTCCTGATGACGCGGAGGCCTTCGACTTGCGGCCCGGTCTCGACCGGGCGCGGCGAAACCTTGCCATCCTTGCCGACGACATAGACGAGCTTGCGCGTCTGGTCAGTGATGACCGCCTCGTCGGGCACCAGCATCGCATGATAATTGCCCGAGCCGAGCAGGCGGGCGCGGCCGAACAGGCCGGGCGTCAGAAACCCGTCGGGGTTGGCGATGACGGCATGGGCGCGGATCGTGCCCGAATTGGTGTCGATCGCATTGTCGACGAACTCCATCCGGCCGTGCCAGCGATAGCCGCTCTCATCGGCGAGCTGGACCTCGACCGGGTTCGGCGTGTCGCGCGAGGAGCCGCGCTCGCCCTTGCGATCCTGGCGGAGATATTTGAGGTAGAAGCTCTCGGCACCCTCGAACGAGAACCAGATCGGATTGGTCGAGACCACGCGGGTGAGCACCGTCTGGCCCTCGGTTGCGAAATTGCCCTTGCTGACCCGGCGATCGGAAACGAGCCCGGTGATAGGCGAGCGCACCGTGGTGAAGCCGAGGTTCAGGCGTGCATTGGCGACGTTGGCCTGGGCGGCGGCAAGGTCGGCCGCTGCGGTTCGGACATTGGCCTGCTTGGTTTCATATTCCTCCTTGCTGATCGCCTGGGCGGCGAGCAGCTTGTCGGCGCGGGCAAGCTCGGACCTGGCATTGATCAGCGAAGCGTTGGATTTCGCGACCTGGGCCTGGGCCTGGGCCAGGGCAGCCGCATAGGGCCGGGGATCGATGATGAAGAGCGGCTGGCCCTGTCGGACATGCTGGCCATTGGCGAACAGGATACGGTCAATCGTGCCGGAGACGCGCGGGCGAAGTTCGACATCCTGGATTGCCTCGAACCGACCTACATATTCATCCCAATCGACCACATCGCGCTGCAGCGGAAGCGCGACCGTGACCTGGGGAAGCGGAGGCGGTGGCTTGGCTGCGCCCGAACAGCTCGACAGCGCGATAGCGGTACCAGCGATCAGGACGAGACGCCGAATTGGAAAGGAAAACGACATCAACGGGACCCCATTTCTGCGGCGCTTTCCGACGTCCCCTCGAATGCTGGGTCGTTCGCCCGCGTGCGTCATTCGCTGCACAGGTGCGATTCTTGATAGGCGTTTACAAGGGCGGAAAAGATGGGGAGCGTATTAGATTGTTGGAATAGCAAGAAACTTTCTTTCCACGATCGTGCTGCGCTGCCGCAATCGCGCCTCCGGAACGAAGTTGGATAATTTCGGTAGACTGCAAGGGGTCAAAACAGTTTTCCTATATGATATATTTGATATAGGGCGGCGCGGGCGCTCTCCGCCGGACATCGGCACGAGACCGGTAGGCGGATAGCGAGAGAATCGGTCCCCGACGTCTTCGTGGACCCTCAGGAGGGAGACGAGTGAAATGCATCGACTGAAAGCCGTGTTGAGCGCTGGCGTGATCAGCGCCGTCACCCTGATGGCACCATCGGCCTTTGCCCAGGCTGCAGCCGCGCCCGCCGGCCCGGTACGCGAGCGTCCGCCGCTGAGCTTCGGCTGGTCGCCCAAGAAAAATCCGGTCGAGGCCTATGCCGCGCCCAATAAGCCGCTGTGGAAATTCGCCGACGTGCTCGCGCTGCACAAGGGGCAGCCGAACTGGATTCAGCCTGTCGTGCGCAACAAGGATCTCGCCGCCGACTGGCATCAGCTCGCCCCCGGCGGCAAGATGGTGGAGGTGCTTTATCCCGATAATCGCGTCGGCATGATCGTCTGGAGCGGTCAGGTCCGTGTGAGTATCAAAGGGCAGGAGCCGTTCGTCGCCTCCAAGGGCTTCGAGATCAACATTCCGCTGCGCCTGCCCTTTACGATGGAGACGGTCGGATCCGATCCCGCGCTCTGGCTCGAGATCCATCAGGCCAATGATGTACCGATCTACCCGGTCACCAGCTCGCCGACCAAGCCGAAGGATATCCCCGGCTATACCTATACCAAGGTCGTGCTGTCGGGTGGCGACGGCGTGTATGACGACACCAACAAACCCTATCTCGATTATTACAAGGAAGTGATCGGCGGCGGCGCACGCGCGAGCGCTTTCATCGCCAGCGACCATTTTTTCCTGAACAATATCCGCGGCAAGGGCACGCCAACGCCGCCGCCGACCAATCTTGGCCATTTCCACGTCGATTACGCTGAGTTCTGGTTCGTGATGGAAGGCAATATCGACTATCAGATCGAGGGCGTTCCCTTCTTCACCGCAGCGCCGGGAGACATCGCCACCGCGGCGATGGGCCGCTGGCACCGGGCGAGCTTCGGCGGGCCGGTCGGCCAGATGGGTACGCGGGTCGCGATCAATCCCTTCCCGCGCGGGCTGCACGACTTTGCGGAAGATTCAGGCGGGCGCCAGTAAGCAGGCAACCTGGGCTAAAAGGCCCCGCCTGTGACGAGCAGGCGGGATTTCCTGCTCTGGCGTATATCGGCAAACCGCGCGGAGGCGGAGGATGCCGTCCAGCGCGGCTATTTCCGCGCTTTCGCCACGATCGGCGCCGCCGCGGCTATTTTGCCAAGCTCGCCAGCGCGCCTGTGTCAACCGTCGCCACCGCCTGTTTCAGCGTATCGATGCTCGGCGCGTTGCCGTCGGCGGAGACCATGAAGCGGCTTGCGACCATGGTCTCGTAGCGGCCCGAATGCGACTCCGTGTTCCATTTCTCGCTCACCATCGAGCCGCCGACCATCTCGGTTTTCTCATAGCCGGTTGCGGTCTGCTTGCTCGACTGCGCGTTGATCGCGCCGCCCAGCGTCGCGAGCGAGCCGATCGCGCCCATATCGGCTACGGAAAGGCTGAAGCTCTGGTCGCCCAAAGTGTAGCGTCCTTCCGCGCGGCTGCCGCCGATCCCGGCGGCGGCGCCGCTGCTGCTCTCGACATCGCCGCGCGTGAAGCCGGCGATCGTTGCGGGCAGCATTGCCTGGAGCGCGGCAACCGGGACCGCCGTGACCGTGCCGCTCTTCGCATCGGCCTGCATCCTGTCGGTCGCCGCCTTCATTTTGGCCGCTGCCTCGTTGATTTTACCGAGATCGACCGATCCCACGCCCGGTACACTCATCGTGCCGCTGACGGAGCCGGAGTCGGCAAGGAGCGGTGGCCGGATGAAGGTCGCTGTCAGCGAGGCGGTCGCGAAGCTGATTATCGCGGCCGCGACGATGCAGACGAGAATCGAGACAATGACATAAGCGGGTGCCTTGTCGGCGGGCGCCTTCATCAACAGCGGCAGGCCGATCCACAGGAGATAAAGGCTGTAAAGGCCAACCAGGCCCAGCCATCCGAGCATCGGGATGATCTGGAAAATCCCGGCAAGCCATGACGCGGTCATCGAGAAAGCGACGACCTTCATTGCCGAGACCGGATTCTTGGTGGCATCAAAATAGGGTGCGAGCCAGTCGATCACCAACGCCATTACAAAGGCGCCGATCAGGGCGAACACGTACATTGTGACGGCGCCACCGAGTGCGACACTGATCGAGGGCCGATAGGTGATGCCGAAAAAGCCGATCCCGAACACCAACATGCCGATCAGATGCGCAATCGGTCCAATCGCCGCGAGCGGGATGACCCAGGTCATGAAGATGCCCTTGACCGTCATCGGCTCGGCGTCGATCCGCGGCCATTCCTGGGCAGGTGCGGTCAACAGGCGCTTGATTCGGTCCATCATGCCGGCGGGTTGATCGCCGGGAATTTGTGTGGCCATGGTGTTGCTCCCTCTTGTTCGCTCTTCGGCGCGTGACCCTAAACCCGGCCCTCCGGAAGGATAGGATCAAGGCGACATACGCGCCGGTTTCGACCCCGGGGTTCCGCCCGTTCCGGGCTTATCACAGTTCGCGATCGCAGCGCACTATCGTCGTGCTAGCCCGCCGCATCCACTCCCCCGGAGATTTCGATGCCAGGGACGGGGTGCCGGCTCACCTCAGCGGTTTGCCCGAATCCTTCCACCGGTCGAGAATCTGGGACTCGCCATCATCATTTGCCGTCGCCACTGTCGGCTTGAGCATCCCGCTCTGGGCATAGGCCGGCTGGATCACCGCAGCGGCGGTGCGCTGTGCGGGAGCTGGCGCGCCGGCTGAAGCCATCGCCACCGGCGGGACCGCCGGGCGCGCGTGCGGGCCAGGGAAAGGCTCGTGCCCGGTATATGCCTGGTTGAACGCCGCTGGTGTACCCCACCAGCCCTGCCAGCGATGGAAGAAATGCGCTCCGATCGCCGCGGTCATCACCAGGCTTTTGTTCCATGACGGGGTGACTGCATAGGTGTGGTAATGCGTTGCCAGCCCGACGGGCGCGAAGACGCGGCCGTTCAATGCCGCGGCCGCGACCTTCATCGCGCGCACCCAATAAACCCGCGAGGGAACGCGCGCCATTGACCCGTCACAAGCGTAGCTGAACTGGCAGCCGGTCGTCCGCTCGGAACCCTGGTAGACGACACCGCACACCGTCGCCGGAAAGGCGGGGTGACGCACCCGGTTGAGGATCACCTGCGCGACCGCCTGCTGCCCGGCGTCCGGCTCGGTCGCCGCTTCATAGTAGATGGCGGCGGTCAGGCACTCCAGCGCGCGACCCTTGTCGAGGGCGCTCGCCGATGCGGCCGAGAAGGGCCGAGCCGGCCGGATCGAAGCATCGGCGGCGAGCGTGGCGGTCGTGGCCGACACCGGCAGATCGGGCAGGGCAGTCGTTCCCGTCGCACCCGCGCCCGGTGCCGCGCTTTCCTCAGCGACATAGAAATAGGCGGCGCCCGGGAAATGGTCCTCGGCCTCATAGCCGGTCGGCTTGGGCGCGGGTCGGGCGGCCTTTGCGCTCTGGTCAACGATCGCGCGGATCGCTGCCTCCGCTGAGACGCCGACGCAGATCAGCGCGACGACCCCGACAATGCCGAGCTTGCCCAGCCGCCGCATCCGGAACCAGTTTTTGATCGCGCTCCACGCCATGGCTTTGCCATAGCCGGATTCAACCGCCCGTGCCCCCCCGATTTTCGGGTGTCTCGCAGCGAAACACTTGAAGGTTAACGTAATCTTGCCGTGCGCGATCCCCGATCGCGACGTCACCCCGGACTTGTTCCGGGGTCCATCGTGCCGGATTCTCAACGGTCGCGGCGTTTGCGGAACGATGGATGCCGGAACAAGTCCGGCATGACGAAGGATAGCCTATCTCAGCGTTTCGCTATCCAGGTTTAGCGCGCTGGCCGGGATTAATTCCAGCTTGGGATACACCTTGCGCAGCGCATCGACGAACAGCTTCGCGTCGCCCACCACCACGATGCTCGCCTGAGACGGATCGAGCAGCTTCGCGGCGGCGGCTTGAACCGCCGCCGGGTCGATCGCCGCAACCGAGCTGGTGAAGGCCTTGAGCTGGCCCAGCGGCACCTTCTCGACGATATAGGTGCCGAGCACGTCAGCGATGCCGCCGGTCGTCTCGATGCCCCGGCCGAAATCGCCGATCAGCGTTGCCTTGCGCGGTTCCAGCTCGCTTGCCGGCACAAGCTCGACGCCCAGCCGCTTCATCTCGGCGATCATGATCGCGACCGTCTCGGGCGCGGTCGAATTCTTGGTCTGGGTGCTGGCCGCGATCGCACCGGGTTCGCGCCGCGCCATCAGCGAGCTGCCCGCCCCATAAGCGAGCCCGCGCTTGATCCGGATTTCCTGGTTCAGCCGTGACGAATAGCCGCCGCCAAGCACGGTGTTGGCCACGCTTGCCGGATAAAAGGACGGGTCGTTCCGGGCGATTCCGGGCCGAGCGACGATCACACCCGCCTGACCTGCGTCCGGCATATCGACGACGATCACGCGCGGTGTGCCCGGAGGCGTGGCGGGCTTGGCTGTGACCCTCAGAATCTCGAACATCGGAGGCGCCTTCCAGTCGCCGAAATTCGTTTGCGCGAGTGTCCGGGCGGCGGGAAGGCTGATGTCCCCGACCAGGATCAGGCTTGTCTGTCCCGGAAGCCATGTGCCGACATAAGCACCGCGGACGTCCACGCGGGTAATTGCCTTGAGCGATGTCGGTGTGCCCGCCAGCGGATGGCCATAAGCGCCTCCCTCGAACACCGCTCGGGTCGCAACCAGCCCGGCAAGTTGCGCCGGGTCCTTGATCGTCAGCGCGACGTTGTCGATCGCCTGCGCGCGCGCGCGCTCCAGCTCGTCGGGCGCAAAGGCCGGGTTGCGCGCAACATCGGCGAGAATGGCGAGCGCTGGCACCACCTGATCCGATTTGACCGTCACTGAAACCGAGGCGCCGTCCCACTGCGCGCTGCTATCGATCGAACCGCCGAGCGCCTCGATCTCGGCGGCGATCTGAGTCGCGGAGCGCTTGGTCGTTCCCTTGGTCATGAGGTCGGCGGTCAGGCTGCCGAGCCCCGCGCGAAGTGGCGGATCGGCGGCCGCCCCGCCAGTCGCGACCAGATTTGCGGTGACCAGTGGCAGGTCGTGCTTCTCGACTACGATCACGCGCAGGCCATTGGCGAGCGTGAACTCCTGCGGCGTGGGGATCGCCGCGACCGCCGCCGGCCCCGCAGCGGGCGGCCGCAGCCGCTCAGCCTCCGGAGCGGGGGTTACGACCGCGACGTTCGCCGGCGCCACCAGCGGGGAAACCGCGACGGTTGGCGCAACGGTGATCGTGTCGCCCTTCACGCCTGCGGGGGCGCTGTCGATGGGAAGATATTGGAGCGAGGCTGAGCGTTCGTCGCGCAGATATTTCCGCGCCACGCGCTGAACATCGGCTGGCGTCACCTGCGCGATGGCCGCGAGCTGGCGGTCGGAGGTGCGCGGATCGCCGTCGACAATCACTGAGGCGGCGAGTGTCGAGGCCTTGCCCTCAGCCGTCTCCCGGCCCTTCAGCGCCGAGGTCAGAATGCCGTTCTTCGCCTCGACCAGCTCGGCCGCGCTGACTGGCATATCGCGGAGCCGCGCAACCTCCCGGCGCAGCGCCGCCTCGCCTTCATCGGCGCTTTTGCCGCCTGCCATGATGGCGAAGACGCCGAGATTGCCTGGCCCCTGTTTGGTATCGAGATAGCTCTCGGCGCTCTGGGCGAGCTGGTCGCGATAGACGAGGGTCTCGTACAGGCGTGAGCTCTCGCCCTGCGACATCACTGCGTTGAGCACGGCGATCGCGGGGTTGTCGGGATCATTGTCGGCGGGCACCGGATAGCTGATCATCACGGCGGGCAGCGGGGTGTTGGGCTCATAGACCTTGTAGTGAGTCGCCTGGGTGCGTTCCGGTTCGGTGACCGTCACACGCGGGATCGGCCGGTCCGGTTTCGCGATACCGGTGAAATATTGATCGACCCAGGCATCGAGCTGCGTCGGATCGAAATTGCCGGAGACGACGAGGATCGCATTGTCAGGTCGGTAATAGGTCGCATGGAAGGCGCGGACATCATCGACCGAGGCGCTTTCGAGGTTATCGATGCTGCCGATCGTCGAGCGCGCATAGGGATGCCGGCTGTAGGAAATGGCCGGGAAATAGACCGAGAAGAGTTTGCCGTAAGGCTGTGCGAGCGTGCGCAGCCGCAGCTCCTCTTTCACCACGTCGCGCTCCGAGGCGAAGCTCTTCGGCTCGACCACGAGGCTCGCCATGCGGTCAGCCTCGGCGAACAACAGCCGCCGCAGATGGTTGGCCGGGACTACCTCGAAATAATTGGTGTAATCGTCATTGGTCGAAGCGTTGTTGTAGCCGCCGACATCCTCGGTCAGCCGGTCCATCTGCTCGGAAGCGAGGTTCCGGGTCGCCTTGAACATCAGATGCTCGAACATGTGCGCGAAGCCCGAGCGCCCGGCGGGATCGTCCTTCGATCCGACATTGTACCAGACCTGCACCGAGACGTTCGACGTGCCGGTATCGCGGATCGCATAGACCCTCAGGCCATTGGCGAGCGTGCGTTCGGTGAAGTCGATCGGCTTCACCGCGGTGGACGCGGGCGCATCTTTCGCCTGGGCAATGACGGGAGCGGCAAGAGGAAGCAGGGCGGCGCCCAGCAACAAGGCGGCACGGTAAAGCTGCATGATTACTCCGGTCGGGCAGGAGGCCGATCAGTCTAAGGTGTCGCGCCGGGGAAGGGCGGTGTCAATCGGACGATCCTTCCGCCGATGCCCCCTCTTCAGCGTAAAGCGGCCTGCATGACTGCCCTGCCCTTCCCCGTGAGGCTGACATGAGACCGGCGCCGATCGCGCGGATCGTCGGTCCGCACGACCAGCCCGCGCTCCTCGAGGATGGCGATCATGCGCAAGCCCGTCGTGGCGGGCACGCTCGAGGCGAGCGAGGCGCTGGTGACCGAGATCCGGCGGCCATGGGCATCGGCGTCGAGCAGATCGAGCAGAATGTCCCAGGCGGGCTCGCCGAACAGATCTGCATCCTCTCCGAACGCAGCGTCGCGCCGGCGCCTGGAGCGATAGATTTCGATGGCACGCGCCACACTCGTATCGCGGACCTCGGACAAATACCGGCCCGGCTGGAGGTGCCGCTCCCCGACGGGTGGTTCCTGGGCGATCTGCTGCAGCTCGGCATGGACGTTGCTGAGGGCCCGGCTGAGATCCTGGAAGCCCCGACGTGTGGAATTGGGATGAGCGTTGGACATCAGATCAATCTCCTGCCGCGAAGGCTTGCATGGCCAGTTGCACCGATAATCATGTGATCGTGGATCGTGATGCCGAGGGGCGCCGCCGCCCGGACCAGCGCCCGGGTTGCCGCGATATCGGCTGAACTTGGTGTCGGATCGCCCGAAGGATGGTTGTGAACCAGGATGAGACCGGTCGCCTGCAGTTCGAGCGCGCGATAGACGATGTCGCGCGGCGCGATCAGCGCCTCGGATTGGGTACCGGTTGATAGCCGCTCGTCGCGCAGCAACCGGTTGGTGGCCCCGAGAAACAGGCAGTGCACCGTTTCGACCCGCTCATGCGCCATGGTGAACCACAGATAGTCGTGCAACTCCCGGTCGCTGGCGATGACTGGCCCCGCCTCGAGCCGGTCGCGAAGTGCGAAGCGCATCGCGCGTCGGTTATTCTCGATACAGGCGGTCGCGCCCGCTGAATCATCGAGCAGGCGAAGCAGCCGTTCCCGGGGCGCCGAGAGCGCGGCTGCCAGCGTCCCGAACTCGGCGATCAGCCGCCCGGCCCAGAGCGCGGCGGCATCAGCGTCTATCGGTGCGAGGAGGTCCGCCAGGAGGGATCGGCCCCGGTCGCCTTTAGGCGCACCCCGTGCCGCCAGGTCCCGAGCACAAGGAGCAGCAATTGCGGGTAGATCCAGAAGGCCAGCATCACGAGGTATGCCGTCCGGATAAGGCGAGGATCGGCGAGCTTGAGCAAATGGCCGAGCACCGACATGCCGTGAAAAACCACGATCCCCATTGGCCAGAAACGGTTCGCCCTGAGCGCGATCGCCGTAAAGGCAAGGAGGATCAGTATGTCGAGAATGAACACCCTGGTCTCGACCCCATAGAAGCGGGTGGAAACCGGGTTCAGCAGCACCGGGGTGACGGCGATTCCGATGATCATCACGAGCACCACCAGCCTCTCCGGCGCGCCACCACGCGCGAGCGCATAGAGAGAGCTGGCGGTAAAGAGCCCATAATAGACGAGGAGGTGAAGCATGGTTCGATGACGCCACGTCAATAGCTCCCAGTCAACTCTGGCCTGGCCAATCTCTGGCTGGTGATGTCACGCGACCACGCGGAGCGGCGCGCGGTCTTCGCCGGTGGGTTCATCGACCGGCGGACATCCGGAGTCGCCATAAGCGGAGACGCCCAGTTCAGCGGGCAGTGCCGCCAGCATCGGGTGCACCTTGATGAGCGAGGCCCGTGTCTCGATCGAGAGCGTGACCGCCCGCGACATGGCGGCGATCGCGTCTAGGCCAACGCCGAGCGGCAGATTGCTGGCGCGGCGCACCTCCAGCATGGTGGTGACGCAGCGCGCGGCTGCGATGGCGGCATCGTCCTGGGCGCGTTCCGCGGTCAGGAAGTCCGATTTTACCGCTTTCACAGCGGCGAGGCGTTCGTTGAGCATGACTGTCCCCTTTTCGCGAACCGAGGGTCCGCGATTGCTTCACTCACCCCGGATCGGGTGATCAGTTGTGGTAGACGATTGCCTGGAGCGTGCGCTGGATCGACTCGGCCGCGGCCGCTCCCATGAAAGCGATGATCGCAACGGCAACCATGCCGGCTGCGATCCAGAAGAGGCGTTCCGTCGGTGTCAGGTCATTGCGATTCTCCCCCGCGGCGGGGAGAGGCCACC
>JBDTXU010000488.1:0-1712 GCA_040006055.1 Sphingomonas bacterium | reverse complement strand
GGAGCGCCCTTCACGCTCGGCCCGCAATCGCGCTTCTTCGCCAATCCCGTCACGGAGACGAACGAGTCGGCGATCGCGACCCGGCTCGATGGTCAGCTTTACACCGTGCTTGGCCAGCCCGATGATCAGGGTCGCTGGCAGTTGCGGCTGTGGTGGAAGCCCTTCGTCACGCTGATCTGGGCGGGCGGCGCCCTGATCGCGATCGGCGGCGTGCTGTCGCTGCTCGGTCATCTCCGGCGCGAGCGGCGGGTATGGCAGCGGGATGAGGAAGTGGCATGAAGCGCGGTCTGCTCTGGCTGCCGCTTTTGGCATTTGCGCTGTTGTTCGGCGTGGTCGCCTATGGCCTGCGTTCGCCCGCTGACCGCCAGATCCATTCGAAGATGGTCGGCAAGGATCTGCCCGCCTTCTCGTTGCCCGCCATCATCAAGACCAAGCCCGGCCTGGACAGCGCGCTGTTCAAACAGGGCAAGCCGCGGTTGCTCAATGTCTTTGCGAGCTGGTGCATCCCGTGCATTGCTGAGGCGCCCCGGTTGATGCGGTTGAAGGCGATGGGCGTGCCGATCGACGCCATCGCCATCCGGGACACGGGCCCGGCAATCCAGGGATTCCTCAGCCGCAACGGCGATCCTTACGAGCGGATCGGCGATGACAAGATCAGCCAGGTGCAATTGTCGCTAGGCTCCTCCGGCGTACCCGAGACGTTCGTGATCGACGGGCAGGGCAAGATCGTGCTGCAGCATATCGGCGATATCCGCGAGGAGGATATCCCCGCGCTGCTCGCTGCCTTGCAGGGCAAGAAGTGAAACCCTCCCAAACCCGTCATGCCGGACTTATTCCGGCATCCACTGTGCCGCAGGAGCCGCGTCCGACGCGCACGCGGGCCGGTGGACCCCGGAACAAGTCCGGGGTGACGGCGGCTTTGGCGTTGGGCTTGCTGCTGGCCGTCCCGGCCACGGCCGATAGCGGCCTGCCACCCGCGGCGCTCGCGAACACCCAGCTGCGCGATCCGGTCCTCGAGTCCAGGGCGCAGGCACTGATGGAAACACTGCGTTGCGTCGTCTGTCAGGGCCAGTCGATCGCCGACAGCGACGCCGATCTCGCTGGCGACATGCGCGCCATGGTCCGGCAACGCATCGCGGCAGGCGAGAGCCCCGCCTCGATCCGCCGCTGGATGATCGAACGCTATGGGGAGTATGTCAGCTATGATCCTCCGCTCAGCGCGGTGACCGCGCCGCTTTGGATCGCACCGATCCTGTTGCTGGCGATCGGCGGATGGCTCGCGCGCGGCAGTTTCAAGCGCAGGAGGCGTGGCTGATGGGGTGGCTCATGCTTGCGCTGATTGGCGTCGCGGCGTTCCTGGCCATGTGGTTGGGCGGTGTGTCACGGTCGCTATGGGCCTTTGTCGGCGCCGCGCTGATGCTCGGCGCAACCGGCTATGCGCTACAGCAGCGGGCATCCGTGCCCGGTCATCCGGTCGAGAGCCTCGCCGAACCGATCCAGCTCAACCCTGTGATGATCGAGCTCCGCGATTCGATGCTGGGACGCTTTACCGGTGACGGTGCCTATCTGATGGCCGCCGACGGGATGACGCGCTCGGGCGATACGCGGAGCGCGGTACAGGCGGTGCTGGGCGGCATAAAAAAATATCCAAAGAGCGTGACTCTGTGGACCGGCCTCGGCATGGCCTATGCCCAGCATGACGGCACCGTCTC
>JBDTXU010000487.1:0-7248 GCA_040006055.1 Sphingomonas bacterium | reverse complement strand
GCGCCGTCGCCCGGGTCATCAGATCGGCATGGCTCCACACCGTACCGTCAGCGAAGCGCACTGCTTCTATGCGATCGTCCCCGTTGGTGATCGTCTCCTTTAGTACAATCGTTGAACCATCGGCGAGCGTCAGCACCAGATCTTTGCCGCCATCTGCCTGCGTCACCGTGATATCCGCGGATGCAATCCCGGTGCCGAACTCTATCGCATCCGTGCCACCCCAGCCGCCGCCATTACCGCCATACTCGCGGATCACGTCGTTGCCGTCACCAAGACCATAGCGATAGATATCGTCGCCGCCATTGCCGCTTAGACTGTCGTCCCCGAGACCTCCCACCAGCAGGTCCTTGCCGCCACCTCCAAACACCGAATCATCGCCAGCGAAGCCGTAAAGGGCCTTGTCGCCAACAGTTCCCCGCACATCGATTGTTTCCTGGCCGTTCGTGCCTACAACGACCTCCTTTTCGATCGCGGCTTTCACGTCGGCAACAGAGATAGCGTTGCTGAAATGTACCCAGTCAGCGGCTGTGGACAGCAACTTATTTTCGAGCGCCTTACTGTCGCGGTTATATACCACGAAACTGACAGGTGCCGCAAAGCTCAGCAGGTGTTCCAGCTGCGTTAATTGATCACCAGCCAGGCCGTCCAGTGTTCCTGTAGCAACAGCAAGAAAAAGGTCAGCTCTTCCCTGAATAGTATCACTCTCATTATCGTAATAATAGAGACTGTACGGGGCGAGTGGGTGGTCGAACATGTATGCCTCTTCTCCGGAGGCTACCTTCAGGGCAAAATCAGAATCGGCCATCTGAACGATGAGCCGCCCGACAGCGCCTTCAATGATTTGCTTGTAGCGGGCATGTACGTTCATCGCCTGAAATGAAGTGAGGTGCTGGTTAGGTAGGAGCGTTCCCTGAAATGCCTCGAAGATGGCCACCTCTACGGGATCGACCCCGGGGCCGCGATCGGCGAGGTTTGCCTCATCGACCCCAACCCACGCCTTGACCAGGGCTTCGACGCGCGCGCGGAACTGATCAACCGTCAGGTGGGCGCTGTCTTGAACCAGCGTCTGAACTAACTGCGCGAGGTCTTCTCTTTGCGAGATGGCGACCGAGAGATCGGCCACCGTGCCATAGCCTTTCAGCTTTGGCAGTAGATATGCCGCATCGCTGTACGCGAAGCCTTCCGGTGCCACATATTTAGTGTTTTGAAGGTCTACCGCGAAATACACTGAATTTGCGGCAGTGGTTACTCCATTTTCCCAGCTGACATTCGCTTGACGTGCAACATAGTTCCCTTCCTTCGACTGCCCGATATTCTGTGCAGCCAAAGCGATTCCGGTAATGCCCAGATCCGCGAGCGAGTGGAGTTCACTCGATTCGCTGATTCCGTTTGCGTTAGCATCGTTCCAGACACGAACATTGGCGAATTCCGTGTCCGCCTGATCAAATACGCCGTTTCCGTTTGTGTCATAATTGGCCAGAGCATCAAAGCCATCGATGCTCGCATTGCCGAACAGTTCACTTCCGTTGTCGATCACGCCATTGCCGTTGCGATCGATAACGAGGAATCCATCGTCCGCTGAAACCCACCCGGTCTTTTCGGCGAACGAGTCAGCTCCAAAATCAAAATGAATATTCGAGGCGCCTATATTGGTCAGCTCGACGCCGTCACCATCGAGATCGATGACGAGCGGATCGATCCAACCGTGGCTTCCGCTGCCGCCGTCGCCGCCCTTGTCACGACCGCTTCCACTGCCGGAGCCGCTGCCGCCAGGGCCGCCAGGGCCGCCAGGGCCGCCAGGGCCGCCAGGGCCACCAGGGCCACCAGAACCATCGCCGCCAGGGCCGGAACCACCGCCGCCAGGGCCTCCGGGGCCACCAGAACCATCGCCACCGTCTCCGTCTCCGTCTCCGTCTCCGTCATCGCCATCGCCGCATCCATGGCCACCTGGATTGGCATCAATTCCCGAGTTAATGGCGTTGATAGCGGGGGTCCAAAGGCCTCCTCCGAGCTCGCCCGCGACATGCATGCCCCTGTTTGCGAGACCCTCGCTAAACCCCATACCGAGCGCGTTGGTGACACCGGCGCCCTGCGCATATGCCCACAAGTCAGGATCATAGCTTTGACCCTTGCCAGCGGCTTCGGCCTTGGCCGCGACCAAGGCGGCTGGTCCAGGCACAACCAAGCTCATGTTATGGTTAAGCTGGTTGATTCCGTCGACAATGGCTTGGGCGTTGCTCGGGCAGGTCATGATATTCTCCGGTTTTTATGCTTAAATAGGTAAATACTTTAATTTAGACAGGCCGAGCTGCTTGAGTGCTTCATAGGGTGCCGCCCATTATCATTTGCAGGATTTAGCCTCGTCGCCTATTTTATCTGCTTCGGAATTCGCAGATGGCCCTACCACCCGCCCCTGCAAGTTTTTTAGCATGCGCTGTTGGTCTGCCCCGATTTCTGCGCTCGTCTTTCCAAGAGAAGCCGCTGATGCCAGGACTGACTGGCTCAACGACGCCAATTTTTCGTTCATTGACGCGCGCTCATTGTCTTTGAGCGATGGATGAAACTTTGCGACAACGAGCACGCGCATTTCGCACTGGAGCAGGTCGTTATACCGCTCAGCCGCAGAGATTTTTGGTGAACAGCCCGCGAACACGAGGCCGGCCGCAAGCCAGGCGCCGATTTTCAATTCTCTTCCCCCATATTCAGACGGGCGCTAACGATTCCTTGATTCTAGGCACTCGCGTGTAACGAGCTCACCTTCCCCCGCCGCGCTCTGCGCGCGACTGATCGCTCCTGATATCCACGTGATTCCCCGCTGGCCCCGAATGACGAAGTCAGTCTAAGCGATTGGGAAATCTTATCAATAGCCATATCGGCATAAACTCAGACCAAAATGGTTGTTTGTCATCAGCTATGCTGACGCCTCAACGCATCGCGGCGGCGACGGCGGTGGCCACTTGGTTTCGGCAGCGAACACGGCCAAGATCGGGCGGGATAAAGGAGAAGAACGTGCAATTGTCATCGGCACTGGTGCCTCTTTTCGACCATTCGATCGCCGCGCTGCTGAAAGACCTTCCAGACCAGGATTCTCCCGAATGGGACAAGCATCAGCACAGGCAGCAAGCGTTCGCCCAGCAGCGCGCGACCCGGTCGATCGTGTTGCGCTGGCTATCGAACGACTGGCGCCTGGGCCAGGAGCCGATCGTCCTGCTGTCGACCAAGCCCAGCCCGCTCACTCTTGCCGCCGAGGCGTTTGCCGAGCGCCTGAAGGCGCATTTCGGCGGCGTGATCGCAAAGCTGTTCCTTGCCGAGCTCCCCGTCGGTGGCGAGATTCCGCCGCATCGCGACTTGGCCGAGGCGCTGACCCGGTCGCATCGTTGCCATCTGCCTGACCAACCCGGACACGCAGATGACGATCGGGAATGAAGTTTTTCACCTCGAACCTGGCATTGCCTATGAGTTCGACAACACACGTAGGCACGCCGTCCGCAATGCTGGCGAAACGCGGCGGGTGCATCTGATCTGCGACATCCTGCCCGCCGGGTTATAGGCGCGCCGACTGGGGCCAAAGTCAGCTCTTGGTCTTCCACCCCGAGCGCAGCAGCGCGTAGCAGAGCCCACCCAGCGCCACGTCCAGCACCAGAATGACCCCACCGCCCAGCAATACGGGCGAATCAGCTGTGCCGAGAAAGCCGTAGCGGAAGCCCGAGATGACGTAGAAGAACGGGTTCACATGGCTGAAGATGCGGAAGGCGGGGGCCAGCTTGTCGACTGAGTAGAAGGTGCCCGAGAGCAGGGTCAGCGGCGCGATGAAGAAATTCTGCACCGCGGCGGCATGATCGAACTTCTCGGCCCAGATCGAGGTGAGAATGCCGAACAACGCAAGCATCGTAGATCCGAAAAAGCCGAACCAGAGGATCGCAAGCGGGTGGATCGGCGCGATGTGCACGCCGGGCCAGAGCAGCATCGCCAGCAAAACCGCGGCGCCGACACAGAAGGCGCGCGTCACCGCGCCACCGATCATCGCCGCCAGCAACTCGGTGATCGAGAGGGGCGGCATCAGATAATCGACGATCGTCCCCTGGATCTTGCCGACCAGCAGCGAGAAGCTCGCATTGGCATAGGCATTCTGGAGCATGCCCATCACGATCAGGCCGGGCGCGATGAAATCGGCGAAGGGAATATCGACCCCGCCGACATGAACCGGGCGTTTTCCGCCGGTCGCGACGGTAAAAATCACGAGAAATAGCAGGGTTGTGATCGCCGGCGCCCATATCGTCTGCAGCTGCACCTTGAAGAAACGGCGCACCTCCTTGATATAGAGCGTTCGAAGACCGCCCCAATTGACGTTCCGAATCACGGGGACGCCGGGGGCGTTCACAACCGCCGACTGGATTTCGCCGATTGGGGGCTGGCTGCTCATCGCTGACGCGCTAATAGCTGCCGCCGCCGCCTGCAACCCGGCACGAGACGAATAGGGAATTTGAA
Source organism: Sphingomonas bacterium (assembly GCA_040006055.1). Taxonomy (GTDB): domain Bacteria; phylum Pseudomonadota; class Alphaproteobacteria; order Sphingomonadales; family Sphingomonadaceae; genus Sphingomonas. The sequence continues at coordinate 2,760 of JBDTXU010000487.1, read as the reverse complement.
TGTCCTGGACCGACGAGCGTATCGATACGCTGAGGAAGATGTGGGAAGCTGGCCAGACGGCAAGCCAGATCGCCGAAGAGCTTGGTGGCGTGAGCCGCAATGCCGTGATCGGCAAGGCACATCGCCTGGGCCTGCAATCGCGCCCGTCGCCGGTGAAGCCGAACGAGCCCGACGCTGCCAAGGCAGCCGCGGCCGAGCCGAAGCCGGCGCCCGCGCCGATTGCCAGGGAGCCTGAGCGCGCACCGATCGTCGCCGCGCCGATCGCCGAGGCTGACGAGGATGAAGACGAGGTCGAGGACGACAGCGATGTCGTCGCGGCGCCCCCTGCCCCGCCACAGCCGATCATGCGCTCGGTCGGCCCGGGCGGCTTCCTTCGCCAGGCCCCTGGCGAGCAGCAGGCGCCGATTACCCCGGCCCCGCCGCGCCGCCTCGTGCCCGCAAAGCCTTCAGCCGACATGGCTGGCAAGACGACCTTGCTCGATCTCAACGACAAGATCTGCAAATGGCCGCTCGGCCATCCCGGCGAGCCCGATTTCCATTTCTGCGGCGACAAGGTGAACCCGGGCTTCCCCTATTGCGTGGCACATTGCGGCCATGCCTATCAGGCGCAGCTTCCACGCCGCGATCGCCGCCCCCCGCCGCCGCTGCCGTTCGGCGGCCCGCGGGTCAGGTGACCAACTTTCCCTCTCCCATTTGGGGAGAGGGAAGGAGGAGCGAAGCGACGGGAGGGTGAGGGCCGTGTGTCTGGAGCCTCAGCCCCCTCATCCAACTTCGACTAGGTCGCTGCGCTCACAAGTCTCCGTATCCTTCTCCCCCGAGGGGAGAAGGATTTAAGGCCGCTTGCCTCGCTGACTCCCGACACCCTATAGCTCTCTTATGGCCGAAGACCTTTTCGCTTCCTCACCCAAGAACAGCACCGACTATGACGCGTCCTCGATCGAGGTGCTGGAGGGGCTCGAGCCCGTCCGGCGGCGGCCGGGCATGTATGTCGGCGGCACCGACGAGCGCGCGCTGCACCATCTCGCCGCCGAAGTGCTCGATAATGCGATGGATGAGGCTGTCGCCGGGCATGCCAGCCGGATCGAGGTGACGCTCGAGGCGGGCGACCGCCTGACGATCGTCGACAATGGCCGCGGCATGCCGGTCGACCCGCATCCGAAATTCCCCGACAAATCGGCGCTCGAAGTGATCATGTCGATGCTGCACTCGGGCGGCAAGTTCGAGGGCAAGGCCTATGCCACGGCTGGCGGCCTGCACGGTGTCGGCGTGAGCGTCGTCAATGCGCTGTCGTCCGAAACCACCGTCGAAGTCGCGCGCAACCGCGAGCTGTACCGACAACGCTTCTCGCGCGGCGTCACGCTCGGCCCGCTCGAATCGCTTGGCGGGACGCCCAACCGGCGCGGGACCTCGGTCAGCTTCGTGCCCGACGACCAGATCTTCGGCCCCGAGCTGCATTTCAAGCCGGCGCGGCTCTACAAGCTCGCGCGCTCCAAGGCCTATCTGTTCGCCGGCGTCGAGATCCGCTGGAAATGCGCGCCCGAGCTGATCAGCGACGATACGCCGCCCGAAGCCGTCTTCCAGTTTCCCGGCGGACTTGCCGACCATCTGCGCGAGCAGATCAACGGCCGCGAATGCGCGACCGCGGATTTCTTCACCGGCAACCAGGAATTCGCCGACGGCAAGGGCCGGGTCGAATGGGCGGTAGCCTGGCCGCTCTGGAGCGATGGTTCGTACAGCTGGTATTGCAACACCATCCCGACGCCCGATGGCGGCACCCATGAAGCAGGGCTCCGCGCTGCGCTGACGAAGGGCATTCGCGGCTTTGGCGAGCTGATCGGGCAGAAAAAGGCGAAGGAGATCGCATCTGAGGATTTGATGACCGGCAGCGAGCTGATGCTCTCGGTGTTCATCCGCGATCCGCAATTCCAGAGCCAGACCAAGGACCGGCTGACCTCGCCGGAGGCTGCCCTATTGGTCGAAAAGGCGGTGCGCGACCATTTCGACCATTTCCTCAGCAACAATATGGAGCGCGGCAAGGCGCTGCTCAGCTATGTGCTCGAGCGGATGGACGAGCGCCTGCGCCGCAAGCAGGAGCGTGAGGTCAAGCGCAAGACCGCCACCAGCGCGCGCAAGCTGCGGCTGCCCGGCAAGCTCACCGATTGTTCGGCTGACGACCCCAAGGGCACCGAGATCTTCATCGTCGAGGGCGATTCGGCCGGCGGCTCGGCGAAACAGGCGCGCGACCGCAAGACCCAGGCGATCCTGCCGATCCGCGGCAAGATCCTGAACGTAGCCTCGGCGACGTCGGCCAAGATCATGGCGAATCTCGAGATCGCCGATCTGATCCAGGCGCTTGGCTGCGGGACGCGGAAGGACTGTATCCCGGACAATCTGCGCTACGAGCGGATCGTCATCATGACGGACGCCGATGTCGACGGTGCGCATATCGCGACCCTGTTGATGACCTTCTTCTTCCAGGAGATGCCCGAGCTTGTCCGGCGCGGGCATCTCTATCTCGCACAGCCGCCGCTCTACCGGCTGACCGCGGGGACGAAGAGCCTCTACGCGATGGACGACGCGCACCGCGCGGCGATCGAAGCGAAGGAATTCAAGGGCAAGAAGGTCGAGGTCGCGCGCTTCAAGGGGCTCGGCGAGATGAACCCGATGCAGCTGCGCGAAACCACGATGGACCCGAAGACGCGCAGCATGCTCCGCATCACCCTGCCCCAGGAATATGAGGAGCGTGCGGTGGTGAAGGAT
>JBDTXU010000486.1:0-1707 GCA_040006055.1 Sphingomonas bacterium | reverse complement strand
ATGGAGCGTCACCGTGTCGGTCTGACCATATTTGTGGAGTGCGGATGCAGTGAGGGGGCCACCTATCTGCTTGCCGTCGACGAACACCTGATACTGGGCGTCATCCAGATAGGCATCCTGCGAAATTTTCAGGACCAGTGTGTCCGGTCCGGTTCCCTGATCGAGCGTTTTGGACGTGTAGTCGGAAATTGTGGTGACCATGGTGTGCACATCCCCCGGTAAAGCACTGACACCAGTGGGGGTTAACTCTCCAAGGTAACCTAAAGTAGAACAGTCAATGTGCTGGTAACCATAGAGATTTTCAGGTCGAGATTGTGCTATCGGCAAGAGGCGGAGCGCGGCGCGCGGATCGGCGGGCGGCGACTTCAGGGAGTGCGTACTAAAAGGTCGCCGGGCCTATCCGCGCCGTGCTGAATTCGATTGCGGCGTGTCGCTATTCGGCCGTCAACAGCTCGCGTTCATTGCCTTCGAGATACAGTGCCGTGAGCACGCCCGTTCGAAAGGCGCCGCTATCGATCCCGATGCGATTGCTGAGAAATTCGGTCGTTGTGGTCACGCTGTGCCCGTGGACCACCATCACGCCGTGGTCGCGGCGATCCTCGAGAAAATCGTCGCGAATCCAGATCAGATCCTCGCGATTCTGGCGCTTGATCCGCACACCAGGGCGAATGCCGGCGTGGCAGAAAAAATAGTCGCCGGACTGAGCCGTTACAGGCAGGTTCCGCATCCAGTCGATCAGGTCTTCGGGGATTGCAGCCCGCATCGCCGCGACGATCTCGCGGACGTCGGCCTCGTCGCCAGGCGGCGCGATGCCGAAACTGCGCAGCGTTGCATCGCCACCGAATTCGATCCAGGGGCGAACCGCGTTCAAGTCGCCCTCATAAGCAGCAACCATCATCTCCTCATGATTGCCCTGAAGCACGAGGAAGCGCGGCGTGTGGCGCTGAATTGACCGTGCCAGACGGATGATATCGGCCGAGCGATCGCCTCGATCGATCAGGTCCCCCAACAGAACGACGTAAGATGAACGCGCCGGCGGCAGGCTGCCGGCATGCGCTTCGATCTTGTCGAGAAGGCGACGCAGCAGCTCATAGCAGCCATGAACATCACCAATAGCGTAAATGCGGTCGCCGGAACGGGTCGCGAATTTGCGATCACGTTTTCCAAATATATTCACCATTCAACGTGCCCCGCGCCGCCACAATGCGGTCAGGCCGTCTTGCGGGTTGTGAGGAAATTATCGAAATACTCGATTGTGCGGATCAGGCCTTCGCGCAACGAAACGGTCGGGCTCCAGCCCAGCGTATCGCGCGCAACGGTGATATCGGGCTTGCGCTGTTTCGGATCGTCGGCTGGCAAGGGCAGGTGAATGATCCTGGATCGAGAGCCCGTCAGCTCGATCACCTGTTCGGCAAGCTCAACCATCGTGAACTCGCCAGGATTGCCGAGGTTGATCGGGCCGGTCACGGAATCATCGGTCGCCATGAGCTTCACGAAACCATCGATCAAATCGGTGGCGAAGCAGAAGGACCGCGTCTGGCTGCCGTCGCCGAAAACGGTGATGTCATTGCCCTGTAGCGCCTGGACGATAAAGCTCGACACCACACGACCGTCATTCGGGTGCATGCGCGGACCATAGGTGTTGAATATCCGCGCGACCTTGATTCTCAGATTATGCTGGCGGCGATAGTCGAAGAACAGCGTTTC
>JBDTXU010000485.1:0-1809 GCA_040006055.1 Sphingomonas bacterium | reverse complement strand
GCACGGTGGATGCGGCCGCGCCCGGCGACTGGACGATCGGGAAAGGCAAGCCGCCGGTCGAATATCAGTTCCAGAAAGGGCGGTCGGGCAATCCGGCGGGCAGGCCACGCCGAAAATCAGGCGCGTCGCGCAGGATCTCAGGGCCATATTCCTTTCTTGTTCGTTGTAGGGGCGCACTGACGAGCTGCCAGCGCCCGCAATCTGACAAATGTAGCCTGAGCGACACGCCGAGATCTCACTCAGATCCTGGCTCACCAGGCGCAGCTACCTGACCGGAGATATGAATGACCGACACCCTGTCACCCGATCTCCTGGGCAAGATGGACGCGTATTGGCGCGCGGCCAACTATCTGTCGGTCGGGCAGATCTACCTGCGGGACAATGCGCTGCTAGAAACGCCGCTGACGCTGGCGCACATCAAGCCGCGCCTCCTCGGCCATTGGGGAACGACGACCGGGCTCAACTTTCTGTACGTTCACCTCAACCGGCTGATCGTCGAGAATGATCTCGACATGATCTATGTCATCGGGCCGGGCCATGGCGGCCCCGGGCTCGTCGCACACACCTATCTCGAAGGGTCCTATACCGAGCTCTATCCGGCGATCGAGCGCAACCGGAACGGGATGCAGCGGCTGTTTCGGCAATTCTCCTGGCCCGGCGGCATTCCAAGCCATGTGGCGCCCGAGACCCCCGGATCGATCCACGAGGGCGGCGAACTCGGCTATTCGCTGGCGCATGCCTATGGTGCGGCGTTCGACAATCCCGACCTGATCGTCGCCTGCATCGTAGGCGATGGCGAGGCTGAAACCGGGCCGCTCGCGGCGAGCTGGCATTCCAACAAGTTCCTGAACCCGGCGCGCGACGGCGTTGTGCTGCCGATCCTGCACCTGAACGGCTTCAAGATCGCCAACCCGACGGTGCTGGCACGGATCGGCCATGACGAGCTGACCGATCTGATGCGCGGCTATGGCAATGAGCCGTTCTTCGTCGAAGGCGATGATCCGGCGCTCGTGCACCAGCAACTTGCCGCGACGATGGACCTGGCGCTTGAGCGAATCCGGTCGATCCAGGCCGAGGCTCGGGCGCCCGACGCGCCGGCCGGTGGGGCTGAACGTCCGCGTTGGCCGATGATCATATTCCGCACACCCAAGGGGTGGACCGGGCCGAAGCATGTCGACAGTAAGCCAGTCGAGGGTACCTGGCGCGCGCACCAGGTACCGATCGCCAGCTTTACCAACCCCGAACACGTTGCCCAGCTCGACGCGTGGATGCGAAGCTACAAGCCGCAGGAGCTGTTCGACGCCAATGGCAAGCTGATCGACGAACTGGCGGCGCTGGCGCCGACCGGCCACCGCCGGATGGGCTCGAACCCGCACGCCAATGGCGGCCTGCGCGCGCCGCTGGCGATGCCGCACTTCCGCGATCACGCGGTTGCGGTGCCGTCGCCTGGCAGCGTGACGGCCGAGTCAACGCGCGTACTCGGCGGCTTCCTTCGCGACGTGATGCGGATGAGCCTGCCACTGGCCAATTTTCGCCTGTTCGGGCCGGACGAGACAGCGTCCAACCGCCTGGAGGCGACCTATCAGGTTTCCGGCAAGGTCTGGATGGCCGATCTCGCCGCTGTCGACGAGAATCTGTCGCCCAATGGCCGGGTCATGGAGATATTGAGCGAGCATCTCTGCCAGGGCTGGCTCGAGGGTTATCTCCTCACCGGCCGCCACGGCTTTTTCTCCTGCTACGAAGCGTTCGTCCATATCGTCGATTCAATGGTCAACCAGCACGCCAAATGGCTGAAGGTCAGCGCGAAGA
>JBDTXU010000484.1:0-2669 GCA_040006055.1 Sphingomonas bacterium | reverse complement strand
CAAGGGGGTCCCTGTTCGACGCCGATCGGGGGTCCCTTTTGCGCGCCGATTGACAGACGGCTATTTTCGAGACTGGATAAGCAAGATCGAAAGCGCTCTCAAAGGGGCGCAATTTTATCTCCAAAGCAGTGAATTGAAGGATGCGGCCTTCACCCTTCATCAGGCTACCGAGCGTTCATATGCATGTTTCTTGCTGACGCAGACTCTCTATTTCCCGCGCTCCCACAATATCAAATTCCTGCGCTCACTCGGTGAGGACAAGGAACTTCGGTTGGTCGAGGCATGGCCGCGGGCGACCAAACAGGAGCGTCGGCGATTTGAGCTTCTCAAGCGCGCTTACGTAGAGGCACGCTATTCGCCCAATTACACCATCGAATTGTCTGATCTTGAAGCGCTCGCGCACTCCGTCGGGACGCTGCGGACGATCGTCGAGGCGGTCTGTCTCGAGCGTCTGGAGATGTTGCGGATGGAGGCCGGAATTTAGGTTCAAAGCGGCGGAATCGCTTTAGATTTCGACCTCTTGCATTGGACACTCATCCCGTTCTAGACTCGAAGCGCACCGCTTGAATGGCGGTGCCGAGGCGTGAGAACCTCGCATGGTGATATTGATCTGGCTCTCGGTTGCCCGGGTGGCCGACGCGCATGTTCAGGCCGCTTGCGGCTAAAGGCGTCGGCGCATGTGTTTCCCATGCATGTTCTCAACACCCGGCTTCGAGCCGGGTCCGTCTCGCTGTCTGGAGGCGGATTATGGGCTGGACTGGAGCGCCTGATCGACTGGCACGGCCCCTGTGGGGCTGCGTGGAATTCTATCTGTGCTGGCGCCTTTCGGGTTGCGCGCTGTGACGCGCAGCGCTCCCCGTGACGATGGGCGGGAGGATCTGTCGGCGCCGTTGCCGGAAGCGCTGCCGACCACGATGGAGCTCGACGTCCTGTATCGCAACGAACAGCATGCCCTTGTACGGTTCTTCACGCGCTACCGCGCGAGCCCTGAAGATGCCCGTGACCTCGTCCAGGAAGCATTTCTTCGCCTGTCCCGCATCGACCTGCGCCGTTCCGGTTCCATTTCCCGGCCTGCGGAGTATCTGCGCCAGATTGCCCGTAACCTTCTGAAGGACCGTGCTAAAGCGGCGCGGCGCCACGCCCGGGACGCGCATGTAAATGCCGATGATTGCGACCTTGTGGGCGTCGACGAACTGGCTCGGCTGGAGGCCCGCGATAGCCTCGTGCGTCTCGAATCTGCTATAAAGTCTTTGAAACCAAAGACTCGGGAGATATTCATGGCGCATCATCTGGAGGGTCTCGGGTACGCCGAGATCGCCGCGCGCACCGGGCTTTCCGTCTCGGGCGTGGAAAAGCAGGTGGCGCGCGCCTTTGATCATATCGATCGGCTGACAGGGCTGCATTGATGGTAGCGGGTGGCGGCGGCGATCGGTCCGCGGATGACGTGCGCCGTGAGGCGTCGGAATGGATCGCGCGGATGCGCGGGCCGGAGGCGGAGATGTCCCGCCTCGCGTTCGAGCGCTGGCGCGCTGGCGACCCCCGGAACCGGGCTGCATATGCCCGGATGGAGCAGATTTCGCGCCACTCGCAGCGCCTTGGCGACACCCCGCTCGGACGCGCGCATCTGGAGAAGGTCAGCCGCCGGCCCTTCTCTGCGATGCCGAGCCCGCGCTTCGTGTTTGCGAGCGTGATTGTCGCGCTGCTGATTGGTAGCGGCGCCGTCCTTTTGTGGCGGAGTGATGGGCCGCGTCCGGTGGCGGTGGCGCAGAGGAGTGCGCCGTTCGAGACCCGTGTCGGGGAGATCCATATCGTTCGGCTGGCGGACGGCACGACCGTGACGCTGGACACCGACAGCGCGATCGAGCCCGTGTTCAGCGGCCAGGCGCGGGTCGTTCGCCTGACCCGGGGGCGGGCCAGGTTCGATGTCGCGCATGACGCGGAGCGGCCGTTCATGGTCGAGGCGGGCGGCCGGACCATCATCGACCGCGGCACCCTGTTCGACGTGGTGCTCGGCCGGGACGGAGTGAAGGTGGTTCTGCTGCGCGGTGCGGTCGATATCCGCGACCGCACGTCGCCGGTTGCCGGCGGCGCGCCGATCGCGCGGCTCGTGCCGGGCCAGGTCTTCGCGGATGCGCCCGCGGCCGGCGTGCAGCAGGTGTCGGCTGCCCCCGGGGGTGCCGACCAATGGGTCAAGGGGATGCTCAGCTTCGACGGGGCGCCGCTCGAGCAGGTGGTGGCGGCGGCAAATCGCTACTCGGAGCACAAGATCCGGCTTGGCGAGCCGGCGCTTGCCGGACTGCGCGTCACGGGCACCTTCCGCGCTACGCCGACCGACGCGCTCGCTGCCATCCTCGCTGCGACCTTCAATCTTCGCGTCGAGCACAATGCCCAGGGCGACTTCATTCTTCACGCCCGCTGACGCGGGCGATCGCTACCCGTTCTGGTCGACCGTGGCTGACGCAGCTTTTTTCCTGCCTGGTACGCGCGCCTTGCCCGGCGCCGCGGCGATCGGCACCGTCGCATCGACAGACGGTATCACCACGCCGAGTCTCCGCCGTCCTGTCTTTTTGCGCCCGAGGCCGATCTTCACCGCCATCGCCTTGCGCATCTCCGAATAGGCAGGCGCGGTCATCGGATAGTCGGCCGGGAGATTGTAGCGCGCGCGGTAC
>JBDTXU010000483.1:0-7460 GCA_040006055.1 Sphingomonas bacterium | reverse complement strand
AGGTTCACGCCGAACGGCTTGTCGGTAAGGGTCTTGGTCCCCGCGATCTCGGCATCGAGCAGCTCGGGGGTCATCGCCCCGCATGCGATCAGGCCGAAGCCCCCGGCGTTGGACATGGCCGAGACAAGGTGGCGCTCGCTGACCCAGGACATCGCGCCGCACAATATCGCAACCTCGCTGCCAAGGAAGGCGGCCCCGCGCGCCATGCGGCGGGCCAATCTCTCCCCTCCCACCGAGTGGGAGGGGTTGGGGGAGGGCGTGTCGATTTGGGGGAGAATATCGTTCATGCGCGCCACATGCCCTCCCCTAGCCCCTCCCGCAAGCGGGAGGGGAATTTAGTCACGCCGCGTCCTCCGCGTCGAGCCCATAAGCGGTGTGGAGCACGCGCACCGCGAGCTCGGTATAATCTTCCTCGATCAGCACCGAGACCTTGATCTCCGAGGTGGTGATGGCCTGGATATTGATGCCGCGCTCGCCAAGCGTCTTGAACATGGTCGCGGCGACACCCGCATGGCTGCGCATGCCGACGCCGACCACCGAGATTTTGGCGACGCGGGTATCATGGACGAGCTCCACATAGCCGATATCGCCCTGCGCATTGCTGAGCACTTCGAGTGACCGCGCCAGATCGGACGAGGGCACGGTGAAGGTCACGTCAGTCGATCCGGTCGAATGCGCCACGTTCTGGACGATCATGTCGACATTGATGTTCGCATCGGCCAGCGGCACGAAGATCGAGGCGACCGAGCCGGGCCGGTCCGGCACCGCGGTCAGCGTGATCTTCGCTTCGTTCTTGTCGTGCGCGATGCCGGTGATGAGCTGGCGTTCCATATCGTCGATCTCCTCTTCGCCCACGATCATCGTACCGGGCAATGTGTCCGCCATCGGTGCGTCGTCGTCCGTGAACGACGAGAGCACCTGGACGCGGACCTGTTCCTTCATCGCAAGACCCACGGAGCGCGTCTGAAGCACTTTCGCCCCGACGCTCGCGAGTTCGAGCATTTCCTCATAAGTGACGCGCTTCAGCTTGCGCGCACGCGGCACGATGCGTGGGTCTGTCGTGTAGACGCCGTCGACATCGGTATAGATATCGCAGCGGTCGGCCTTCATCGCGGCCGCCATTGCCACCGCCGATGTATCCGAGCCGCCGCGCCCGAGCGTCGTCACGCGCTCGCCTGCGGCCACGCCCTGGAAGCCGGGGATCACCGCAACCTCGCCCCTGGCCAGCGAGACGTTCAGCGCGGTCGTATCGATTTCGGCGATACGGGCAGAGCCATGCCCGTCCGAGGTGCGGATCGGCAGCTGCCAGCCGAGCCAGCTCCGCGCGGGCACACCGATCGCCTGAAGCGCCACCGCGAGCAGGCCGCTGGTGATCTGCTCGCCCGCCGAGACGACCACATCATATTCATGCGGATCATAAAGCGAGGAGGCTTCACGGCAGAAATTGACGAGCCGGTCAGTCTCGCCGGCCATCGCCGAGACGACGACCGCGACCTGATTGCCGGCATCGACCTCACGCTTGATACGCGCGGCGACGCTCCGGATCCGCTCGATCCCGGCCATCGACGTGCCGCCGAACTTCATCACGATACGGGCCATGAGCTTGCGAGAATTCCTTGGGGTGGGCGGGGCGCCCTGATAGGAAGGCCGCATGGGCATAGCAAGCATTGCGGCATCCGCCGCGGGGACAAGCGCCCCCGTAACGACGATCGATCCGGCTGAAGCCGCGCATTTTGGCGGGCTGGCCGCTGACTGGTGGGACCCGAAGGGCTCGTCAGCGATGTTGCATCGGCTGAATCCGGCGCGACTCGGCTATCTGCGCGAGACGGTGGACCGGCATTGGGGGCTGGACGAGACGAGCTTTACGCCGCTTTCCGGCAAGACCGCGCTTGATGTCGGCTGCGGTGCCGGGCTGTTGTGCGAGCCGCTTTCCCGGCTTGGCGCTGCCGTCACAGGTATCGACGCGGCGGCGGAGAATATCGCGGCTGCCCACGCCCATGCGCTGCAATCGGGGCTGAGCGTCGATTATCGCACCGGCGGAATAGAAGGCCTTGGGAGCCAGCGATTCGACCTGGTGACCAGCCTCGAGGTGATCGAGCATGTCACCGATCCGGCCGCGTTTATCGCCGGGCTCGCAGGGGCCTTGGCGGACGGCGGGTTGCTGGTGCTCTCGACACCCAACCGCACCGCTCTCTCGCATATCGCCCTGATCACGATCGGCGAGGGCACCGGGCAGATACCGAAGGGCACGCATGACTGGAGCAAGTTCCTGACCCCCGACGAGCTTGTCGCGTTGCTCGAAGAGGCCGGGCTGAAGGTGGTCGATATGCGCGGGCTAAGCTTCTCGCCGGCCAGGGGCTTCGTGATCTCGGACGATATGAAGCTCGATTATTTCGTGACGGCGGTTCGGGCCTGACCTCCTCCTGTCATCCCCGCGAAAGCGGGGATGACAAAGGTCGTTCAGCCGTTTTCCCTTGCATCAGCCAAAATCCCGATATAAAAGTGATATCACATTAACGGGAGGGTCCCATGTCGGATTCGGTTGCGAGGAATACCGCGCTCACGCTGTCGAGCGAACGTGCGGCCGCCACGTCGAGCGGCTATATCATGCTGTTGATCATGCTGCTTGCGCTTGTCGCGGGCGTTTTCGGCGCGTTCGTGGCGGATGACGACCCGGTGCTCGGCGGCACGATCATCGCCATTGCGGTGGTCGTTTTCAGCTTCCTGCTGTGCGGTTTCTACATGCAGCAGCCCAACCAGGCGACCGCGATCACGCTGTTCGGCTCGTACAAGGGCACGGATCGCAACACCGGTCTCCGCTGGCTGTTGCCATGGCTCGGTCGCAAGAAGGTCTCGCTCCGCGCCAACAACATGATTTCCGAGCGGCTCAAGGTGAATGATCTGCGCGGCAACCCGATCGAGATCGCGGCGCAGGTGGTGTGGCGCGTCACCGACACCGCCCAGGCCCTGTTCGACATCGACGATTACAAATCCTTCGTCATCGTCCAGATCGAGGCGGCGGTGCGCACCATCGGCGCGCGCTATCCCTATGACGATTTCGAGCATCAGGAGGTCACGCTGCGCGGCAATCACGATCAGGTCAGCGCCGAGCTGCGGACCGAGCTGATCGCCCGGCTGGTCGTCGCCGGCATCACCGTCGACGAGTGCGGCTTCACCCATCTTGCCTATGCGCAGGAGATTGCCGGCGCGATGCTGCGCCGCCAGCAGGCCCAGGCGGTTGTCGCTGCCCGCAAGACCCTGGTCGAGGGCGCGGTCGGCATGGTCGAGATGGCGCTCGAGATGCTGTCCGAGAAGAACGTCGTCCATCTCGACGACGAGCGCCGTGCGGCTATGGTCTCGAACCTGATGGTCGTGCTGTGCGGCGAGCGCGATACCCAGCCCGTCGTGAACGCGGGCAGCCTGTACCAATAGGGCCGGCTGCGTTGAGTGCTCCTCCCAAAAAGGCGTTCCCGCTCCGCCTCGATCCCGCGCTCTACGCGGCGATCGAGCGCGCGGCGGCTGCCGATCTCAGGAGCGTCAACGCCCAGCTCGAATGCCTGCTGCGTGAGGCGCTGGCCAAGCGCGGGGTGAAGCTTGAAGCGCCGGTGCGGGCCAAGCGCGGCCGGCCGGCAAAGACCGGAGATACGGAATGATCGGCATCTTCACGACGCAGGCGCGTCTGCCCTGGCTCATCGCAGTGTCGGCCGCGCTGCTCAATATCGGGCTGCTGTTGCACCAGCTCTGAAGGAACAGTCATGACAATCGACGATGTGAAGCGCTCGTTTCAGGTTCGCGAAGGCTATTGGTTCGCCCCCAAGCCGTTCGGCGTCGGCGCGACCCCGGTAACATGGCAGGGCTGGGCGCTGACGCTCGGCTTCGCCGCCGCACTGCTGCTCGATGTGCATTTCGTCGGCGAAATACTGCCCAAGATCGTGATCGCCTTCACGCTGACGGCGGCGATGCTGGTCATCACCTGGCGCAAGGCTGATGGCGACTGGCGCTGGGGGTCTCGCGGCTAGTCCGTTCGGTCGGCTGCGACTACGCCGAATCGTCACCCCGGACTTGTTCCGGGGTCCACTGCGCCGCAAGCCAAAGTGTGGATGGGTGTGCGGCACCGTGGATGCCGGAACAAGTCCGGCATGACGGGCAAAACCTGATCGAGAATGACCTTAGAAATACCCTTCGACAAGAAGTGACAGGACCGGTTCATCCCCCCGTTCAACCCGACGGTAATTGACGAATGCCGTGCATTCGATGAGCGCTTCATACTGATCGGGGCACCGCTTCTTGAAGGTGGCCGCGTCGGCGAGCCGTAATGTCAGAAGCTCGCCAGGCTGAACAGAGGGCGTGATCATGTCGCTGTCCGGATCGTCCGCATAGGTCATGCAATCGATCCAGGCGTCCATGTTGCGGCCATAAAAGCCAGGGAAGCCAAGGGCTTTCTCGAAAACGTCGTGAAACGTGTCCCAGTCGATGATGTCAGCGGTTGGAATGAAAATGACAGTCGTCTGCACCTCGCCCTCCTCATTGCTGGCAGGCAGGCGTGCCATCTGTTACATCCGCACGTCGAAAACATTGTACAACGTTCTGTACAACTGAAAAGTGTCAGCACCCGCATGACATTCCCAACAGACGCATAACATCACTTCGTCGATTCAACCGTATCGAAACCCGCGCTACCCAGCATCATCGGAGCGGAAAACCGCTGTGTCTTTCTCATTGCCGGCAACAGAAATGTGGCGCTGCCCAGCTTGGAGCGCGGTGTCAGCCAAGGGCCTGGTCGAGCAGTTTCGCCAGTCTGAGCCCGCCGCGTTCGACCTGAAGCTTGGCCACCGGCACGAGCTTGTCGATCGTCGCGTCGTCGAGCGTGACACGCGCCGGGCTCGGCGCGCAGGCGTCGCCGCCGAGCGCGCTGGCATAGACGCTGTCATGCGCGACCAGCCAGCTCTCGCGGCTCCAATCGGTCACCGTGCCGGCGGCGATCCGGGTGCGCACCGCGGCGGGATAGCGCCGCACCAGCGAGGGCCCGGTCGTGATCGCGCGCTCGGCGAGCGGCCCGTCCCACATCGAGTGAAGGTTGAAACGGGGCGTCGAATAAATGCCATAGGCGGCGCCGACGTCATTGCCGCCCTTGTCGCCCTTGTCGCCGGCATGGAGCGGCTGGTGGAGATCGCCGACAAAGTGGATCAGGAACATAAGCGCCTGGACGCGGTCCTTCGCCGGTGCGCGCTTGTCCCTGAGCAGCTTCACATCGCGCTCGATCTGCGCGGATACGCAATTGCCGTCCTTGCAGGGCTCGACCAGGTCGAAGGGCTTGCAGATGTTCACGTTCTGGAAGTGCCAGGCGAACGCATAGTCATAGGGCCGCTTGCCGTCGGGGGTCTTGATCGTCTTGATGCAGTCCGCCCAGACGCTTGCCTGCTCGATCGTCCGCGTCGGGCAGGTCGGCGTGTCGAGCAGCGCGGTCGACTGGCGGAGCAGCCGCTGGATCGCGACCCGGGTCTGCGGGCGGACATTGGCGCGCGCGATCTCGGCGACGGTCTGGTGGCCATATTCCCAATAAGCGGCGGCGGGGGATGCGGTGGCGGCGAGCGCGACGGCGGCGAGAGCGGGGAGGATGCGACTCATGGCAATGAGTCTAGCCGCTGCGCCTGCAGTGCGGAAGCGGGCGGGCGCTATTCATCCCCGTAAATAGCGATCCGCCGCACGCCGTTCGAATCGGTCATCGCCCGGAACATACCGGCCGTATTGAAGCTCCAGACGGTCTCGCCGCCCGGCCCGGTCACGATCACGCCGCCGCTTCCACCGAGCGCTTTCACCTCCGCCATCACCGCGTCGGCAGCGGCCTGCAGGGGCTCTCCGGCCAGCCGGACCCGCGCGCAGATCTCGTGCGCGACGCCGAGGCGGATGAAATATTCCCCAGATCCGGTCGCCGAGACCGCGCAGGCGCGGTCATCGGCATAGGTGCCGGCGCCGATCAGCGGCGAATCGCCGATCCGGCCCCAGCGCTTGCCGGTCACACCGCCGGTGGAGGTCGCCGCCGCGCTATGGCCGTGTGTGTCGAGCGCCACGGCACCAACTGTCCCATATTTCATGTCGACATCGAACGAGTCGGCGCCGCGGGCTTTCAGCTCCTCGAGCTGCCGCCGCCGCTCGGGCAATATGAACCAGTCCTGCCCTGCCTGTTCGAGGCCATGGTCGCGCGAGAATTGGTCGGCACCTTCGCCGCCGAGCAGCACGTGCCTGCTTTCCGTCATCACTGTGCGGGCGAGGCTCACCGGGTTCCGTGTCGCCGTCACGCCGGCGACAGCTCCCGCCGCGCGGCTGCTTCCGTCCATGATTGCGGCATCAAGCTCGGCAACGCCCTCATGGCTGAGCGCCGCGCCGCGTCCGGCGTTGAAGTGCCGATCATCCTCCAGCACCCGCACCGCCGCCTCGACGGCGTCCATCGCGGTGCCGCCCGAAGCAAGAATGGCAGATCCGGCATCCAGCGCCGTCGCCAGACCCGATCGGGCGCCGGTATCGAGCTCGGCTGCAATGCGGTCGCGGGTCATCATCCCGGCGCCGCCATGGATCACCAGCGTCCAGTCTGCCGCACCACCCATCGTCAGGCCTGCGACGCCAGCTGTGGGGTAGGTCCGGATCGCGCGGGCTTGGCCCGCAACCCGATCAACGGCCGCAGCCAGCTGATCTCGCGCCCGAGCAGGTAAAAGGCCCAGCAGCCGGCGAGCGTCGCCACCACGAGGATGGCGAATTCAGCGGCCGGGGGCAGAGACTGGCCGAGCAATATCCATTCGACCCCGACGATCACCGTCTGATGGATGATGTAGAAGGGGAACACCGCCTCGGTCAGTGTCTTGCGCCAGCGGTGATCATGGTTCCAGAAGCGCTCGGCCACGCCGATCAGCGCGATGATAGCGCACCAGCCCTGCACCGTGCGGGCGGTCGCGAAGATATAGCCGAAGGGCGGGTTGGGCATCGCGCTGCCGGGCCAGCGCCACTCGATGGCTGCAACGATCGTATAGTTAAGCACCGCGACCACCGCTGCCGCTTTCCACCACCGCCCGATCGCCGCCATCGCCGGCGCCGAGCGGGCAAGCGCGAAGCCGAACAGAAAGCCGGGCAGGTAATGAAGATGGGCGATGGTGTCGTTGAACAGGTCATGCGTCTCGCGCGCGCCTTGCAGCGCCATATCGACCAGCAACAGCCATGCGATCGGTACGATCACCACCGCGACCGTGCCGAACGCGCGGTCGAAAAATCCCTGCATGCTGCGGCCCCGGGCAAGCCAGATCCCGGCTGCCAGAAGCATGGTGTAAAGCCATAGATAGACGACGAACCACAGATGCTGCCAGGTCGGGAGGATGATGCCATCGAGGCTGCCGAAGCGGAAATAATCGTGGAACCAGAACCAGCCGAAACCCTGGGCATAGCCATGCTTGCCCATCAGTTCGATCCAG
>JBDTXU010000482.1:0-1921 GCA_040006055.1 Sphingomonas bacterium | reverse complement strand
GCCTCGGCATGGCTGAACCAGCCATTCTTCTCGGGCGTGATCAGCCCCAGCGCTTCGCCCTTGAGCGGCGGCACCCAATTGGCGTCGTCCTTGTAGAGCCGGAAGGGCAGGTCGATGAATTTCTTGCGATCGGCCTTGCTGCTGATCGGGCGGATCGAAAGTGGAATTGCAGTGGCCAAGATGATGTCGCCTCGTTCAGGTGCCTGTCCCGGAAGACAGCGCACTCCCGCCTGCACGTCTTTCTGTCAAGCGGGGAGCGGGAGGACAGAAGCCCGTCACTGGTATCGCCACCATGCTGCCACTATGTTCCGGCAATGGACCGGGCAATGAACACCCCCCTTGCTCTCGATCGGCGCGACGCAGCGGCGCAGCCGGAAGCCGTAGCACCCAAGACGGTTGGTGCCGCCCGAGTCGGGCGTTTGCCCGATGATCGCGCCATGCTGAAGATTGCTGCCGAGATCACCCGCGATCTCCACGCGCCACGACCCCTGATCTACTGGGCCGACTTCCTCGCCTCGGCGCTGCTTGGCTATGCGGCGCTGGCAATTGCGATAACCATCGGCTCTGCCGGCTCGGCAATCGCCGCCGGCGTGGTCGCGATCCTCGCGCTCTATCGTGCCGGCAGCTTCACCCACGAGCTGACCCATATGAAGCACAGCTCGCTGCCATGGTTCCGGTTCGGCTGGAATATGCTGGTCGGCATTCCGCTCATGGTGCCCTCCTTCATGTATGAGGGCGTCCACAATCTTCATCACGCACGCACCCGCTATGGCACGATCGAAGACCCGGAATATCTGCCGCTTGCGCTGATGAAGCCCTGGACGGTGCCGCTGTTCGTGCTTACCTCGCTGCTCGCGC
Organism: Sphingomonas bacterium; assembly: GCA_040006055.1. Classification (GTDB taxonomy): domain Bacteria; phylum Pseudomonadota; class Alphaproteobacteria; order Sphingomonadales; family Sphingomonadaceae; genus Sphingomonas. The sequence goes on along the minus strand of JBDTXU010000482.1, from coordinate 1,063 downwards.
CGATCGCGGTGCTCGTCCGGTTCGCCATTTTGGCGCCGCTCTCAATGGTGTTTCCGGGCGTACGAACCTGGGTCGTCGAACGCTATTCGGGACTGGCGATCAACCCGAGCTTCCGCCGGCGTCCGCCCGAGGGGGCGTTCAAGGCGATCTGGCACTGGCAGGAGGCGGCGGCGAGCCTGTGGGCAATCACGCTGCTCATCGCCGTGGCGACGGGCGTGGTGCCGCTCCGCGCCTTTCTGATCTTCCTCGCGATTGTCTCGGGCGTAGCCGTCATCAACCAGATTCGGACTCTCGTCGCCCATCTCTGGGAGAATGAGGGCGAGGCGATGACAGTCACCGCGCAATATCTCGACTCAGTCAACGTTCCCCCGCCCGGCTTGCTGCCGATGCTATGGGCCCCTGTAGGGCTGCGCTATCACGCGCTGCACCACCTCGTCCCGAGCGTCCCCTATCACGCGCTCGGCGAGGCGCATCGCCGGCTGTTGGCGGCGGTTGACGAGCAGTCGCCCTATCACAAGGCGAGCTATCGCGGCCTGCCCGGGCTGGTCCATCGGCTCGTTCGCAGCACGATGAACCGCGCGAGCGGCTAGTGGGGTGGAACCGAAGTTCGCGCAGTCAGCTTTCCCTATTTTCGTCATGCCGGACTTGTTCCGGTGTTCGAGCTTTGGCTTTCCCCCGGAAAGCCAAGATTGTGTCCGGGGGACACAATCTCGCTCGAACACATGTTTCCGCAGGGTGTGCAAGCGTTGCTCTTGCGGCTCGATGGACCCCGGAACAAGTCCGGGGTGATGCTGGATATAATGGTACGAACTTTAGATTCGGGTGACTAGGCCAGAGTCTTCTCGATCAGCTTTGGCCTGGTGTCAGGGCCTAACGAACCGATAGGCGAAACGATCGGTCTGGCCCTTGATCGAAGGGTCGAACACCTTGGCGGAGTGCGGATCGTCCTCGTTCGCGAGCATGGCGCTTTCCCCATCCAGCACGAAGCCGGCCGCCTCCACCTCCTCGCGGACGGACGCTGGGTCGATCCGATGCAGCGACGGGGTGTCGCTCGTGCCCGACC
>JBDTXU010000481.1:0-2868 GCA_040006055.1 Sphingomonas bacterium | reverse complement strand
TGACCAGCGCCGCACGTCCATGGCTGCGATGCTGTGCTCCCAGTCATGCCGCGCCTCGCCGCTCAGATGGTAGAGCGAGCGCGGCGCCAGTGGCAGCGCGGCACGATCGAAGCCGCTTTCACGGCGCCGCCGCAGCCGGAGCGTCGCCGGTGCTTCGAGTGAGATGCCAATGACATGCTCGAATAGCGGCCGGTCGCGGTGCCAGCCGATGCCGGCACCGGGATCGTAGCGGACGATCAGTGAGTGGACGAGATCCTCAGCTACCAGGCCGGCGAACCCCGCCGCCCGCTCGCGCAATGGGAGCAGGAAATCGGGGATCGGCTCGGTTGCGCTGAAGCTGCCATTGTCGAAATCATAGCGCCAGCCGAAGGAAGCGGTCAGCCGTTTGCCGAGCCAGCCCTGGAAACGGAAAGGCGTCACCTCGATCGCGTCCAGCGCCGCGATCAGCGCCTTCTCCTCGACTGCGCTGATGATGTCCGGGGCATAGGATATTCCCGGGATGATCGGCGCGGCTGCGGGCGCGAAAAGATCGATCTGCGTGCCTGGCATCGGCTCTATGTAGGAACCGCGCCTCCGAAATCACGCGCCAACCCGCTCGGTTCGCCGCGCGAATAGGTGCCGACCAATATCCCCGCCGCCAGCACCTTGCCCGCCATCGCCTCGACGATCGCAGCCCGGCCCGGGTTCGCACCCAGCTCGGGCGTCGCCGACAGCGCGAAGAGCTGGAAGACATAATCATGGCTGCCATGTCCGGTCGGCGGATCGGGCGGCAGCCAGCCTTCGCCCAAAAAGCTGTTGCGGCCGACATCGCGCCCGTCTCCGCCGCCATCGCCATCGCGCGCGATCGCACCCTCGGCCAGCCGGCGCTCGGCCGGCGGGATGCCCCAGACAATAGCGTGGACGAGCGGCGCAAGCGCGGGCGCATCCGGATCTTCGACGATCAGCGCCAGGCTCTGCGTACCGTCCGGTATCTCACCCCATAGCAGCGGCGGCGAGACGCCGTCGCCATCCGCGGTGAAGCACTCGGGCAGGCGTGCGCCGTTGGCGAAGGCGGGGCTTGAAAGATCGATCACGTCTTCCGCCGCCAGCGCCGGGTCGACCACGGCCAGCCGGGCATGGCCTGCCCGGACGTGGTGCAGCATCTGGCCGAGCCAGGCTGGAACATGTTCGAGCATTGCCCGTCTCCTGTTTGGGTTGTCGCTGCTCAACCCGCGAACCATCCACTGGTATCCAGGGGCCGCCAATGAAGATCGCGACGTACAATGTGAACGGCATCAACGGCCGCCTTCCGGTGCTGCTGCGCTGGCTGGGCGAAAGGCAGCCGGATGTCGTGTGCCTCCAGGAGCTCAAGGCGCCGCAGGAGAAATTCCCGCTGAGCGCGATCGAGGACGCAGGTTACGAGGCGATCTGGCACGGCCAGAAGAGCTGGAACGGCGTCGCGATCCTGAGTCGCGCCGGTGCCCCCGTCGAGACGCGGCGGGGATTGCCGGGCGATCCAGGCGATCTCCACAGCCGCTATATCGAAGCGGCGGTCAACGGCGTGCTGGTTGCCGGCCTGTACCTCCCTAATGGCAATCCGCGGCCAGGACCCAAATTCGATTACAAGCTGGCCTGGTTCGAGCGGCTGATCGCGCATGCGGCCGAGCTGATGGCGAGCGGCATGCCGGTGGTCATCGCCGGCGACTTCAACGTGATGCCGACCGAGCGCGACGTCCACAAACCCGAGCGCTGGCTCGACGATGCCCTGTTCGCGCCCGAGGTGCGCGCCGCGTTCTTCCGCTTGCTCGATCAGGGGTGGCTCGATGCGCTGCGCAGCCTTCATCCGGACGAGACGATCTACACATTCTGGGATTATTTCCGGAACGCCTATGCCCGTAATGCCGGCCTTCGCATCGACCATCTGCTGCTCAGCCCGGCGCTCGCCCCGCGACTGCTCGATGCGCAGGTCGACATGCATGTTCGCGGCTGGGAGAAGAGTAGCGACCACGCCCCGGTGTGGATCAGCCTCGCGGACTGAGCGCTATACCGGGTCCTGCGGGTGATGGGGGACCAGCACCAGGACGCCTTCTTCGACTCGCCAGGATTTCAGCCGCGACAGGAAGTTCATGCCCAGCACATCGGTGTCGCCGAATGCGGGTGAGACCACCACGGCGAGATCGCGGGCCATGATGTCACCGAGGCGCAGTTCCTCGATCGTCGAGGTCTGCGCAGTGATTTGGCCGTTGGCGGTGTTGAGCACGATCGGCACCATGGGGTTCTGCACCTCGAGCCCGGCGGCCGCCGCCGTATCGGTGGAAAGCGCGGTGACCGTCGCGCCGCTGTCGATCAGCATACGGCGCTCGACGCCGCCGATCCGTGTGCGCGCCCAGAAATGGCCGTCTCGCGACATGCGGATCCGCACTTCCTTGCCGACCACCTCCTGGCCGTCGAGCTTGAGCATGCGCGCGAACTGGCCGAGATAGGGATCGAAGCGTTCACGCTGCCCGACCACGACCAGCAGCAGCGCGATGATCGCGCCCCAGGTCGCGAACGACAGCAGGGTCCTGAAAACAGGCGCGCGCCGCGCGAGCAGCACCGCGATCAGCAGGAACAGCAGCACCAGATAAAGAGGGGCGTTTGGGCCCATTGCGGCAATCATTGAGCGGTTCCATCACCCCGGACGAGGGATGGCAAGGGATTAGATGCGCGCGCCTGTACGAAGGCTGACCGGGCCCTGTCAGACGGCGCTACGCGATTGACGAGGTCAACCTCGATTGAGGGTGTGGTAGGATGGGGGCTGCTTCTCGCTCAGCTGATGAGACGCGGCCGGCCGATAAAGTCGCGCTTGCCGAGCGGCATGCCCTTCCAGCGCAGGATGTCATAGGCAGT
>JBDTXU010000480.1:0-3064 GCA_040006055.1 Sphingomonas bacterium | reverse complement strand
ACGGAAAATATTGGTGGGACGGCGGGCTCGTCTCGAACACGCCGCTGACTCATGTCCTCGATCACCAGCAAGGCGAGCTGCTCGCATTCCAGATCGACCTGTTCCCGGCCGCATCCGAACTGCCCAAGACGATCATGGATGTGGCCGCGCGCGAAAAGGAGATCCGCTTTTCCAGCCGATCGCGCCAGGTGTCCGACCAGGTCATGCGATTGCGGCATGATCGCGAGCTTGCGCGCAAGGTTCTCGCCAAGCTGCCCGAAAGTATGCGGAACGATCCGGACGTGCTGGCGCTCGCCACGCGCTCTCGCGAGGACGCGGTCAATCTCGTTCATCTGATCTATCGCGCCAATGCCTGGGAAGGCGGATCGCGCGACTTCGAATTTTCCGCGAGAACGATGCGCGAGCATTGGCGTGCCGGCCAGGAAGCGGTCGCGGAGACGATGGCGAACGCTCGATTGGTCGCGGCGAATATCGAGACCGGAAAAAGCGCCGCCTTCGACCTGACGGCGCGGACGATATGAACTCCGTTGTCATCCCCGCGAAAGCGGGGACCCATCACCCGTCGGCGCGGCAAACGTGCCGGTGATGGAGAACGAGAGCGCACCAGATGGGTCCCCGCTTTCGCGGGGATGGCACTAGGCAGAAAAGGAGACCCCACGATGTTCCTCAAGGGCAAAAGCGCGATCATCACTGGTTCCACCTCGGGCATTGGCCTTGCCTATGCCAAAGTTCTCGCCGCTGAAGGCGCCAGCGTCGTCATCAACGGCTTTGGCGATGCGGCGGCGATCGAGAAAGAGCGTGCCGCACTCGAGGCGACCAGCGGTGCGAAGGCTTTGTACGATGCCGCCGACATGACGGATCCGGCGGCGATCGCCGCGATGGTGAAGCGCTGCCATGACGAGCTTGGCGGGCCTGACATCATCGTCAACAATGCCGGCATCCAGCATGTCGCGCCGATCGAGGATTTCCCGGCCGACAAGTTCGAGGCGATCATCAAGATCAACCTCACCTCGGCCTGGTACATGATGCAGGCGGCGGTGCCCTATATGAAGGCCGCGAAATGGGGCCGGATCATCTCGACCGCCTCGGCGCATTCGCTCGTCGCGAGCCCGAACAAGAGCGCGTACGTCATGGCCAAGCACGGGCTTGCCGGGCTGACCAAGACGATCGCGCTCGAGACGGCCGCTGACCATATCACGGTCAACTGCATCTCGCCCGGCTATGTCTGGACGCCTCTGGTCGAGGGGCAGATCCCCGATACGATGAAGGCACGGGGGATGACGCGCGAGCAGGTGCTGAACGACGTGTTGCTCGCGGCGCAGCCGACCAAGGAGTTCGTGACCTCGGAGCAGGTCGCGGCGCTGGCACTTTTCCTGTGTCGGGACGAGGCCAGCGCGATCACCGGCGCCAACCTTTCGATGGATGGAGGATGGACCGCCGCCTGACGTGCTTGGCAAGCCCGGCGCGGCGTGGTTAGCTGTTGCCGGAAAAGAAAGAACCGGTCGCTTGAAAAACTATTCCCTGGTCATGGGGCTTTGTGGTTGCGCGCTGCTGGTCGGCTGTGGCGGCAAGGCGCACATGCATGCCGAGATCGCGCCGGCGCCGGCCGCGGCGCCGCTCGTGGTTGAGGCGCCCGCGCCGCCGCCGGAGCTGCGGCTGCCGGTGAAGGTAGCGAATGCTGACTGGCACCGGGTTGCGACCGATCGCGATCGCGAGCGGTTGCGGACCTGGCGTAATGCATGGACCACCGCGCTCGCGGCTGTGCAGGGCGCCGGCCATGCCGCTCAGCTGGCTGCGCAAGGGCCGCTGTTCGAGCCCGATCGCGCGCTTGAGGGCGCCGCGCCGCCTCCAGGCCGGTATCGCTGCCGGGTGTTCAAGCTCGGCGCCAACGGGACGGCGACGCATGATTTCACGGCCTATCCGCCCTATGAATGCCGGATCAATGATGAGGGCGAAGTTTCGAGCCTGTACAAGATCGGCGGTTCGCAACGGCCGATCGGGCTGTTCTTCCCTGATGGTACGGCGCGGCAGATCTTTCTCGGGACGATGATGTTCGGCGACGAATCCAAGCCGCTCGATTACGGCCGCGACGATGGCCGCGATCTCGCCGGCTATGTCGAGCGGATCGGCGAGAAGCGCTGGCGGCTGGTATTACCCTGGCCCAAATTCGAATCGATCCTCGATGTGGTCGAACTCGTACCGTCGGATGCGCCGATCAGGCCTTGATGAGGTAAGTCGGTGCCAGCCCGCTCCCCCACCCCGCCTCCCACAGCGTATCCTGAATGGGAGGCGGGGTGGGGGAGCGGGCTGGCACCGACTCAGCGAAGCTGACCAGACACTAAGACACCGGCTTCAGGATCGACGCGTCCTCGCGTCGTTCCGGGCGGATATAGATTGACGACAGCATCGGCATCGCTGCCTTTAACTCTGTCTCGATCTCCTCGATCAACAACTCGGCCTCTCCCATGGTCAGTGCGTCTCGGAAATCGGCGCTGATCGCGACGAAGATGCTCTCCGGCGCGGTGTGGATGGTGCGGACATGGTTGACCGAGGTGATCTCCGGCCGTGCATCGACGATCTCGCGGACCCGGGCGACGGTCACGGGGTCAGCGCCCTCGCCGATCAGCAGGCCCTTCGACTCCCGCGCGAGCAAGGCCGCGACCAGTGCGAGTAGCACGCCAATCGCGATCGAGGCGACGCCGTCGATTCGCGGGTCATGCCACGCCTGGCTGGCCCAGACGCCGATCGCGGCGATGACGAGCCCGGCGAGCGCCGCACTGTCCTCGAACAACACGATAAAGCCGGCCGGGTCCTTCGATTTGCGCACCGCTTCCCACCAGCCGCCATCGCGGTTGGCGGCGGCGAATTCGCGCATCGCGAAGAACCAGGAGACACCTTCCATGGCGAAGGCGATACCGAGCACGATATAGTTGAGAATCGGGTCGCTCAGCGGCTCGGGCTCGTAAATATGCACGACGCCCTCATAGATTGAGACGCCCGCGCCGACCGCGAAGATCAGGATCGCGACGACGAAGCTCCAGAAATACAGCTCACGGCCATAGCC
>JBDTXU010000479.1:0-43847 GCA_040006055.1 Sphingomonas bacterium | reverse complement strand
GTGCGGGAACCGGCGCGCTCGCGGGGCACATGCCAGCGGGCACGGGGCGGCGGCAGGTCGTGCTGCTGGTACAGGCCGAGCGCGACACTGCCTCGGGCCTGCTCGGCCCGGTAACGCTCGCCGCGCGTTAAAGATGGGGTGGACGCCCCCCGACGGTATCGATGTACCAAGGAGGTGTTGTTGAGCACCTGATAGGAGGCGTCCGTGAGCGAGGTTATCACGATAGGTCTGGATATCGCAAAGCAGGTTTTTCACGCACATGGTGCGGATGCGAGCGGCCGGCAGTTGTTCAGCCGCCGGATTATGCGGCGGAAGGTATTGGAGTTCTTCGCCGATCAGCCGCGGTGCCTGGTGGCGCTGGAGGCATGCGGCGGATCGCATCACTGGGCGCGCGAACTGGCGGGCCTGGGGCATGATGTACGCCTGATTCCGCCATCGTACGTCAAGCCGTTCGTGAAGCGGCACAAGAATGACGCGGCGGATGCCGAGGCGATCTGCGAGGCGGCGCAGCGTCCGAACATGCGCTTCGTCGCGATCAAGAGCGAGGAGCAGCAGGCCTCGGCGCTGGTGTTCCGCACGCGCGACCTGTTCGTGCGCCAGCGTACGCAGACGATCAATGCGCTACGCGGCCACATGGCCGAGTATGGCTGGGTGGCACCGCAGGGCCGTTCCCATGTGGCGACGCTAGGTGATCTGCTGGAGGAGGAGGCTGGCGCTTCGCTGCCGCACGCGGCGGTTGCGATGCTCAAAGTCATGCTCGCCATGGTCGAAGAACTCGACGGCAGGATCGCCGAACTCGACAAGGAGATCGCCGGGCGCGCCCGCGAGGATGCAGTGGTACGGCGGCTGATGACGATCCCCGGCGTCGGGCCGCTCGCGGCGACCGCGATCGCGGCGCTGGCGCCGCCGCTTGAGACCTTCCGACGCGGGCGGGACTTTGCCGCCTGGCTGGGCCTGACCCCGTTGCAGAAGTCATCGGGCGGCAAGCAGCGGCTGGGCAAGATGTCGAAGATGGGCGAACGAACGATCAGACGGCTGCTGATCATCGGCAGCAGCGCTGTCGTGCAACATGCAAGCCGGCCCGAAGCGCCCGATCGGCCGTGGCTGGCGGCTATGCTGGCGCGCAAGCCGCGCATGCTGGTGACGGTCGCGCAGGCGAACAAGACGGCGCGCATCGTCTGGGCGGTGCTCACCCGGGAGGAAGATTACAGAGCTCCGGTGGCAAGGGCGGCGTAGCCGCTCGATCCGCCAGAGGCCGTCGAGGGCGGCAAGTGATCGAAGGAGAGTATGGCACAACAGTCGGTGAAACGGGTCCGGACAACCAGGAATTAACCCCTGTGCCCTTGAGCACGCGTTAAAGATTTGGATCCGGTCCGCGCACTCGCATACGGGCCAGCAGCCAAGGCTGCATCAACAGGCCGGACAGAAGGCAGCATCCGACCCCGCGCCAATACTCGAATTTACGCTTGCTTCCGTGGGGGCGTCCGCAGAGGGGTCTTTCGGCTACGCAGCAAACGCTCCCCCGGCGAAGGCCGCGGCACAGTAGCAATCGCCGAGGTACCAGGGTGGCGCGGTGGATTTCACCGTGTCATCCTGGTCCCCGGCCTTTGCCGGGGAAGGAAATATCTGACGCTGCGTCAGCCGGCCACCAGTCCAGCCAGCGCCCCCTCATCGCCAAGCACATGGATCAGCCCAGGGGCCGGCCGAGCGATCCCATGCCCGGCGAGCGCGCCAAGTGCCGTAGCATCCGCCGCCGCGCCGTCGCGCAGCGCGATCCGCAGCCGGCCATGGTGCCGCGAACTGCGCGCGATATTGCCCGCGCCGCCAAGTGCCGCGATCAGCGGTTCGGACAGCACCAGCGGCGCTGCATCCTCCGCTACCTCCGCCGCCGCGATGTCGCCCATTGCCAACGCATCGCGGATCTCGACCGCCACCAGATCGGCGATCGGCCCCAGCACCACTTGCAGCGCAGTCGCCGAGGGCCGGATCATCCCGCGCGCGCCGAGCGCCTTCAGCGCCACATCATCGACTGCGGCCTGGTCGCGCACTACCAGCCGCAGCCGTGTGGTGCAGGCGCTCACCGTGACGAGATTGGCGCTACCGCCCAGCGCCTGCGCAAACGCCCCGCCGCGCCCGCCCGCGGCAACCGGCCGCGCCACCGCCGGGGCATTTACCAGCGGCTCGCGCCCCGGCGTCGGCAAATCGAAGCGCCGGATGAAAAAGCGGAACAGCCCGTAATAGAGCAGGAAGTACACCGCCCCGACCGGCAGCAACAACAACGGCCGCGTCGCCTTGCCGTAATTGAGTACATAATCGAGCAGCCCGGCCGAAAAACCGAAGCCGAGTTTGACGCCAAGGAGATCCATCACTGCCATCGACAGCCCGGTCAGCAGCGCATGGATCACGTACAACAAAGGCGCGAGGAACATGAAGCTGAACTCGATCGGTTCGGTCACCCCGGTCAGCGCCGAGGTCAGCGCCAGGCTGAACAGCATGCCGCCGACTGCTTTCCGCCGGTCGGGCGCAGCGGCGCGGTACATCGCTAGGCACGCCGCGGGCAGGCCGAACATCATCACCGGGAAGAACCCCGCCATGAAGCTCCCCGCGCTCGGATCGCCGGCAAAGAAGCGCCGCAAATCCCCGGTCGTGCCGTGCCAGTCGCCGACGACGAACCAGGCGACATTGTTGAGCACATGGTGCAGCCCCGTCACCAGCAACAGCCGGTTGAGCACGCCGAACGCGAACAGCCCTGGCGCCCCGGCGCTGGTCGCGGCGACGCTCACTGCATCTATTCCGCCGCTGATCGTCTGGAAGCCGAAGCCGACCACCGCCGCAAGCATCAGCCCGGCCAGCCCGGCGACGATCGGCACAAAGCGCCGCCCGCCGAAGAAAGCGAGATACTCCGGTAATTTGGTCGTCGCGAAGCGGTTGTAGAACAGCCCGCCGACCAGCCCCGAGAGAATTCCGATCGGCACGTCGAGCCGCGCCATGACTTTGGCCTTCCACGCTGCGACCGCGAGATCGACCGAAGCGCCGGTGAACCCGGCGGCGGCCTCGGGCGGCACGCTCAGCAAGGTCTGGCCCGCCTCGGTCGCCACCAGGAAGCACGTCACGCCAGCAAGGCACGCCGCGCCATTGCCGTCGCGCGCGAAACCGGTCGCCACGCCGATCGCGAACAGCAAGCCGAGATGGTCGAAGATCGCCTGCCCCGCCGCGCCGACGAACGGCAGGCCGTGCAGATCGGGCTGGCCCAAGCGCAGCAACAGTCCGGCGATCGGCAGCACCGCGATCGGCAGCATCAGCGCGCGACCGAGTGGCTGGAGCGCTCCCAGGATCGATTTCATGCCGTCATCTCCTGTTGCGCGAAGGCGCGGGCGAGTGCGCGGACCTCGTCGGCGGATAGGCACGCCAACGCCGCCGCCGCATGCGCGCGACACGCGACGAGCGACACGCCTGCGACAAGCGCCTTGATCGTCGGGATCATGCCCGGCGTGGCGGACAGTTCGGTCACACCGAGCCCGAGCAGGATCGGCACCGCGAGCGGATCGGAGGCGAGCCCGCCGCACACGCCGGTCCAGCGTCCGTGGCACGCGCCGCCGCGACACGTCTCGCCGATCAGCCGCAGCACAGCGGGGTGGAGGCCGTCGAGCGCGTTCGCCACCGCCGGGTTGGCGCGGTCCATCGCGAGTGTATATTGGGTGAGGTCATTGGTGCCGATCGACAGGAAATCCGCTTCGCGCGCCAGGAGGTCGGCGGTGATGGCCGCAGCCGGGGTCTCGACCATGATGCCGAGCGCGACGGGGTCGGCAATGCTCATTTCGTCGCGCAGCCGGTCGAGCACCGCTCGCACCGTGCGCAACTCCTCGATCCGTGCGACCATCGGCAGCATGATGCGGCACTGGCCGATCGGCCGCACCGCGAGGATCGCGCGCAGCTGATCCTCGAGCATAGCGGGATGCGCCAGCCCAACGCGGATGCCGCGCAAACCGAGTGCCGGATTTTCCTCGGGCGCGATGGGCAGATACGGTGCTGGCTTATCGCCGCCGATGTCGAGCAGCCGTACGATCAGGGGCCGCCCATCGAGCGTGTCGGCGATCGCTTGGTATTCGGCGCTCTGTTCGGCGGCGCTCGGAGGCGTCGCGCGATCGAGGAACAGGAATTCGGTGCGCAGCAGCCCGCAGCCTTCGGCACCGTTCGCCACCGCTGGCGCCGCCTCGGCGCGATTGCCGAGATTGGCGACCACTTCGATCCGCAGACCGTCGGCGGTGTGACATAGCGCGCTCGCGCGGGAGAGCGCATCGGCACGACGCGCGGCGGCTGTAGACTGCGCCTGTTCCGCCGCGGCGAGGTGTTCGGCGGACGGTGCGACATGCAGCAGGCCCGCCGTGGCGTCGAGGATCACGCGGGTATCGTCGGCCACGCCACGCAATCCCGCGCCGAGCGCGACCAGCGCCGGCACGCCCATCGCCGCGGCGAGGATCGCGACGTGTGAGGTCGGCCCGCCCTTGGCGACGCATAGCCCGGCCAGCCCATCGGCCGCGGCGAGGAACTCGGAGGGCATCAGATCGTCGGCGAACAGTATCGTGCCGGCGGGGTATACCACCGTGTTGGTTTCCGCTCCGGCCAGCCGGGCGAGCAATTGCCGCTCGAGATCGAGCAGGTCATCGGCGCGCTCTGCCAGCCGCGCGTCGCAACCCCGGCGCAACGCCTCGGCCTGCAGGCGGATCGCGCTGCGCCAAGCGTAGCCCGCGCTCTCGCCGCGCGCGATCCCGGCATGGGTCGCGTCGAACAGCGCGGGATCACCGAGCAACGCCGTATGTGCGTCGAGAATGGCGCGCGCTGCGCCGCTCGCGCTGGAAGCTTGCCGCGCAATCTCGTCCGTCAGCGCGGCATGCGCCGCTGCAAAGGCAGCGTCTTCGGCGGCGCGGCCACCGCCCTGGATCGCCACATTATGGTCAATCGCGCGGTGATGCCGGACGGTCCCGATGGCGAGCCCAGGCGCGGCGGTCATCCCTGCCAGCGCCCCGTGCGGGACATCGCGCGGGGCGATCGCGGCAAGCGGGGACGGTGCCGCCACGGGCTCTTCCATCCCACCGTCGATCAAGCTGACCATCGCATCGAGCGCCGCCGTCGTATCGCTCCCGCGAGCAACCAGCCGCACCGTATCACCCTGCACGATGGCGAGCGCGAGCAGCCCGGTCGGGCTGACAGCGGCGGCACCCTGCCCGTTTTTCTCGAACGTGATCGTCGCGTTGAAACCGCGCGCAAGCATCGCAATGCGCCCGGCGGGGCGCGCATGAATGCCGTGCGGTAGCGCGATATGGAGCAGGCGCTCCTCGATCGGTCCCACCCGATCCGAGAGCGGCGTCTCGCCATCGCTGCCGCGCAGCGTCATCAACGGCGCGCCGACCTCGATCAGGCCGATGGCGGCGTTCAGCGTGACCGCGATCCCGGCGCCCTCGACCAGCAGGATCGGCGTCACCACCGCGCGTGCTTCGCACACCAGCAGATCGAGATCGAAGTCGATCAGCGGATCGCCCTCGGCCACCACATCGCCGAGCGCGACGCGCGACGTGAAGCCACGCCCGGCGAGCCCAACCGTGTCGATCCCGAGATGGATCAGGATCTGCGCGCCGTTCGCCGCCTCGAGCGTTACCGCATGGCCGCTCGCCTGCAGCGCGACGATGCGCCCGGCGCACGGCGCGAACAGGCAGTCGCCGGTCGGATCGATCGCGATGCCGTCGCCGAGCATCCGCCCGGCGAACACCGGATCGGGTACGTCATCCAACATGGTGACCCAGCCTTGCAGCGGTGCGGACAGCAGGATCGGCGCCATGGTCTCTCCTAGAAAGGGGTCGGTCGCGCGCTCAGACCGCAACGGGTTCGCGCGGGGCGTGCGCGGCAATCTCGCCAGCGATCACAGTCGTCACCGCGTGGAAATCGGCGTCGAGCTGGACCCAATCGGCGCGCCGTCCGGTCGCGATAGTCCCGCGTTCGCGCGACAGGCCGAGGAACGCCGCTGGGTTTGTCGCCGCCATCGCCGCCGCGCGGGCCGCGGGTACGCCGAGCCGCCGCACGGTATTGCGCACCGCCCCCGCCATATCGAGGTCGGAGCCGGCAAGCGTTCCGTCTGCGGCAACGCAGCGTCCACCCTCGACGCGGATCTCGCGCCCCTGCAGCACGAAGCTCCTGCTCGGCGCCTTGACACACGGCATCGCGTCCGACACCAGCATCATCCGGTCCGCCGGCCGCGCCCTGAGCGCGATCCGCAACACGGCATCATCGACATGGAAGCCATCAACAATCAGCCCGCAATAGACGTGCGGATCGTCGAGCGCGGCGCCGACCACACCCGGCGCGCGGTGGACGAGCGGCGACATCGCGTTGAACAGATGCGTCACCCCGGTAACCCCGGCCGCGAACCCCGCCATCGCCTCGGCATAGGTCGCATCGCTATGTCCCAGGCTGACCAGCACGCCAGCGCGCGCCAACGCCGCGATCCGCTCAGCCGGCGCCAGCTCGGGCGCGAGCGTCACCAGCACCCGCCCGCGCCGCGGCGTGAGCAGCAACTCCATCAGCGCATCGTCGAGGGCGCCGAAATGCTGGGGATCATGGATCCCCTTGCGCCCGACATTGATCACCGGCCCTTCGATATGCGCGCCGACCACCCCCGGCACGCCGGCGGCGATCGCGGCATCGGTCGCGTCGAGCGCGCGGGCGATCGCGTCGTGGGTGTCGCTGATCAGAGTCGGCAGAAACGCGGTAGTGCCGAACGGGCGATGCGCGTCGCCGATCGCGGCGATCCCCTCGACGCTCAGCGCATCGTTGAACAACACCCCACCGCCGCCGTTGACTTGCGTGTCGATGAAGCCCGGCATCAGCCAGCCGCCGCCGAGATCTGTCGCGCCCGGACCGGCCCGGTCGAGGATCGCGACGATCACGCCGCCCTCGACGTCGACCATCGCCTCGTTCAGCACTCCGTGTGGTGTGACGATATGGCCGTTGACGAACGAGTGCGAAGTCATAACGTACGGGTTACCTTGTTGAGATGGCGTGGCGCGTCTGGATCATAGCCCCGCGCGCGGGCGAGCGCATCGATCATGCGATAGCAGCGCTGGATCATCAGGATCGGCTCGATCGCCGAATGATCGCGCAGTGCCGGCATCGCACCGGCATCGGCGAGCGCCACGATCGCACCGCGCGCGGCGAATTCGGCCGAGATGGCGCGAACGTCGTCGCCCGCCGCGTCTGACGTTGCGAACGCCAGGATCGGGAAGCCCGCGCCGACGATCGCCATCGGACCGTGCCGAACTTCCGCCGCGCTAACCGCCTCGGCATGCAGCCCGCAGGTCTCCTTGAGCTTGAGTGCCGCCTCCTGCGCGACGCCGAGTCCGAGCCCGCGACCGATCACGAACAGGTTGGTGGCCGAGCGCAACGTCGCTTCGGCCCCAGGCCAGCCCAGCGCCCAGGCGCGTCCCAACCCTTCCGGCAGCCGCGCGACCGCCGCCTCCAACGTGTCGTCCTGCTTCCACGCTGCGACGAGCGCGGCGAGCGCGGCGAGCGCAGTGATGTACGACTTGGTTGCCGCGACCGAGCGTTCGACCCCGGCGGACAGCGGCACCACCGTTTCCGCCATGCGCGCCAACGGCGACTTGAGGTCGTTGACCAGCGCCACGACATGACCGCCTGCTGCCTGCTGCGCGGCCACCGTGCTCAGCAAATCGGGACTGCGCCCACTTTGCGAGATCGCGATGCACACAGCATGCCCCGCCGCGACCGGCGCATGATAGACCGAAGCGACCGACGGCGCGGCCGAGGCGACGGGCACGCCGATATACGTCTCGATCAGATATTTGCCATAAGTCGCCGCGTGATCGGACGAGCCGCGCGCGCACGTCACCACGACTGCCGGTGGCGCGCGCCGCAAGCGCGCGCCGAGGCTCGCGAAGATCGCGGCATTAGCCGCGAGCATTCGGGCGACCGCATGTCCCGCGTCGGCCGCCTCCTGGAACATCAGGGTATCGCCCGCGGGCGTCGGAGAGATGGTGTCCTGCATGGCCGATCCGTCTGTGAATACAG
Source organism: Sphingomonas bacterium (assembly GCA_040006055.1). Classification (GTDB taxonomy): domain Bacteria; phylum Pseudomonadota; class Alphaproteobacteria; order Sphingomonadales; family Sphingomonadaceae; genus Sphingomonas. The sequence continues at coordinate 35,768 of JBDTXU010000479.1, read as the reverse complement.
GCTGGATAGGTTGTAAATTGGTATTACTCAAGTGCTAGACTTCAGTCGTTCAGCGAGTGCGGCGACCACCGCGCTGTCGGTGTCGCCCGCCTCCGCCGCAACGAACCCGAAGCGCCGTTCGGGCGACGCCTCGGGCATGGCGACCGGCGTACGCGCGGACGCATGGATTTCACGGATGCCAGTTGCGAGAAGGGCCGGCAAGACAGCGAGATTGACGCCGCTCCCGGCTAGCAGGCGGATCCGCCCAGCCGCCTGTACATGGAGCGCGGCAAGCGTCGCGACACCGTCGATCGCGCGCGGCGCACAGCCCGAAGTCAGGACGCGATCGAAGCCGAGCGCGATCGCCTCCTCCAGCGCCGCCGCGGGATCGGGCACCAGATCGAAGGCACGGTGCAGCGTCAGCGACAGCGGCACACCGCGTGCCGCGCCGAGCGCGCGCGCCAGCGCGATCCACCTCGCCAGCACAGCCGTGTCGAGCCGATATGCTGGCGTCGACGCGCCGATCACCACCCCAGCCAGCCCCGCCTCGGCGGCAGCGCGGAGGTCGTCGGCAACCAGCGCTTGCTCGACTGCACTATATACGAAGCCGCCCGCACGCGGCCGCGCCAGCAGGTGTACGGGCAAGGCCACACCCGCGACTGTGCGGATCAGCGAGCCCGGTGGCGTAAGCCCGCCAACCGAAAGCGCCGCGCACAGCTCGATCCGGTCGGCACCTCCCGCCACCGCGGCGTCGATTCCCGCAGCGGTCTCGACGCACACTTCGAGCATGGCCCTGACTTGCACCGCCTGTCTCCTAGGCCTGGAATAGCGACGCGGCTTTGTGGATCACCGTGCGCCCCGCCATGTCGGTCACGGCATAGGTGAAACCGGGCAGCAGACAAAAGGCCCCGACGCGACCGTGCGGGTCCAGCGCGAGAAATCCGACTTGTACACCGCGGATCGCCGCCCCGCGCAGTTTGGCGATATGGCGCGCGACCTCCTCGCACGCGGCCTGGGGCGAGTGCCCGGCGCGCATCGACGCAATCACCCGCGCCGTCCCCGCGACGCGTGTGACTTCCTCGCCCAGCCCGGTCGACGTTGCGCCGCCGACCCCCGCTTCGACGAACAGCCCGCTGCCGACCTGCGGCGAATCGCCGACGCGCCCGCGCATCTTGAACGCCATCCCAGAGGTGGTGCAGCCCCCCGCCAGCCGACCGTTCGCGTCGCGCGCTAGCAAGCCGATCGTGTCGTGATCGAGCGCGCCGCCCGGCGTGTGGAACCGCGCATTCTCGCTATTGGCCTGCGGGCTGTAGTGCGCGGTCTTGAGCCACTCGCGCCACGCTTTCTCCGACTCGGGTGTCAGCAGCGTGCGCTGTTCGAACCCCTGGTCACGCGCGAAGCGCGTCGCTCCGGCACCGACCAGCAGCGTGTGCGGCGTCTTCTCCATCACGCGCCGCGCGACCGAAATCGCGTGCACCGTATCCTCGAGCGCCGCGACCGCGCCGACCTGCCCCGTGTCGTCCATGATCACAGCATCGAGCGTCACATGGCCGTCGCGATCGGGATAGCCGCTATAGCCGACCGAATGGTTGTTGGGGTCGGCCTCGGGCACCATGGCGCCCGCTTCGATTGCGTCGAGCAGAGAGCCGCCACTGCGCAGCCGCGCGAACGCCGCATCGTTGGCAGTGGCGCCGAAGTCCCAGGTTGATACGATCTGCGCAGCGTTTGATACGCCGCCGGCCGATCCCGCGAAAGCCTTGGCGACGGGCCACGCGCCGGCGGCTGCGCCGACCATCGCGAGCAATGATCTTCTACTGGTCATACCATCCCCGCGAGTTACCCAATGCCGCGATCATGCCACACGACACATAAATGTCAAAAGAGGTTCACCGTGGTATCATTTAGGTATTGACCAGACCAGAATTTGGATAGAACCTACTGACGAGACGCAGTTGCGCAAAATGCGGGCGGCAGATTGAAATAAGGGGAAGCTCATGATGTTCCGACATTCCGTATCCTTGACCGCGCTCGGCACGGCGCTTGTCTTTGCAGTTCCGGCATTCGCGCAGGCGCCGGTCGACTCGCCCTCGAGCGAAGAACAGTCGGCCGACACGCGCGCTGCGGCGATTACCGGCCAGGTCGCCCCGGAAGAGACCGGCGACGACATCATGGTTACCGGAACGCGCATCCCATCGCGTCCCAACATCACCTCGGCAGCGCCGATCACCTCGGTGACCTCGACCGATATCAAGGCGCAGTCGCCCATTAACATCGAGGAAGTGCTCAACCGCCTCCCGCAGGTCGCGCCCGACAGCCAGCAAAACTATCAGGATTCGGACGGTCGCCAGCGCATCAAGCTGCGCAGCCTAGGCTTCGAGCGCACGCTGGTGCTGGTCGACGGCAAGCGGCTCGGCACGCAGAATGGCGAAGATGCCGGCATCATCCCTGTCTCGCTGATCGAGCGCGTTGACGTGCTGACCGGCGGCGCTTCGTCGGTCTATGGCTCGGACGCGGTCGCGGGCGTGGTCAACTTCATTCTCAAGCCCGATTTCAAGGGCCTGCGCCTCGATGCCAACGTCAATGTCTACAATCATATCAATCGCCCCACCATCGTGACGGCGCAAGCCGAGGCGCTCGGCTTTCCGACCAACACCGGCATGGTCACCGATGGCGCTCGCGCCGACATCACGCTGACCGGCGGCACGTCGCTGTTTGACGACAAGCTCAACGTCTCGGCATTTGTCAATTACAAGCACGCCGATATGGTGCCCTATACCAATCGCTCGACGTCGGCGTGCCAGCTCCTCCAGACCGGCAAGGACGGCCCGCTCAGCTGCTCGCTGTCGACCTATTCAAGGAGCGGTTACATTTCGCCGCGCTCAGGCGCCAATAACGGCACCGCCTATATCAACAATCCCGACGGTACGCGCACTTTCGTCCCGTACGGCGCGGGTCCCAACAACGCAGCGAACCCGTACGACAATTATTCGTACCAGCGCCAGGACGAGCGCGTGAACGCTGGTGGCTTCGCCTCGCTCAAGCTGTCGCCCGAAATCGAGCTGTACGGCTCGGGCATCTGGTTCCGCGACAAGTCGACCAACAACTTCCCGACGCGCGTGTTCAGCTACACCGCCTATGGCTCGACGCCGTATCAGGTGAATTGCAACAACCCGTATCTGTCGGGCGCTCAAGCGACGGCACTGTGCGGCGCGGCGGCGGGCACCGGCACTCTGGTGCCGATCGAGATCCGCTATCGCCTCAACGCGCCCGATCTCGTCGATACGTTTGTCAACAGCGGCATTCGCGCGACCGGCGGCATCCGCGGCAAGATCGGCGAAGCATGGACCTATGACGTCGGCGGCGTCTATGCACGCAACCAGCAGGACTGGATGCCCGCAACGCTGCCGAATTTCGATCGCATCAACCAGGCGCTCAACGTGGTCAGTGTGGGCGGCGCGCCGACCTGCGTGAACGCCACTTCGGGCTGCGTGCCGTTCGACGCGTTCAGCGCCGGCAACGGCAACCCGGCCCTGGTCGCGTTCATCTCAGGCGGCGTCGATCCGGAAAAGCAGCGCACGGTCAACATCCTGACCAACGTGCTTGCCAACGTTACCGGCGACCTCGGCAAATACGGCATTACCTCGCCTTTCGCCGAAGATGGCCTCGCCTTTGCGGCGGGTGTCGAATATCGCGAGGATCGGCTGTTCTCGGTCGGCAACGCCGCCTTCCGCGCCGATTACGGCGGCTCGGATTCGGATTTGCGCCAGCACGTGTGGGAAGGCAATATCGAGGTCCAGGCGCCGCTCGTGCAGCACAAGCCGTTCATCGAACAGTTGCAGGTCAATGGCGGCTTCCGCCTGTCCAAGTATAATACCAACCCCGACAAATTCTCGACCTGGAAGCTGGAAGGCCTGTATTCGCCGGTTCGCGACATCGTCCTGCGCGCATCCTTCAACAAGGCGCAACGGGCGCCGACCGTGGTCGAGACCTACCAGGCGACCAACATCAGCTACGGCAGGCAGGGCGGCTCGCAGAACGATTTCTGCGCGCCCGTACCGCGGCTGATCGCCGATCCGGCGCATCCCGGCCAGACGATTACCACCACCGCGCCGCTCGCCTCGCAAGCGGTGTGCCGCGCGACCGGCCTGTCCGACGCACTCTATGGCAGTGCGACGTTGCTCTGCCCGGACAGTCAGTGCACCGTGCGTTCGGGCGGCTTCACCGCCGATCCCGAGACGGCCTATACGCAGACCTACGGCATCATCCTAAAGCCTCGCTTCCTGCCCGGTCTGGTGCTGTCGGTCGATCGCTACCGCATCAAGATCAACAACTCACTCGGGTATAACGACGACAGCTACTACACCGATGGCTGCCTGCGTTCGAACGGCGATCCGTTCTTCTGCTCGGGGATCGTCCGGGCCGCCAACGGCACACTCTACGCGACCGCCAACACCAACCCGACCAGCGGCTTCATCCGCGCCGGCACCACGAACTATTATTTCTCGATCGCGCGCGGGTACGACTTCCAGGCGCAATATGCGCTCGGGCTGGGCAAGGCCGGTTCGCTCGACTTCGGCTTCAACGGGTCGCTCACCACCTTTGCCGGCGGCCAGGACTCGCCGCTGCAGCCGGAGCGCAATTGCGCGGGGTATTTCGGCAATGGTTGCGGCCAACTGCTGCCGAAGTGGATGCACGGTCTGCGCACCACCTATACGACGCCCGACAGGGCGTTCAACGCGTCGTTCAATTGGCGCTATATCGGCTCGCTGACCAGCGCGAACAATTCGGGCGATCCTGCGATCGGCGGAACGCCGGACCGCGCGCAGACGACCTTCTATCGCATCGCGCCGATCAGCTATTTCGATCTCGCGCTGACCTTCAACATTGCCAAGCGCTTCAGCTTCCGGATCATCGCCAACAACCTGCTCGACAAAGCGGCGCCGATCCTGCCGAATTCGTACAACATCAGCCTGGCGCGCAGCAATACCATCCCCGCGCGCTACGACAGCCTGGGCCGCAACATCGCGGTCGGCTTCACCGCCAATTTCTGACCAAGGGGTTAGGGGCCTCACAACGCCCCTAACCCCTCCAACTGCGAATCGGGCTGGCCGTGACTGCGACACCCACGACCTCGACGATCGATTTGCGGGTGATCGCTTGAGGTTCGCTGCGATTTAGGCGCCGTGCGACGCAGCATTTTTGGCTGAAAAGACCGTCAAGCCAAATTCAGGCCAAGAGTGGATCCTTTTCCCCGACATTTCAGATCGTAAGGCCGTGAAAAAGACCGTCGCCCTGACTACTCGGATGGAGATTATCGGCCGGGTATCAGGCCGTCGGCACTGGACCGTCGAGCAGAAGCTGGCGATCCTGCGCGATGCCTTTGGGCCGGGGGGCTCAGTCCGCGCGGCGATCGAGCGCCAGAGGTCGGCAGTGGCGCGATCTATACCTGGCGCCGCCAGGCGATGTCGGGTGCCCTGACCGGGATCACCAGGTCAGCGGTGCCGAGCTTTGCCGAGGTGCAGATCAGCGAGCCTGCGGTGATGTTGCCGGCGCCGTCGTCGGCCGCACCGAGTAGCGGGCAGATCGGGATCGAGTTGCCATCCGGCGTGCGCCTGACCGTCGACGCATCAGTCGATGCCGAGGCGCTATCGCGGGTGATCGGTGTCCTGGCACGATGATCCCGCTTCCCCCGCTGACGCGGATATTCCTGGCGTGCGGCGCGACCGATATGCGCAAGGGGTTCGACGGCCTGGCGGTGCTGGTGCAGCAGGCGCTGGAGCAGAGTCCGCATTCCGGCGCGCTGTTCGCGTTCCGCGGCAAGCGCGGCGATCTGGTCAAGCTGCTCTGGTATGATGGCCAGGGATTGTGCCTGTTCTCCAAGCGCATGGATCGAGGACGGTTCATCTGGCCATCGACCCCAACCGGTACGGTCGCGATGACCGCCGCGCAGCTTTCGATGCTGTTAGAGGGCATCGACTGGCGGCGGCCGGAGCGCACATTCACACCGTCACTGGCAGGCTAAAAACGCCTGGATTCCTGCGCTTTTTCTGGCTCGGCGACCCGCGATCTGCTATATAATCGTGGTGTCGGACGCCGCACTTTCCGCCCCCGATAAAGATGCCCGGATCGCCGAGCTGGAAGCCGCATTGGCGACCGCCCGCGCCGATATCAGCGCCCGCGATATCCTGATCGATACGCTGCGCGTCCAACTCGCCCGCCTCAAGCGCATGCAGTTCGGCAAGGCGTCCGAGAAGCTCAGCCACGAGATCGCCCAGCTTGAGCTGGCACTCGAAGAACTCGAGGCCGAAGCCGCCACGGTGAACGCGCGGCGCGTCGATCCTGCCACCCTCGATCGGCCAGCACCCATTCGAGCGCTCCCGGCCCATCTGCCGCGTGAAGAACAGCGGATCGAGCCCGAACATGGCAACTGTACCTGCCCCGATTGCGGCGGGCGCTTGCGCCCGCTGGGGCAGGACAGCGACGAGATGCTCGATGCCGTGCCGGTCCAGTGGCGGGTCGTCCGCACCATCCGCCCGAAGTATAGCTGCCGCGCTTGCGAGAAGGTCGTGCAGGCAGCGGCACCCGTAAAGGCGATCGCGCGGGGCAAGGCGACGTTCGGAACGCTCGCCCATGTCGTGGTCGCCAAGTTCGACCATCATTTGCCACTCTACCGCCAGGCGGGGATGATGGCCGCGCAGGACATCGATATCGATCGCTCGACCCTTGCCGGATGGGTCGGTCAGGCATCAGCGCTGCTCGATCCGATCGTCAGCCGCATCCGCGAGGTCGGGCTCGCAGCCACCAAGATCCATACCGACGACACGCCTGTGCCGATGCTCGATCCGGGACGCGGCAAGACCGCAACCGGGAGGATTTGGGCCTATGTCGTCGACGATCGCGGCGCCGGCGCCACCACGCCCCCGCTGGTCTGGTATCAGTTCACCCAGGATCGCACCGGCAGTCATCCCCAACAGCAGCTCGCCAGCTTCACCGGGTTCCTGCAGGCCGACGGCTATGCCGGCTACGACAAGCTCTACAGCGCCAACCGCGTCACCGAGGTCGCCTGCTGGGCGCATTTTCGGCGCAAGATATTCGATATCCACGCGACCAAATCCACGTCGCTCACCACCAACCTCCTGGAGCGCATCGCCAGCCTCTATCGGATCGAGGACGAGATCCGAGGGGCACCACCAGACGTCCGACGAAGAGGCCGGCTGGAACGAACCGCACCCTTGATCGAGGCGTTGCGCACTACCCTCGACGACGCCTTGCGACGCCTCTCGCCCAAGTCCGAGATGGCCAAGGCGATCACCTATGGCCGCAAGCGCTGGACTTCGCTCACGCGGTTCGTCGATGACGGCCGCCTAGAGATCGACAACAACATTGCCGAACGCGCGGTCCGCAGCATCGCGATCGGCCGCAAGAACTGGCTGTTCGCCGGATCGAAGGCCGGCGGCGAGCGTGCCGCCGCGATTTACACCGTCATCGAGACCTGCAAGCTCAACGGTGTCGAGCCGCAGGCCTACATCGCTGACGTCATCGCCAAAATCGCCGGCAACTGGCCTGCCGCGCGCTGGGACGAGCTCATGCCGTGGAACTGGCGCCGAGACTTCCAGACGATCGCCGAAGCCGCATAGTCAATTTCGCAATTCGCCCACTTCCGGCCGTTCATTACCGATGCCTTCGCTTCAGAAGCGGTCGTTGCTCTGGACTCGGTGTCCTCCGCTACCCATGTTCCTGACCGAAAGGGGACGACAATGGTCAGCACATCCAACGACGGCATCATGTCCGAATACCTCATCAAGTATGCTCTGGCTAAATCAGGCGAACGGGAACGCCCCACGGACCTTCTTGAGACGCTCTACATATCCGAGCGCTTCCAAGCCGGTGACGATCTGAAATCGGTCAGGAATAGTTACGATCACTCCGTTTGGAATGGGGTTCCCAGCGCAGATATAGATCGCCGTCTTGTCGCGTTGGACGATTTCATGAAGGAGCTTGCCCGCAATCGCGCGGCGATGTGGGGGCTCAACTGATAGCCGAGCGATAGCTGCTAACGGCCCTGCTACCATTAGCAGACAGACTGCTAACGCCCACTTTTCGTCGTCGCGAGGCGCGTAGCGTAGTGGCGATCCAGTCCGGTACATGCGGGTCTGGATTGCTTCGCTTTGCTCCCAATGACGATCGCGTGGAACGACTGCTTGCCACCCAGTTATCCCCGTTCGCGGTCTTCAGACCACGCTTACGACGAAATCGCACTGCGCATCGAAGCGTTTGACGCAGCCAATGGCGGCCGCGTGGGTTGGTACAAGGACAAAGGCGCTTACCACCTGTACCTGCTCGCAACCGAGGCACCGATCGCTCACCTTAAGCCAACCGGCACAGGTGACGAAGTCAGGCTCGGCTACTGGTCACATCGGCGAAAATGGGAAAAAATCGACGACATGGGCGGATGCGTCCTACCTCTCGGGCAGGCCCTCGATCACATCGCAAACGCCACCGTCTTCTGGACCTGGACCTAACGCCAAACTTACAAAGTCGAGCTGAGGCTCAAAGTCGTCACGTCCGCCACGCTGCGATCAAAGCTGCGGAGCAACTGCAGCCCAATGCCGGCCCAGCCGTTCATCAGATCGGGCGTAGGTTCAGCCAAGTCCCCGCCAGGTGGTAGCGAGTCGGCAAGGTGCGCGCACAGGCCACTCACTTCCTGATCGGCTATTAATCTGTAAGGCTCGGCGGCTAGCCACAGCGGCTCCCAATTCCCGGATCGTCCATGACAAAGCGTGTCGGAGCCCGGTCCTTCTGGGCCAGCAAGTACCTCTAGCCCGATCCGGATGTCGCGCAGCATTTTTTCGTCAGCTAGCCCAGGTATGACCTTTAGAGCGTGCTGACGGGCTAGCGTCATCCCAGCCGCGCCGTGGCACCAAGCTATCATGTGCCCGTGCTGATGCCGAAGGTCGCGCCAGAGGCCGGATGTCTCGTCAAAAGACTGTTCCGCCAGCCGAAAGGCTTGCGCGGCGGCAGTGCGACTGGCCGAATCGTCCGCCGCCGCCGCATATCGAGCAAGTGCAAGACCGATGCCGCACGCTCCGTGGGCGAGACCGGTAAGCGGCTGCTCGGACGACGGGGTGCGCCATGCAATCGCATCTCCCTGCTGCTCGGCCGCGGCGATGAGATGCGCCGCGCTTTCGTCAGCAAGCGCGCGCGCCGAGCTCTCGAATTCGGGCCATTGCACCGCAGCAAGAGCTACCAGCAGCACTCCCGCGCTGCCGCCGATCACGTCGAAGACCCGATCGCCCGGCACCAGGCGGCGCAACTGCTCCAGGTGGCGGACCGTGGTAGGGATTGCTCTCTGCCCAAGCGCTCGAGACATGGCAAGTTCGGCGAAGACCTGACCTGCAAGGCCATCGAAAGCGCCTAGCCGACCACGATAGGCCTGCGCCGCGTCTCTGGTGGTGCGGAGACACTGGCGCGCCGCTCGCCGAAAGCGTGCGCTTCCGGTCTTGCGCGCGAGCTCCGCCAAGAACACGCCAATACCAGGAGCACCCCCGTACAGGTCCTGATCTACCATGGCGGCCGAAAACCGCGTCCCAATGAGCGAGCGACCAAGCCAGAACATGTGTCCATCCACAAAGAAGGCTTGCGCCAGCAGCCGATCGCCGATTGCAATGGCTACGGCAAGGCGCTCATTCGCAGGCGCTACCCGCTCTTCGCGTACCCGCTGGTGGCGCCCCTGGGTCGCCTCACGGCCTGCGCTGATGCCAAACGATAGGTGGACTGCATGCACCTGGCGATCGATATCGGCCGGCCCCAGCCGCTCGATGCGCCGGGTAGCGCTCGCGTAGCCGCTTTCCTGAAACATGTCCGGCAGTTCGGCACCGTCAGAGGTCCAAAGGCTGCACGAATCCGCGACGCTTCGAAACAACGGGATGTCGCCATCGCGAATTGCGCGCACGTCGGCCGCGAGCAGCGGTTCGAGCGAGCCGGACTTCCACGCAACACCATGTGCCAGCACCGCCAACGCCGCGTCGTGCCGCTCGAGGCTTGCGCAGGCATGAGGGTGGAGCGCATTGCGCTGGATTTGGCCATATTGCGCGGTCCCGCGCGGGATGAAACGCGACGGCACCTTGGCGAACGAGGGCATCAAGTCCGGCCGGTCAAGCAACTCGCGTCTATGCTTTACGATCATCTCAAGACCGAGCCGCACGCCGGCCGCAATTGAACCATGGTGGGGGAAGGCGCATTGCACTTCTCCGTTCAGCTTCGGGAGGTTGAAGCTTTCGGCGATTTGGATTGTTTGCGCCTGCGCCATCAGGTCGGTCTCGCTATCGACGGTTATCGCGCGCGCGAACTCGATTTTCTGACCGGGCGTGAAGCCGGCTCCGGTCACGTCGACATAGCTGTTCCCCATCGGCATTATGCAGGGTAGGTAGCACAGGTTGAGCAGCGTCTCATGGCGCGCGCGCTGTTGTCGGCGGAACGCAGCACCTACGACTGCCATTGGACCGTTGAACAGGGATTCGGCGTCGATCACGTAAGGAAACGCACCCTGGCAGATGATATTCTCATGATGCAGGTCCCCCGCGCCCAGCACGTGGAATAGCGCCATCAGTATACCGCTGCGGAAGAAGCACTGCTCCACCTCGGCCATGTCGACGCACTCCGGGTGTTCGACGAATGCGGCCCAGCCATAGCCGGACCGGCCGAGCACAGGCAGGTGCCGCAGCTCCACGCGAGCATGTCCTGCAAGCCACTCGACCGCGCGTCCCAGGGCTTGGTCGGCTTCCAGCGGCCGCGGCTTGTAGACCACCTTGCCCGTTCGCCCTCGGACCAGGACAACAGAGCGTCCGCCATTGTGCGGATCACCCGCAAAGAACTGCAAGTGCTCGACCAAGCCGAGACCGCCGGGGATGAATTCGGTCAATGCCGTCCGGTCCGCAGCCAAACGCTCGAAGAATTCTGCCCAGGCGTCGATCGCATTGCGGGTCATGGCCGACAGCACGTTATCAAGGACGGGGAACCGCCGGCGACAGTCTTCGCGATAATCGCGATCCGAAGCCAGCACCTCGAACGCCGCCCAGCGTTCCGCCGAATTGACGCCACTGATCTTCCCGGTCAGCCGCGCCGCATTGACGAGAACTGCGACGACCTGCTCGGCCGCGCTCGCGAGACGCTCTTTCAACGCCAGCATCGGCGCGGCGCCGACAGCCACCGATGCGATCGTGCCGTTTTGCACCGCGCGTTCAAGATGAATATGCAACGCCGTAGCTGCATACCGCAAGTATGGCGCGGCATAGCTCGCCACGCCGCGCTCGATCTGCGGCAGCAATTCCACGGAAATTCGAGGATAAACGTCCCGCGGAAGTAGGCAAAGGGCGTCGAGAAGGTCGGGTGACGAAGTAGCGGACACCGCGACTTGCGCCAGCCGGAGTACCTTGCGCCACCGGCGATCACGAAGCAACGCGATGCTTGACGGCTTTTTGCCAATAGGGGCTGCCGCAGGATCGGTCCCGTTGCGATCGCCGTCTTCAACCTTGGTATTCATGCCAGCCCAAGTCGACATAGCGACCCTCCTCTGCTGCCCGCGTCAGCGGATTCAGTGCCACGTTCTAGGTGATCAGGCTGCGTAAATCGCGAGGAGTGAACGGCACATAAGCATAACGGTCAGTATCCTTGTAAATCGAGGTTGGGCAAACTGCTGTGTCCGGTAGTTTCACCTCAGACCTAAGTCGTCGTCTCAGGTCCGAGGTGAACCCATAACACCCTCTCGCAGTCAATATCCATGACTTCGGAACGGATAACCGATCGATGCACGACACATCGAGAGGATTTACTCACCAGAATACTAAAGAAACTTGGAAAATTCGCGCATTACATACTACTGATTGCAATTAATTGTACAATTCGTCGTAGGACACATGAATGAACAATCCATCGAAGGACAAGAGTAAATCGAATAGCAGTTGCTACTCGGACAGGTACCCGGAGTTGTACTGACGCACTGAAACGATGGACTGGGACATGTTCCATTATTGCTGTTACATCCAGGCGCGCTACTGTTGCACTCGTACTCCGACGTGGTCTGCATCATTGGCTGCGCAGAGATGGCTTCAGGAAAACCGGCGGGACTGGGGGGTAATAAGAAGGCCTCGATCTCCTCATCGGTTGGCACCTGATAGCCGTGATGATCGGCGAAACGGTGCACCGTGCGTCGCCGGTCGACTTCCATCTCAGCCGCCACGTCAGGATTAAGCCATACTTCGGCGGTCAGCGCATTAAAGATATTTACGTCCGCCGCTTTGCCGAAAGCGTTCTTAAGGTGCAAGGACATACCAATCTCCCATTCTAGGACGAGCCCGTATGTTGCGCTGCGCCCAGATACCATATCCCACTATCCGCAACCAGCTTGCCACCGTGGGCTTATGACAAGATTTCGATCCATCAACGCTATTCTTCCCTGGCACAAAATCAAAGGTTCTGATGAAGGGCCTTCGCCAATCCATATCCGCTATGATCTTACTTGTTGAAATTGGGCGGGGACTGTCAATAGTTAATTTGCTCTGATCAACAAAACGCGAAACGCTGCGTCGCAACCCGGGCTAGTCTGGGAACGAGAAGGCATCGCCCTCATCGGGCAAGAGATAGCCCGATGGTGTCCCGAATTTCAAATGCTCCCAGTCGTTGCTGTCCAGCCATGTTGCAACTCGCTTGGATGAGAGCGTCGTTGCGCCAGGCAGTGCGGCGAGGTGACTCCACGGACCGCACTCGTCCACGACGACCCAAGCTCCGTGCGTTCGGCGTTCTTCGTCTTCGCCGAACAACACATCGATCCCAATCCCGCAGGCTTGAGCTTTAACCCGAAGCGTTGCGGGCCTTTCTGGCCAGTGTCTACGCGTTAGCGAGAGCTGTCGTCGGACATGCCGCTCGACCTGTCCGCGTCGAGCAGCCGGGCTCTCTTCAAGGCTTCGCACGAAGGCGGGGAGCTCTTTCGCCATTGCCGATTGGGCAAGGGACCGGCGGGGATGCAACCACCGTCGGATCGCTGAACGGACGCCGGCCGCCCGCAGCCCTTCTTGGTCGATGAGCTGAGCAAGTTCAGGATAGCTGGCAGAGCCGGTCGACTGATCCGACGCCAATGCTTCCGGCAACCAAGGCCGCTGCCAGTTTTCCGACCCACTCGGCACATCTTCGTGTTGTTCCAAGGTGAAGATCGCATACAGGGCTGCGCTCACTGCTTCGCTGCATCCAGTCGCGGCCGTGCAGGCAGTACGAAATCCATCCGCGACGGCGGTTGCCAGGTCTGCGACCTCAATTGGCGGGTGTCTGGCCATCGGCGCGCCCTGTCCATAGGTAGCAACATGGAACAGGAGCGAGCCCACAGTTTCGAACAAAAGCGGTAGCTCCCGCCCGAACCGTTCAGGTGGAACCGTAAAATGACATCGCCAGTCGGGAACAGTCCGGAGCGCACCGAAGTCGGCCAGTTCGCCCTTGATCGTGCGGTTGCTACTTGCGAATATGCCCAGCCAAAGCCGGTGAGCATGTGCCGCGCCTAGCTGGTGCGCATCGCGCAGGATCATGGTTCGAAGGAACCTCTCGTCAGGTTCTCCCGAGCCTGCAAATATTCCTTGAACGACGCCGCTCACGCGCTGGGCATCCATCATCTGAGCACGGTTCGGAACGGATCCGGAACCGAAGAAGATGCTGCGTTCCATATGTCCTGGACGTACGAAATTAGGACGAACCAGCAGCGCGCGACGTTCATCAGTCGGGGAGCCGGGCACGATCGACGCAAAGCCCGCGTCGATGATTGCGATCGTGCGAATGGCACCGTAGGGAAGTTCCGCCGCGGCTACTTCCGCCAAGATCGTTTCCATCAGTGCCTCCCAGAGCATCATCATGCCCGAGGAGTGCATCTCGTCCGCATCTAGAGAAACGAGCGGAGTAGGGCCGATGCCTTTCACATTGTACCGCCCTCGGTAGCCGCACCTGCCGCTCCCCCCATGCCACCCGCCATTCGTCATGCCGTAGCGATCCGCCCTGAACGTGCGGGGATCACCTCGGTTCACGATTCCAGGCGGGTCGGTTGGCGCAGGGACCAGGTAGGCATAGTCCTCAAGCAGCCAATGCTCGACCTCGGCGCGAGCATCGTCGTCAGCGACGTTGATGCCGTGCTCGGCGAACCAACGATGGTTGAGCCAAAGGACGGATCCGCCAATGAGACGCCAGGCGTCAAAATCGACGCTCAGCGCAGGCCCGAGATGGGTAAAGTCGACCCCCCCTTTCTCTATGACGTATTTCATGGCAGCCGACATTCTCACGCGGGCGTTGGCCTGCGAATATGCCAGTCACGCAGGCGCGACACGCTTCCGTTCGAGGCCCGTTGATATCCTCTGACGCGCCCCATGCGGGCGAACTGTTCTCGCATGACACGGCGAAGCAATGTTGCACACCGAGCCTTTCGACCAAACAATGACATGACCCAAAGGTTCTCGCCATCGTTCCATTCGCAGATGTGGAGCATGTGCCCCGGATCCGCGGTGAGCGCTTGATCCGTACGGTCGCTCACACAGGCCCAAACTAGGACCGCTTCCACCTGCCCCGCAGGATCGAAGGCGAATGCGACCTGCCGCGTCAATATGCCGGGGAGAACGTATACAGGGATAAGCCATGAACAAAACGGAGGCAGACCGCTGTGCCAAAAGGCCTGGGCGGCGAAGCCGATTTGCGTTGCCCGCTGAAGAAAGGGCTCGCGCAGAGTGGATGGCCAAGGGTCCATCACGGCCCGGCTGCCACAAGCCGTCCAGCATCGAGCCGCAGGACCCGATCCGCAGCGGCGGCAACATCCGGTCGATGCGCGACTGTGATCCGGGTCATGCGCAGATCGCGCAGCGTCTGGATGATCCTAGCCTCCGATCGGGGATCCAGGTGAGAGGTCGCCTCGTCCAGCACCAGAATGCTCGGCCGCCGATAGAGCGCTCGGGCGATGAGCAATCGCTGCTTTTGCCCTCCAGACAGAGTAGCGCCCATGTCGCCGAGGCTAGTCTTGAGACCGCGGGGAAGATGCTTCACCTCGTCGGCCAACCCCGCCGCTTCCAGGCTCTCCCATATGCGGTCAGGATCCGCTTCTGACGCGAACAGGGCAACGTTTTCAGCAACGGTGCCGGTAAGAAGGTGGTCGTCCTGCATGACAACGCCGACAGTCCGGCGGAGTTCGGCCGGGCTGATTGTCTCGATCGCGCGATCATTAAGAAACACTTGGCCACTTTCAGGCGTGTAGAGCCCAGTCAGCAGCTTCAGAAATGTCGACTTGCCGCAGCCGGACGGTCCAACGATCGCGACATGCTCGCCTGCCGCCACGTCCAACTCGACCTGGTCCAAATGGGCCGATTCCGTCGGCGCATATCGAAAGGTCAGCCGCTCTGCACGGAGCCGATCGGCTCGCGCGCCGTCCATCACGACGCGCGGTTCGGCAGGCATCGGGCGCGGAGGGCTTGGCTCGAGGATAATGTCGCCAATGCGGTCGAGCTGAACGGCAAGCATGCGCCAAGACATCAACTGCTGAAACAGCGCCAGCGAGCTTTGAGTGAACTGGCCAAGGTAAGCTAAAATTGCCGTCAGCATGCCGACGGTAAAGGTGCCCGCTAGGATCCCGCGGGCACCGAGGTAGATGGCCGCCATCGTCATTGCCGACCCGACGAGCGCCTGCAACGCGCCCACCACCGTTCCGAAGAGCATGCTCTTCTGCGAAGTCCGTAGGCTTTCGGTCAAGCGGCCACGCCAGTCGCTTTCAATTATTTCTTCGGCGCGAACGGCCTTGATGGTCTGGATCGCACGGACCGCCTCCATGCGCTTTGCTTGTTCGGCGATGCCCGCCATCACGGCCTGGCCGCCGAGATCAAGCCCAGCCGGCACGGATAGAACGCGGATCAGAATCAAGACACCGATGCCCGCGAGAGCAACTGCCGTGAGCATCGGGGACATCCAGAACAGCGCCAGCAGGCTGACTGCGGCGAGCAGCGCGTCGAAAACGGCGGAACTCAGCGATGCTAATGCGCCCCGTACCTTCTCAACGTCTTGGAGTCGGCCGAGCGTGTCGGCGAGCAGGCGTCCCTGGAACCATTGCAGAGGAAGGGTGAGTAGACGACCGAAGACCTTACTCGTCATGTCCCAACTGAGTTGGTTATTCAGCGACTGGATTGCGCAGGCACGAAGGACTGCCGCGACCGTGTTGAAGACTGCAAGCAAGCCGAAGCCAACAGTCGCCAAGGTGAGCAGGTTCGCATCTCCGGGCGCAATTACGTCATCGATAAGATAACGTAAATACAGTGGGCTGGCAACGACGTAGGCTTGGAGGAACAGCGAGATGACGATTACGTGGAGTACCATTTGGCGTATATCGCTGTTCCAGCGCAAGAGTGCGCTCAATCTCACCTTTCTCGGCGGTTCGTGCCGAGTCGCAGCGCCGGCGAGCCGTACCTCCACCGCCTCTCCCGTGAGGTTCAGTTGAAGTTCAGCGAGCGATGCCCGGCGCCAACCGAACAAGGGATCGAAGATCTGTGCTCGACCTTTGGTCATCGGCGATGCGAGCAGCGCGAAGCGGCCATCGCTGCGAATGACAACTGCGGGTGTCACAAGCGCGGCGACATCGGTCCCTTCTGGTCGCAACGTGCCCGCCAAATTCATCTCACGACCGAGATCAAGCAGTTGAGCTGCGGTGAGGCCCCTGCTCGAGATGCGGAACGTGGACCGGAGCACACGGTAGTCCCACCGCTCCCCTAACTGGTCGGCCGCGACAGCAAGGCAGGCGAGCCCGTCTTCCCCAATAATCCCCGATTGGTAACGTCTGCACGACCGGATCATAAACCCCGCCCGCCTGCCTGATCCGCCTGGCGACCGCATCCGGCTACTGGCGCTCTAGCTTGGGCACAGGCCCGTGGCCAAGGAAAGGCCCAATCTGCTCCACTGCATAGTCGAACAGCGTGGGCCGCCTAAGGCCGGTCGAGTCGTACAAACTTTTGAGGTAGCGCCAGGGCGACACGCCACGGCCTACACCCCCGACCTCATGAATGAAGAATGTCGCAAATACCGCCCCGACTAAGAAAACTAAGGCGTAGAAGGCGATCAGGTGTCGCCACCGGAGATGCCATAATTCTTCGAGCGGTGCATGCGAGGAATTATCACTCGCTATCGAGGCCCGCTCTTTGTCTATGCCAGTTTTCACGAGCTGAAATGGCCGTTTAGAGAGAACGCCATGGAAGCGATCGCCTTTGAAAACCGCACACCGAGTATGAGCGGCTGGTGCGGTGTGCAGACCAGCGCCTTGTCCGTGCCGCTCGCTGCTGCTGACGCCAGCATCGCCTCGACATCACCAGACCGCTTCTCGACAGAATCGTCTATCCGAACAGCTCGTTCACTGTACCGCACCTGCCATCTCCTGGCGCCCTATCAACTCACATTGAGTTTCCAGAAGCCCCCCGATCTTGTCAAGCTGGCGCGTAGGGCTAGAGTGAGGCAAAATATGAAGGCGGCTTCGTGGAACAACTTCCTGATCTTGTTCTCTGTACTCTTGGCACCAGAGGCGACCTTCAACCCTTCCTTTTGATAGCTCGCCGATTGCGGAGCGCGGGTTGGCCGGTGACCTTGCTTACGAACGAGAATTGGCGCGTCGAGGCGGAGCGGGCGGGCGTCGACTTCCACGCGATCGGCCCCGAGGACCGGACGCAGAGTGGCCGCGACGATTATCGTTTTTTTGTCGATGACGTGATGCCGGCACAGCAGAGAGTCTTGGACTACCTTCGGGAGCGGGCGAGGAACGGCCGACCACTGGCCGTCATATATCGCTCGAACATGGTGGGAGCTCAGTGCGCCGCCACGCTGCTCCGCTTACCGATGATCCGGGTGGCGCTGCAGCCTTCGGCGGTTAAGTCTCTGGACAGCCCGCCTTGGCCTCTTTCACGCCTCACTTCCACGCTCGGTCGACGCACCGGCCGACAGCTCGCGTCAATATTTTACTGGGCATCCGAGCGGGGAAGTTCTTACGGACGTCACACGATTGAGTTCCGTCGCTCACTTGGTTTGCCGGGTAAGGTCCGATGGCAGGACGCGTGTACGAGGGACCGCGCCGTGCTGCTGCTCACCCCCTCCTGGTATGCTATGCCGCAGTCCGACTGGCCATCGAATCTCTACCTCCCGGGGTTTGCGCTAGCACCTGAGATCAGCCTTGATGCCGAGCTGACGGCCTTCATCGCTCGGCGCGGAGCTCCGATCGTCTTCACGCCCGGCACGGGAGTCTCCGACACCACGGGATTTTTTCATAAGGCCGCCGCGGTGGCGAGGGCGTCGCGCTATCCGGCGCTGTTCCTGAGCAAGCACATTCCAAAGCACTTACGGGATATGCCAGATGTCCTATGTCGCGATTTCTTGCCCCTGGGTGGCCTTCTCCGCTGCGCCGCCGCTATTATACACCATGGCGGTATCGGAACGATCGGTGAGGCACTGCGTGCCGGATGTCCGCAGCTCGTCGTTCCTGACAGGTTCGACCAGCCCGACAATGCGATGCGCGTAGCGCGACTTGGCTTGGGCGCTGCCGTGATGTCCGCAGATTACAGCGCACGCGAAGTGGCAGATCTGTTAAATCGAATGATGGACAGTTCGCATGTCCGCCTTCAGCTGGCCACAGCGCGCGGTCTAGTCGAGGCGGAAGACGGGGTCGAAAATGCTGTGAGGATAGTCGAGCACGTCCTGGGCGATCGGCGTAGCCGTTCAATCAGACCGGCTGCCGAAGTCGTTTCCGGACGAAGTTGCCCGACTCGCTAACATCCCGAGATCGCCAGCCGCCTTCTGGAGAAGCGCCTGGTTTCAAAAGAGCCGAAGCCTCCGCCTTATCGTGCACCGACCATGCTACGTGCGGCACGGAACGAGCCGTCAGCAGACGAAGCCAGCGATCCGCCTCTTCAAAGTCTAGAATGCCATCGCCATTCGCCTCGCTCGCTCCCCATTCGCTCACGAAGATCGGCAGCTCCGCATCAAGCGCTCGCTCCAACCGCCTTCGCAGTCCCTGCCGGTGACTCGCAGCATAGAAGTGGAACGTGTAACCTATGTTGTCCGCGCGCACGGGATCCCTGGCCACAACTTCAAGACAGGTGCAAAAATCTGGAACCCCGCACAGCACGATTGCAGATGGAGCGAACTGACGAACGCGATCTACAACGGCTTCGTGATGTTCCCTTATAGTCGGCCAGGCGTACTCCCGCCCCGGCTCGTTCCAACTCTCATAGAGAATGTTGGGACAGTCTAGATAACGCCTCGTGAACTGCTCGAAAAGATTAATTGCCTGTTCGGTATGGGGCTCATGTCCGTGCCAATCGACGATGACGTACAGTCCGCATCGAAGCGCAGCGTCCACAACCGTTGCCGCCTTCTCAAACTCTGCGCCAGGATCGGACAGATAACCCGGCGCCGCCGCTGCAATGGGAACGCGCAGCACGTTGATGCGCCAATCAGCAGCAAGCCACTGAACTATCCTCGCGTTGTAAAAGGCGGGTGCCCATTGGCTCCAGAACAGAGATACGCCCCTCAGCATTACGTGATCACCGTTGGCCGAGCGAAGCCTTCCTTCGGTGAACCTTAATGCTCCTGGTTCGACCCTCGGGGCCGTGATTAGCCGTCCGGCCATCAACCACCCGTGCGGATCGAGCAGAGTGTCAATGAGTGGCATGGACGTCGATCCATCCAAGACCGTGCGCGAGCAATTGCTCAAGCGCTTCGTCCGCGCGCATCCATTCGTCGGGAAAATCGTCTCCGAATGGGCCCGATGCGTCAAGAGAGAAGCTGTGGTGTGTTCGGGTTCCATTGAGGCGGATGATCTCTGCCGCGCCAAAGCGATCCGCTACGGTGTTACCGGGCATGAGTCGAAACCGCCCGTATCCCATTTCGACAATTTGGTCGAAGCACGCGCGCTCGTGGACTTCCGATGTGATGTAATCGGGAATCATCCCATGAGCACGCAGGTCCGAAAGAACAAGATGATCGTAAAACTCAACGTCGATCTTCATGAGTTCTGGCAATCCATACTCTTGGACAATCGCGCTGATTGGTAAAATATCGACATCTATGACTTCCCATTTTTTAGGTGCCCATTCTTCATGATCGAAGCGGCGCGGCTCAAAGGTACTAATAGCTGGCTTTTCAACGTTTATGCTAAACTGACCGCGCGATTTGTGATCTGACACGCCAAAATTTAACACTGTCATCAGGCCTAATTCAACTTCCCTTTTGAATCTGTATTTACAAAGGTGGCACATCGAAGGATTCGCATCTATACCGATAACGCGGTACCCTTTTTTTAGGTAGTAGTCGCTATCATCGCCATTGTTGAGACCGACGTCGAAAGCGAGAGGTGGTTCGATAGTCATCGGATAGGTCCTTTAGAGCGGACCTTTTGTAGTATCATCTATACCGCATTCCGGTAAGCGGTCTGAAGGTCGCCTTGCGCGCGGGGTCATCGACGGGCTGATAGCCGTTCTTTGCGGCGTCATGTGCGGACCGTTCCAGGCGCCGCTCTACATGCCGATCCCCAACCCTCGTCCCCGCCCCAGATCGATCGCCTGATGGAACGCGATCTCAGCGCCGAGCCTGCGACCGCCATCGAAGGTGATCCCCAACTCCTGCTTGCGGTTGGCCAGGATCGATTCCATCTGCGGGTCCCGCTCCAGCGATTTCGCCATGCCCCGCATGTCGTCCTGGATCGCGCGACGGCGGTCATTGTCGCCTGCGACATAAGCGCGCCCTCAATAGGCTATCGCTTAGCCGGGTGGTGATTTTGCCAGGCCATCGACCGCGATCTGGAGTTGCTGGCGGCCTTTCGAAATACAACCAAAATGGATTAATTATCTTACAATTTCAAGCGCATATGAGTTTGACTCGAAACTGTAATTTTATCATTGGGGCCGCCCGGGAGATCACCGCGTCGGGCGGTCGCCATGAGAAGCGACCTAGCGGGGCATTGTAAGGCGCGTCGCAGGAGGCAGATGGTAAATGCCCTCGGCGCGGTTCGATTTTTATGGTCAAGTTGGCGGTCGCAGATGCGTTCGTCGATCAAGCTCGTTCGGCAAATAGCGAAGTCGAGCTGTTCGAATTGCTTTCAGCCTGTTGCCGCGCCGTGGGCATCAGGTATTTCGCCCTCGTCCATCATGTGGATTTCGGGTCGGATAACGTACCGGCCATCCGGCTGCACAATTACCCGTCCAACTGGCAGCGCTGGTTTGATGAGAATCGGCTCGGGCGAACGGACCCCATTCATCGCGCAAGCCAGCTCGCCTGCGGTGGCCTCCCCTGGTCAGCGATCTCGGACCTGATCCGGCTCACCTCGGCCGACGAGAGCGTGCTGGCCTAGGCGCGCCTCGCCGGCATCGGTGACGGCTACACCGTTCCGGCGCATGTGCCTGGTGAGTTCACAGGTTCCTGCTCTTTCGCGATGGCGCCTGGCGAGCAGTACACGCGCGAGTTGCACTCGGTGGCGGAAATGATCGGCAGGATCGCGTTCGAGTCTGCTCGAAGGATCGCGCGAATCCGTGAGATCTGGCCACGCATCGAAGCGATCGCGGCGGGCCCGACTTCATCGGCAGGATTGGCGATTTTCTCGCCATGCAATTTGGCGAAGGCATAAATCTGCTTGAGAATGTCACGGACATGGATCGCCGTCGCGGGCGCACCGCGCTCGACAATCGAGAGGCAATGCACCCTGAGGTCGTCGGGCGCGATCTCCGACAGCAACCTGTTGCGCCACACCGGCAGCATCTCGCGCTCGAAGATGGCGCGGCGCATTGCGCGCGTGCTGTCCGCCATCACTGCGGATTGCAGGTACTTTTCGCCGAACTCGCCAAAGCTCTTCGCCTCCTTGATGCGGCGCTTGGCACGCTGCTTCTCGATCGCGGGCGAAATGCCCCACTCGATTATTCGGGTATATGCTATCCATATGTTTTCACTGGATAAAAAATATTTTCATCAAAAAAATACCGTCACGGAAACTGACAAAAAGCTACGCTTCTGATTTTTCAGGATAAATCCGGCGTTGTCCGCGACATGCACATTTCGAGATGTATCGTTTTCTATCGGACAGAAAATGAGATCATCCCAACCGATTCATGCACCTGAAGCTTGGCTAGAAAATACCGTCACGGCCTGAAAACACAACGCGTATCTCAGTCACCAAGCTTTAGGAACAATGGCCCTACTGAGGGTCGTGATGGCGGCACTCGCGAATCCTTATCCAGGCCACTCTGCCTCCGCGGAAGACGTCTTTCTTCTAGCAGAGGAGTATCGCCGGGCGGCAAAGGTTCTTCTTGGCCTAGGCCGAACTGGCGAACCGCTATCACGAGCGCCCTATCGGCTCACCGCCATCCACGCGATCGAGCTTTACCTCAACGCACTCTTGCTGATTGAGGGCTTGGACGCCCCAAGAGTACGTGGCCTCCAACACGATCTCGCGGCCCGGGCCAAACTCGCACTGCAATCTGGCCTCGCACTTCGGAGTCGAACCGCGGCCCATCTCGAGGCCATGGCGAAAGGTCGTGAGTATCTCGTCAGTCGCTATGGGACGGATCAAGCAAGCACGTTATCCCAGATCAACCGACTCCAAGCCACATTGGAAGAAATTGGAAACAAGGTCGGGAAAAAACTGAAGCGCAAAACTGGATAAGGTGCCCGCCCTTGGTCCGAAAAGAGAGCGATACGTATGTCCATCGGCCGTCTACGCACCATCGTCGAGCTGTCCGTTCCCACTCTCTTCCGTCAGATCGCTGGCGGACGCGTGCAGTGTGAAAGCGAAGCGACCTTGCAGCTCCACCTTGGCAGAATCATCGCCACGGCCGCCGACCTCGAAATCATCAGTGAGCGCGAGACGTTCTCGGTCGAACTGGAAAAGCCCTTGCGCGGTGCTGGCGGCAAACGTGGTCGGATAGACGTCTGGTTCCGGCTGACCGATGATAATGGTCGTGCTTGGCGTTGCGCGATCGAGCTCAAATTCTTCAAGCGCGAAAATCATCGCGAACCCAATAACCGCTATGATGTCTTCAAGGACATTGCGCGCCTGGAGAGCTGCGGCGATGTTGCCGATCTCGGCTATATGCTCGTCGCTACCGACCACCAACACTACGTCGCCCAGGACGCCTATTCTGACGCCACAAGCGACTTTGATTTCCGTAACGGCGCTGTCTACGCCGCAGGGACAGAGCTGACCTACAGAACCGGCGGCTATGGCTCGCCAATCACCTTGGCGCGCGACTACCGTTTCCGCTGGGCAGAAGGGACCACCTCCCTTCATTATCTGCTGGCTGAAGTGGCTCCGGCAGTACCGGCCGGTTGATTGGCGGCGATGCTCGCCTGCGCCAGAACAATGAGTATTAAGCCGTATGCCTGACGATATCCCCCCGGAAATCCTGACCGAGATTAAGCGCGTTGCCCGCGAGGAATGGCCGGGGGATCGGGAGATGCAGCAGTATACGGTCGAAGCGGAGACCACCGCTTACCGTGGGCTGGAAGACCTCGATTACGGGGAGGCCGCGAACCGCAAGCCCGCGATCCTCAAGGAAGCAAAGGAATACCACACCACCTGGGAAGAGATTTACGGCTTTGTCTCGGAGGAGGTCGAGGCCTGCAAAGCCCTGGCCGCCCTCGCGCCCGATGACGTCCCGACCGACCTCATTGACGAACACAAACGCAAGGCCGCCGCCGAGCATGACTGGTTCGCCATGCAGCTTGAGACGGTGGAACAGGCGATCGAGGGCTATCGCTACGTTCAGCGCACCCGCGCCAAGGTCGGTCCCATTCGCGACATCCTGGTGCGGATGGAGGCGATCATCGGTTCAGAGTGCTACAATGCCAACATCCAGAACTACAGCGCCTGGGGCGTATGGGAGGGCGAAGGACGCTCATTCCGATACCCTGTCACCTACATCCGCGACGGCAAGGAGGAGAAGCGCAAGTCGCGCGTCGATGATCTCGAGCCCGAAGCGCTGATCACCGGCCACTATAAATTCGGCGCCAACGAACTGAGCATCCACCGCGCCCTGGTTCGTATCGTCGATATGCTGAAGGCCGATTATGGCCTGACGATACCCGCACCCGAGGATCCCGCATGATTGCGGCGCGCAGTCTGCTGAGCCCAGCAGCGTTCGCCCTCTTAGCCTTTGGTTTGTCGGCGATGGCGACGCCCGCCCGGGCGGACCCCTGCGAAGGTCGCCTGCCCTCTCAGCCGGGGCAGCAGTTTTCGGGAACGGTCCGCTATGTCGGTGACGGCGACGGGCTGTGCGTTGGCAATTCCAGCGATCCAAACACCTGGATCGAAGTGCGCTTGGCGGACTTTGACGCGCCGGAACTCCACTCCCCTGATGGCCGCCTGTCCAAGTCGCTCCTCGAGCAGGTTGCGTTCGGTCAGAATGTAACTTGCGAGGCGCGGCGCGGGCGGCGTGGCCGCGTGATCGTTTTCGACCGGGTGATCGCCGTCTGCCGCGTCCATGGCCGCTCGATCGGCGATCTACTCCGCGCGCGGCACGCGCCAGAAGGCGGCAACTGATCGTCGAACCTCGATCAGGAATGGTCTGAGTCCGAGGGGGGAATGCCTTCCCCTGCGGTCGAGCCGACACGTCTCGTCCGACCCCTTCTGCGGGGAGCACCCCGCAACGCCCCCGCGGTGACAACCAATCCTGACGGTGGAATCCATTCGCAGCAACATGCGTTGTCTCTGACCGTCAGAATGAGACTCACGCGATGAAACCCACGCTTCAGGTACATCTGCTCGAACGGGCCGCGAGCTTCCTCGTCATGGCCGATCACGTCGCCGAACCTGAAGCCCGGCTTTGCGGAGAGCCGCTTTTACAGAATGTCGGCTATGCGCTCGAACTCGGGCTCAAAGCGCTCCTTGTTGAGCGGGGATGGGACGACGATCGCTGCCGCATCGAGGTGCGGCATGACATCGCCAAGGCCCTCGGCGAAGCCGCGAAGGTCGGATTTTTACCAGCGCATCCCGACCTTGCCGCCCTGATCGCCACTATCAGCCCCTACTATAAGCGGCACGGACTGTCCGAATTGGTGGCCACCGGCGGCTTGGCGATGTCGCCCGATCAGGTCTTGGCCGTGACGCGGAGCCTGATTGATCAGGTCAGAGTGTCGGTCACTAGGTAGCTGACTGATCCGCCGGCGCACATGAGAGGGAGAGGGCTGCGGCTGTCGCCGTGACGGGTTTTGAAGGTCGAGAGAGGTTTTCTGGCCGGCCCGTCGCGGAGATACGCGATGACACGCCCAGCTTCCAAAGGCCATGCCCAAGTCCAGCGCTCGAACATCTACGACGAGATCACCACCAAGATTATTGCCGAGCTGGAGGCAGGCCGGCTCCCCTGGGTCCAGCCCTGGGGCTCGAGCACGGTATCGGCGCCACTTGCTATGCCGCGGAACGCCGCGACCGATCGTGGCTATTCCGGCATCAACGTCCTGATCCTCTGGGGCGCGGTGGTCCAACATGGCTTCGCCACGCAAGGCTGGCTCACCTTTCGCCAAGCTATGGGGCTAGGCGGCAATGTCCGCAAAGGCGAACACGGCACCACCGTCGTCTATGCCGATCGCTTCATCCCCGATGACGAGCGTCGCCGGGCACAGGACAATGGTGACGATCCAGCCGCCATTCCCTTCCTGAAGCGCTTTACCGTATTCAATGTCGCCCAATGTGAGGGCTTGCCCGACGGGCTATCGGCGCCGCCCCCACCCATTGCCGAAGGTCTGATAGTGCCAGAGGTCGAGGCGCTCATTCGTGCCAGCGGCGCCGACCTGCGTCTGGGCGGAGACAAGGCCTTCTATGCACCGGGTCCCGATTTTATTCAGATCCCCAGGCCCGAGGCCTATTTCGAGCCGATCAACTGGCATCGCACGGTCCTGCATGAGCTGGGGCATTGGTCGGGCCATCCCGGACGCCTCGCGCGCGACCTGAGTGGTGGATTCGGGTCGAAGGCCTATTCGCGCGAGGAGCTCGTCGCCGAAATGACGTCGGCCTTCTGCTGCGCGAGCCTCGGCATCGCGCCAACCGTGCGCCATGCCGATTACATCGGCGCCTGGCTCGACGTCCTGCGCGAGGACAATCGCGCCATCGTGCGCGCGGCGAGCGCAGCCTCCAAAGCGGCGGACTACCTCCTCGCCTTCGCGACCAGTGCGGCACGGGAGGAGGATCGGGAAGCGGCGTGAACTCTCCCGCTGCGCGCCAACTCGGCCGGAGTTCACGAGAGTAAGAGGGTCGAGACGGACTTCGTGACGGGTCAGGGTCGAGAGAGAGGCTCCCGGCCGCCCGTCACGGAGAACATCCCATGACCCAGGCTTCCCAGAAAATCGTCCTGTCCCCCTCGCGGGACATCCCCTTCAACAAGCTCGTGCTGAGCCAGTCCAATGTGCGCCGGATCAAGTCCGGCGTCTCGATCGAAGATCTTGCCGAGGACATTGCACGACGGACCCTGCTCCAAAGCCTCAACGTCCGCGCGGTCGTCGATTCCGAAGGCAATGAAACCGGCATGTTCGAGGTGCCGGCCGGAGGTCGGCGCTATCGTGCGCTCGAACGGCTCGTGAAACAGAAGCGCCTGTCGCGGGCAGCACCCGTGCCCTGCGTCATCCGCGAGAGCGCGGACATCTCGGCCGAGGAGGATTCGCTCGCCGAAAACAGTCAACGTGAGCCGCTGCATCCGCTCGACCAGTTTCGTGCCTTCCAGACCCTGCGCGAACAGGGTCAGGGCGACGAAGCAATCGCGGCGCGCTTCTTCGTCACACCGGCCATCGTTCGCCAGCGCCTCAAGTTGGCGTCCGTATCCGACCGGCTGCTCGCCCTCTACGCCGAGGACGAATTGACCCTGGACCAGCTGATGGCCTTCACCGTCACCAACGACCATGCGCGCCAGGAACAGGTCTGGGAGGCGCTCGCGCGCAACCCCTACAAGGAAGCCTATCAGATCCGGCGCATGTTGACCGAAGGCGCCGTGCGCGCCTCCGATCGACGCGCACGCTTCATCGGCGCGGAGGCCTATGAAGCCCCCTTTTCGTTGCGCGGAACGAAGCCCGGTACACGCAATGAAGCACCGCCTGCGAAATCGTGTGCTGGGCGGCCATCGGCGGCAATGGCGTATTGTCGGCGGTGACGGGCAAGTTGGTCGGCGTAGGAACTGTCGGAAGCAGAGCAGAGGGCAAGATAAAAGCCCTGCCTGCGGCTTGGGTCTATGCGGTTGGTATTCTTGGATATTATTGTCTGGCACCCGCAGATACCCTGCCAGACATTCTTGGATTTTTCGACTTGATTTCATTCGCTTAGACGCCAGCAAGCGCTTTTCGCAGGACATGAGCCGATGAAGCGGGGTGACGACGACCTGCGTATCCGGCCCGGCCGGAGCCGTGACGGCGGAACACCTGGCGGCAAAGCCAAAAGCTTCGTCGCCAAAGTCATGCGAGCGGCCAGCCGGGCCGGACATGGCGGACGACGGTTCTCCAGCGTCAGTATCCGGCAATCGTCCTTTGGCCGTGGCCGCGCAGCGACCGCGCGCGCGGCGCTACGCAGTCCCTCTCGCCGGGTGCTCATCAAGACGCGCGTCGCACGTCACCGTGGCAGTCAATTTCGCGCCGCCCCGCTTTCCACTCACCTGACCTACCTTCAACGCGACGGGACGAACCGAGATGGTCGTCCCGGTCAACTGTTCGATCGCGCAAGCGACCATGCTGATGCTCGGGCCTTTGCCGAGCGGTGCGAAGAGGATCGCCACCATTTTCGGTTCATCGTCTCACCAGAGGACGCGGCGCAGATGAGCGACCTCCGAGAATTCACGCGCGAGCTCATGGCGCAAGCCGAAGCAGATCTGGCAACCAGGCTCGATTGGGTCGCGGTCACCCACCACAACACCGACAACCCGCATGTCCATCTCCTGGTCCGTGGGCGTGATCAGGATGGCGCCGATCTCGTTATCAGCCGGGACTATATCAGTCGCGGCCTGCGGGGTCAGGCTGAGCGGCTCGTGTCCCTGGAGCTTGGGCCGCGAAGCGACCAAGAGGTCAGCATGACCCTGCGGCGCGAGGTCAGTGCGGAGCGGTGGACCCGCCTGGATCGAACCTTGCGCAACTTTGCCGACGACACCGGCGGCATCATCGATCTCCGTCCCGGTGGGCACGCCCACGGCGACAAAGACCTGCACGATCTGTTGGTCGGCCGTGCTCAGCATCTTCAGCGCCTCGGTATCACCGATCAGGTTGGCCCCGCGCAATGGACCATCGCACCCGACGCCGAGATGACTCTGCGGGCGTTGGGCGAGCGGGGGGACATCATCAAAACGATGCATCGAGCGCTCGATCGGCAAGGTCAATCGCGCGGCGTCGCCGACTTCGCAATTCACGGCGAGGGCTCGCCGAACGTCCTCGGGCGCCTCGTCGAGCGCGGCCTTCAGGATGAACTGGCAGGAACCGGCTATGTCGTCATCGATGGTATCGATGGCCGTACCCATCATGTCCGGCTACCGAGCATCGAAGCCACAGGTGATGCCAAGCTCGGTGCGATCGTGGAGGTGCGTCCCTTCACCGGCGCGGACAATCAGCAGCGTCTCACCCTCTCTGTGCGATCGGATTTCAACCTCGCCGAACAGGTGGCCGCCACCGGTGCGACCTGGCTCGATCGTCATCTGGTCGGCCGCGATCCGCCGCCAGTCGCCAGCACAGGGTTCGGCGCTGAAGTTCGCCAGGCGCTCGATCAGCGCACAGACACACTCGCCGCAGTGGGTCTGGCCAACCGACGCCTCCAAGGCGCGGTCTTCGCACGCGACCTGATTGATACGCTGAGGCAGAGCGAGCTGGCCAATGTGTCAGGTCATCTGGCGAGCGAGACCGGCCTACCTTATCGACCCTCGGAGCCGGGCAATCATGTCGCCGGCCTCTACCGCCAGCGCGTCAATCTCGCCTCGGGCCGCTTCGCCATGATCGACAACGGCTTGGGCTTTGAACTCGTGCCCTGGAAGCCCGCCCTTGATCAGCATCTCGGCCGCCAGGTCACAGGCGTGATGCTTCCCGGCGGGGGCGTCGATTGGTCGATGGGCCGCAAGCGAGGGCTCGGCATCGGATGACCCCGCCGTTCTGCACGACAGCCTAGCCGATCCTACGACGCGACTGACAATGCCCTTGCAACGCTAGGCGCTCACCCCACCGTCAGCGCCTGTGCTGCGGGAGTAGTTTCATGTCCGGGACCAAAATCCTCTGGGGTCAGGTTCTGATCGTCGCCCTCATCGTGCTGGCTTCGGTCTGGGGGGCCACGCAATGGACCGCATGGCAGTTGGGCTATCAACCCGAACTGGGACGACCATGGTTCGTCCTTATGGGGCATCCGATCTACGCGCCGCCTGCGTTCTTCTGGTGGTGGTACTTCTTCGACCCCTACGCCCCCAAGATCTTTTATCAAGGCGCTGTCATCGCTTCCGCAGGCGGATTTGCGTCGATCGCCATGGCGGTCGGCATGTCGGTATGGCGCGCCCGTGAGGCGAAGAATGTCACGACCTACGGGTCGGCGCGCTGGGCGACGCCGGGCGAATTACGAACCGCCAAATTGCTTGGCGACGATGGTGTCATCCTCGGGCGCTTCCACCAGCGGTATCTGCGTCACGATGGTCCCGAGCATGTGCTGTGCTTTGCGCCGACGCGGTCAGGTAAGGGAGTCGGCCTCGTCATCCCGACCCTACTCACCTGGCCGGGCGCTTGTATTGTTCACGACATCAAGGGCGAGAACTTCGGACTGACGGCGGGGTGGCGCAACCGGTTCAGCCACGTTCTGCGCTTCGACCCGACCGATATCAGCTCGGATGCGTATAACCCTCTGCTCGAAGTTCGCCGCGGGCCCTCCGAAGTGCGCGACGTTCAGAACATCGCCGATATTCTGGTCGATCCCGAGGGCGCACTCGAGAAACGCAATCACTGGGAAAAGACCAGCCACGCCCTGCTCGTCGGCGCGATCCTGCACGTCCTCTATGCCGAGGCCGACAAGACGTTGGCGGGCGTTGCCAACTTCCTTTCGGATCCCAGGCGTCCCATCGATACGACGCTGCGCGCCATGATGACGACTCCGCATCTCGGGGATGACGGCGTTCATCCCGTCGTTGCGTCGGCCGCGCGCGAACTGTTGAACAAAAGCGAAAACGAGCGATCGGGCGTGCTGTCGACCGCCATGTCCTTCCTCGGCCTATACCGCGACCCTGTCGTCGCGCGCGTGACGCGCCGATGCGATTGGCGGATTTCTGATCTTGTTGATCGGCGAGACCCGGTCACGCTCTATCTGATCGTCCCGCCGTCTGACATCTCGCGCACAAAGCCCCTGATCCGGCTGATCCTCAATCAGGTCGGGCGACGCCTGACCGAAGACCTTGCCGCCAAGGGACGGCGCCACCGCCTGCTGCTGATGCTCGACGAGTTCCCCGCGCTCGGTCGCCTGGACTTTTTCGAGTCGGCGCTTGCCTTCATGGCGGGCTACGGCATCCGCAGCTTCCTAATCGCGCAAAGTCTCAACCAGATCGAAAAGGCTTACGGGCCGAACAATGCGATCCTCGACAACTGCCACGTCCGCGTGAGTTTCGCGACCAACGACGAGCGCACAGCCAAACGTGTAAGCGATGCCTTGGGAACCGCGACCGAGATCCGCGATGCCCGCAACTATGCCGGCCATCGTCTGTCGCCCTGGCTCGGCCACTTGATGGTTTCGCGTCAGGAAACAGCGAGGCCGCTGCTGACCCCGGGCGAAATCATGCAGCTCCCGCCGAGCGACGCGATTGTGCTCGTTTCAGGACTCTTCCCGGTCCGGGCAACGAAGGCGCGCTACTATGAGGACCGCCAACTCAAGGCGCGACTACTGCCTCCTCCCACCGAACCGACCCAGCGCGAGGCAGTTGGCGCGCAGAACGATGATTGGAGCGCGCTGGCGCCGCTGCCATTTGCGCCGACCGCGGCAAAGACTTCAGGGGATGATGCCGTCGATGGCGAAGCCGACGATTCTGCCAATGCCGGAATCCGGCGGGAGCCAGAAATTCCCGCGCATGAGGCAATCGCGCCGGAGACACCGCTGCCCGTGCGCGAGTTCGACGCCCTGGACGACGAGCCTGACGACGACGCCCTTCGCGCACAGACGCTGCAGGCGCGAATGCGTGGCATAGCGCGTCAGACCGCACTTGATCCCGACGATGGGATCGTGTTGTGAAGCCGCCTCCCAGGATCAAACAGACATTCCGCCTTCCCGCTGAGCTGAGCCGGGATTTGGCTGACTATGCCCGGCGCCGGCGGGTCGCCCAAGGCGACGTGGTGCAAGCCGCATTGTCATCCCACCTATCACCAGACGGCGCCGACCGCCTGGAAGCGGCGCTGGCGAGACGGCTCGATCGCATGACACGCCAGATCGACCGCCTCGAGCGCCACATCATGATCAGCAACGAGACATTGGCTCTTTTCGTGCGCTTCTGGCTGACGGCCGTTCCGCCGCTTCCCGATACCGCTCAGGCCGCAGCTCAAGCAAAGGGCCGCGAACGCTTCGAGGGTTTCGTTGAGACCCTGGGACGACGCCTCGCCAAAGGGCGCAGCTTCGCCGACGAGATCGTTCAGGACGTTCCGGCGGCGACGGGCGCAGATCCCGACGAGGAGTGAACCGCCGTTTCCCTGCCATTGTACGCTACAGCCCTACTACGCCCTCAAGCCTATTGAACCAGCACGATATCGCCGCTTCTTGCTTGACCCGTTGACTGTCTCGCCTCCGGCGAGACGCGAAAACGGGACGACGTTCGTGACCACAATTGCTTTCCGGTCCGAGAGTTTCGCACGCGGCGCACGGATGTTGCGGACCGCGCTGGGCGCCGACATCGCCGGGTATCTCGATGACCCGGGCGTCGTCGAAGTCATGCTCAACCCTGATGGCCGTCTGTGGATCGACAGGCTCGCGGGCGGCCTGGAGGATACCGGCGCACGCATCAACGCCGCCGACGGCGAGCGCATCGTCAGGCTGGTGGCCCACCACGTCGGAGCCGAGGTCCATGGCGGCAACCCGCGGGTGTCGGCCGAACTCCCCGAAACCGGCGAGCGCTTTGAGGGCCTGCTGCCTCCCGTCGTCGCCGCGCCCAGCTTCGCCATCCGTAAGCCCGCCGTCGCCGTCTTCACCCTGACCGATTATGTCGAGGCGGGGATCATGACCGCCGAGCAGGCCGAGAGTCTCCGCGCTGGCGTTTACGCCCGCAAGAACATCCTCGTGGTTGGCGGCACGTCCACCGGCAAAACGACACTCGTCAACGCCTTGCTCGCCGAGGTCGCCCGAACCGGCGACCGGGTGGTGCTCATCGAAGACACCCGCGAATTGCAGTGCGCGGCCCCAAATCTGGTCGCGCTACGGACCAAGGACGGCGCAGCGAGCTTGACCGACCTGGTTCGCTCGGCGCTGCGCCTGCGTCCTGACCGGATCCCGATTGGTGAGGTGCGCGGCGGCGAAGCGCTCGACCTGATCAAAGCGTGGGGCACAGGCCACCCCGGCGGTGTCGGCACCTTACACGCCGGCTCCGCGCTTGGCGCTCTGCGTCGTCTCGAACAGCTCATCCAGGAAGCGGTGATCACGGTGCCGCGCGCGCTGATCGCCGAGACCATTGACCTGATCGCTGTTCTCTCAGGCCGCGGCACCACCCGCCGGCTCGCCGAGCTCATGCGCGTCGAAGGGCTGACCCCGGAGGGCGACTACCGGCTCATCCACCACCTCCAAACTTCGCCAGGAGACCTGCCATGACCATGTTCCGTCGCTGCTTGACCGGCGCAGCAACCTTCGCGTTGCTCGCGATCACAACCGCACCTGCCTACGCCGCCGGCTCCAACATGCCGTGGGAGGCGCCGCTCCAGTCGATCTTGGAGTCGATTCAAGGACCGGTCGCCAAGATCATCGCGGTGATGATCATCATCGTAACCGGGCTCACGCTCGCTTTTGGCGACACCTCGGGCGGCGCTCGCAAGATGGTCCAGATCGTCTTCGGGCTTTCGATCGCCTTCGCTGCCAGCTCGTTTTTCCTGTCCTTCTTCTCGTTCGGCGGCGGGGCGCTGGTCTGATGCTCGGCACGGATGAACCCGCTGTCGGCTTCTATGCCCCGGTTCGGCGCAGCCTGACCGAACCGATTCTCCTCGGTGGCGCCCCGCGCTCGCTAGCCATCATCAATGGCACACTTGCCGCAGCTCTCGGGCTGGGGTTGCGGCTTTGGCTGGCTGGCCTGCTGATCTGGCTCGTCGGGCACATGGCCGCCGTATGGGCAGCGCGGCGCGACCCCGCCTTCGTCGATGTGGTGCGCCGCCACCTTCGCTACCCGACCCATTTCGGCGCGTGAGACCGGTCGTGCTGAATCTCTCCGAGTATCGCGGGAAATCCCAATCTCTCTCCGATTTTCTGCCGTGGGCGGCACTGGTTGCCGAAGGCGTCATTCTCAACAAGGACGGCAGCTTTCAGCGCACTGCCCGGTTCCGCGGTCCGGACCTCGATAGCGCGACACCGGCCGAGTTGGTCTCCACGACGTCACGGCTCAACAATGCCTTGCGGCGTCTGGGATCCGGATGGGCGATCTTCGTCGAGGCACAGCGCCATCCGGCCAGTGCCTATCCGCCTGGCACGTTTCCGGACGGCGTCTCCAATCTCGTCGATTTCGAGCGCAGGGCGCAGTTCGACGAAACCGGCGCGCACTATGAGTCGTCCTATTTCCTTTCGCTGGTGTGGTTGCCACCGGCCGAGGACGCCGCCCGCGCCGAGGCCTGGCTGTACGAGGGCCGTGAGCAATCCGGTATCAACGGTCACGAGCAACTCGCCACCTTCATCGATCGCACCGACCGCGTCCTCAACCTCGTTGACGGGTTCATGCCCGAAACCGCGTGGCTGAGCGACATCGAGACCCTGACCTATCTGCACGCGACGGTCTCGACCCACCGGCATCAAGTCCGGGTGCCCGAAACCCCCATGCATCTCGACGCCATCCTCGCCGATCAAGTGCTCACTGGCGGGCTCGAACCTCGCCTGGCACAGGCTCACCTGCGCACGCTGACCATCATGGGCTTTCCGTCACAAACCTGGCCGGGCCTGCTGGACGACCTCAACCGCCTTGCGTTCGATTATCGGTGGGTCACCCGGGCGATCTGCCTCGACAAGACCGACGCCGCGAGAGTCCTGGGCCGTATTCGCCGCCAATGGTTCGCCAAGCGCAAATCCATCGCGGCGATGCTCAAGGAGATCATGACGAACGAGGCCTCAGCCCTCATGGACAGCGACGCCGCCAACAAGGCCGCGGACGCCGACATGGCGCTTCAGGAACTCGGCTCTGATCTGGTGGGAGCGGCCTATGTCACCGCAACCGTGACCATCTGGGACGATGACCCTCGCATCGCCGATGAGCGGCTAAGGCTCGTCGAAAAGGTGATCCAGGGCCGTGACTTCACCTGCATGGTGGAGCGCGTCAACGCCGTCGAGGCATGGCTCGGCAGCCTGCCGGGCCACGTTTATGCCAATGTCCGCCAGCCGCCGGTCTCGACCCTGAACCTGGCGCATATGATGCCGTTCTCCGCCGTCTGGGCAGGACCGGAACGCGACGAGCATTTTAATGCTCCGCCACTCTTTCTGGCCAAGACGGAAGGGTCGACGCCATTCCGCTTCTCGCTCCACGTCGGGGACGTCGGCCACACCCTGGTTGTCGGCCCAACGGGCGCCGGCAAGTCGGTGCTACTGGCGCTGATGGCGCTCCAGTTTCGCCGCTATGCCCGGTCGCAGATCTTTGCCTTCGATTTTGGCGGCTCAATCCGGGCAGCCGCGCTGGCGATGGGGGGTGACTGGCACGACCTTGGCGGCTCACTCGCCGAAGACGCGACCGAACCGGTCGCCTTGCAGCCGCTGGCCGGGATCGATGCCGAAGAGGAACGCGCATGGGCGGCCGAATGGGTCGCCGCCATCCTGGCCCGCGAGAAGGTCGACGTTACGCCTGACGTAAAGGAGCATGTCTGGTCGGCGCTCAATAATCTGGCGTCGGCCCCCACGTCAGAACGCACCCTTACGGGCCTATCGGTCTTGCTCCAGAGCAAGGCGCTTAAACAAGCGCTCAAGCCCTATTGCGTCGGCGGGCCTTGGGGTCGTCTGCTCGATGCCGAGACCGAGCGTGTCGGGTCAGCCGACGTGCTCGCCTTCGAAACCGAAGGTCTGATCGGCACGGGCGCCGCCGCAGCCGTGCTTGCCTACCTTTTTCACCGGATCGAGCATCGTCTGGATGGTCGTCCGACGCTGTTGATCGTCGACGAAGGTTGGCTCGCCCTCGATGATGAAGGCTTTGCCAGCCAGCTCCGCGAATGGCTGAAGACGCTGCGGAAGAAGAACGCGAGCGTGATTTTCGCCACCCAATCGCTCGCCGACATCGACGGTTCAGCGATTGCGCCGGCCATTATCGAAAGCTGCCCGACGCGGCTCTTCCTGCCTAACGAGCGCGCGCTCGAGCCCCAGATCGCGACAATCTATGAACGCTTCGGGCTCAACGATCGTCAGATCGAGATCCTCAGCCGCGCCACCCCGAAGCGCGACTATTACTGCCAGTCACGCCGCGGCAATCGTCTGTTCGAGCTGGGTCTGGGCGAGGTGGCGCTCGCCTTCACAGCGGCTTCCAGCAAGGGCGATCAAATCCTCATTGCTCGGCTGATGGCCGAACACGGCCCGACCGGCTTTGCCAAGGCCTGGCTCGAGGCCCGCGGCGTCGCTTGGGCGA
>JBDTXU010000478.1:0-2387 GCA_040006055.1 Sphingomonas bacterium | reverse complement strand
CAGCCGCTATGAGCGGGGCAGGGGCACGCGTTTTCTTCATAACCGGTTGAAAACGGGCTGTTGCCCGCTCCCTTCGTCATGAAGTCGCTGTCGTCCGGCGACCGTGGCAGGCCCGTTTCGCCGATGGTCGGCGTGGACGAGCCAAGGGACATGCATCCACATTTCTGGAGCACGACCGAGTTGGTTTCGAAGGACAGGACAACAACACTTGATCAATAATCGTCAGGCCGGCCGCCGTCGCGGCCGTGGCGGGCAGCAACAGCGCCCGCAAGGTAATCCGGGCCGCCAGGATAATGGCAACCGCATCGACAACCGTGCGCGCGGTAACGCCGCCCAGCTGCTCGAGAAATACAAGACGCTCGCCCGCGACGCGCAGATGCAGGGCGACCGCGTCAACACCGAATATTATCTGCAGTTCGCGGACCATTATTTCCGCGTGCTCGCCGAGACGCGTTCGCGCTTCGAGGAGAACCGGCGCCAGAATGGCGGCGCTCCCTATGAGGAAGACGAGCAGGAATATGACGAGGACGGCGAGCCGATCGCGCGCCCGGAGCCTCGCATCGCCGAACCGCGCCAGTCCGAGCCGCGCCAGTCGAACGGCAATGGCTATAATGGCGGCCAGAACGGCAATCAGGATCGGCAAGACCGGCCGGATCGCCAGGACCGGGGCAATCGCCAGAATGAAGGCCCGAACGGCAACCAGCAATATGGGCAGCAGTCCGGACAGCAATCGGGGCAACAGGCCGGCCAGTATGACGATGAGCGCCCGCGCTCGCGCAACAATGGCAATGGCTATGAGGGCAATAACGATCGTTATGCCCGCGACGACCGCAACGGGAATGACCGCAACAACGCGGATCGTGGCAACCGCGCGCCTTATGCACAGGATGACGAAGATCGCGCGCCGCGCCGTGAAGCGCGGCCCCAGCGCGACCAGGTCCAGCGCGACCAGGTCCAGCGCGACCAGGTCCAGCGCGAAGCGCCGGTTCGTCAGGAGGCTCCGGCCGTCCAGGACGCAGCCCCAGAGCCGGCACCCGCAGCTCCGGAGCGTCCGCGCCGTGGCCGTCCGCCGCGCCGCGTGGTCGAGGAAGAGGCTCCTGCCATGTTCGAGGCGGATCTCCTGCCGCCGTCGCTGAACGTCTCGGCTGTGGTGCCCGACGAGGCCGAGGAAAAGCCCCGCCGTCGCCGTGGCCGCCCACCAGCGAGCGAGACGACTTCGGCGAGCTGATCGCCCGATATGTTCGAAAAGGCCGGTTCCGCAGTAGCGGGGCCGGCCTTTTTGTTGGGCGCCCTGGGAAAGACAATCGGCCGCAGGTGACGATATATCGCTCGTCTGCGATTGACCTCCGGGCGCTTGCCCTTAGCATGGCCCAAATTATCGGGGAGGTGGCGATGCGTTTGTGGGTGGCAACGACGGCGCTTGTGGCATTGCCCTTGGCAAGCCAGGCTCAAACGGCACCACAAATTGGCCCGAGCGCCGATCTCCGAACGCCAAATGCCCAGGGCGACGTGGCGGTCACTATCTACCAGAACGGCCAGTCGCTTGTGCAGGATCTTCGCCAGCTCGATCTCGCGGCCGGCCGCACGCGGCAGGATTTCCCCGATGTGTCGGCGCAGATCCGCTCCGAGACGGTTACGCTGGCCGGCCCCGGCATCGGCATTGTCGAGCAGAATTTCGATTTCGATCTGCTGTCCCCCGACAAGCTGATGGAAAAGGCGGTCGGCTCGGTCGTCACGATCGTGCGCACCAATCCCGCGACTGGCGTCGAGACGCGTGAACAGGCCAAGGTGCTGGCGGCCAATGGCGGCATCGTGCTCCAGATCGGCCAGCGGATCGAGGTGCTCCGCGATGACGGGCTGCCGGTGCGCGTTGTGTTCGACAAGGTGCCGGAGAATCTGCGCGCGCGGCCGACCTTGTCGGTCACGCTCCAGGTCGCACGCGCCGGACGGGTGCCCGCGACGCTCACCTATCTGACGCCGGGGCTCGGCTGGACCAGCGACTATGTCATGCTGTTCGACGAGGCCAAAGGCGCGGTCGACATGCAGGGCTGGGTCACGCTCACCAACAGCACCGGCACCACCTATCGCGACGCCAATGTGCTGCTGGTGGCGGGCAACCCCAATAGGGGCGGGCAGGGGTTCGCCCAGCTTGCCGATGCGAGGCTCGACGAGGCCGGAACCGAGACGAACACCCATGAACGGCTCGGCAACTACTATCTCTATCCGCTCGCCGATCGTACCACGATCGCCAACGCGCAGCAGAAGCAGGTGAGTTTTCTCGACGTGAAGGGCGCGCCGGCGCGCAAGGCCTATGAATGGACCAATGGCTGGCTCGGCACGACCGAGCAGCCGCGCAGCGCCTCGAGCGTGCTCAAATTCTCGACGTC
>JBDTXU010000477.1:0-6018 GCA_040006055.1 Sphingomonas bacterium | reverse complement strand
CGCTCATGCCGGCCGGGCAATCGCCGGTGCGTTTGGCGACGATCTTCTGATCGTCTCCGTTGACGCTCAGATCCAGGACTTCCTCGAGCGTGTAGCCCGTTGCCACATCGCCCTTCAGCGTGCCGCGCGTCGTGACCGGCTTCATATCGGGTACGCCGCAAACGGTGACGTAGCTGTAGCCGTCGGCTGTTTTTGTGAAGGTGCGCGCGGTGCAGTCTCCGCCATTGCCGATCTGCTGGAAGGCGGAATATTTCGCTTCCGACTTTTCTCCGACGCACAGCGTATCGGTGAACAGTTCGTCGCCATTGGCGGCGACATCGGTGAAGGTCCAAAGCCCGGCCTGCCGCTTCGGGGCGGGGATATTGGGTTTGGCGTCGGTTGAGGCCAGCACGCTGGTTTCGACTGCGGGCACGACATTGGCGTCGTTGGCAGCCGGTGCCTGGGACGGGGGGGAACAGGCGGTCGTGGCGAGCAGCGTCGCTGCGGCGAGGGTGATGCGCATGATGGGTTTCCCTTCGACTGAGATCAGCAACCGCCGGCGGAATTGCCGACCTTGCGGGCGCTGTAATAATTCGCGTAGCTGTCGCGCGAGGCCTTATCGAGGCCTCGCGTAAGGCCGACAATGCCGCGCCGATCGGCGGTGAGCTGGAACAGGCCGAGGGTGCGGGACTTGCTCTCGTCCGAGCCGGTCTGGACCATGTCGAGCTTCATCACGCGGCCGTCGATCGTGCCGGTCACTTCGCCACGCTCATATTCATAGCATCCCGTCACGCGATCGCCCTGCTGGGTGAGATGGATCCAGCCCCAGCCGCTGGCGCCGTCATAATTGCCGGTCATATCGGGCATGGAGGCGGTGTTGGTGGTCTGGCGGCCATAGCCGTGGAAGCCGGTCAGCCCGGTATAATCATCGCCGTAATTGCCCTCGATCGTCAGCCGGACCCAGCGGCCGGTCGGGCGCTCCTCGGGCTTGAACGCGAAGGACTGGCCGTTGGCGTTCATCCGGAGCTGGCCGGACAGCACGTCCTCGAAGCCCGATTTGGCCGATGTGTTCGACAGGGCGATGGTGAAGCCCTTCGGCGCCTTGCGGTCCCGGTTGAGACCGCCGGTATCGAAGGCGATCCTGCTGAGCTCGGTTTCTTCGGCGAGCTCGAAGACGAACACCACCTGGCCGGCCTCGTCGGTCCAGTCAGTGCTTGGCGATTCATCGATCAGGTTGAGCGGGCTCCGCGACATGTCCGACATATCCGCGTCGGCCGGCATCTGGACGATGCGCGCGCCGGCGCGGTAGGTGAAGTAATCGGTGCCGGCGGTCTGCGCGATCGCGGTGCTGCCGATCAGGCCCGCGCCGAGGATCGGGAACAGCGCGGTCATTCCAACTTTGCGAAGCGAAATCATGGGGGCTCTTCCTTTGCTGCATCCTGTGTGAGGCAAGACGGGGAAAGCGCGGAAAAGCGGACAGGCGGGGTCAATAAAAATTTGAGACCGCGATTTTGTTGGAGCTTCGACGCTGTGGTCTGTTGCAGCTGCGCTGAAGCGGCACCACCCTGCGCTGCCTTTCCAACGATGCTGCGCATCGCCGGAACCTTGGGCGGCTCCGCCCGCTCCCCCACCCGGCCTCCCACAGAATATCCTGGATGGGAGGCCGGGTGGGGGAGCGGGCTGGTGCCGTCTCACCGAATCAGGCTACCCTGCGTGGAAACGGGGAAAGGTCGGTAATGCAGGGGGTAACGGTCGAAGCATGGGGCGCGATTCAGGCGTTGTTCGAGGAACTGGTCGACCTTCCGCCTGAAGAGCAGGCCCGGAAACTGGGGCAATCCACACAGCCCCCGGAGATCGTGACCCAGACCCGGGCGCTCCTCACCGCGGCCAATGCCGAGGGCATATTGGACGGGGTGGCGCCCTCGATCGAGCAGCCGGGCAAGGCCAGTGCCTATCGTTCGCTCGCCGAAGGCCAGGTCGTGGGCGGGTTCACGGTCGACCGCCTGATCGGGCGCGGCGGGATGGGCGAAGTCTATCTGGCGCACCGCACCGCCAAGGATTTCGAACAGCGCGTCGCCCTCAAGCTGCTGCGCGCCGAAGCGGCCGATCACGGCGAGACCTTCCTGCGCGAACGCAAGCTGCTCGCCCGGCTCGAACACCCCGGCATCGCGCGGCTGATCGACGCTGGCGTCGCCGAGGACGGCCGCCCGTTCATGGCGATGGAATATGTCGATGGCGAGCCGATCGACAGCTGGTGCCGGAAGCACAAGGCCGATCTCGATACGCGCCTGCGGCTGTTCAGCGAAGTCTGTGATGCTGTCGCCTATGCCCATGCGCATCTGGTCGTGCACCGCGACATCAAGCCTTCGAACATCGTCATCGATGCAGCCGGCAAGCCCCGCCTGCTCGATTTCGGCATCGCCAAGCTGCTCGACGATACCGCAGCGGTGCCGATCGTCACCCAGGCGATGCTGACGCCCGACTACGCGGCGCCCGAACAGCTGGATGGCGATGAGGTTTCCGTCGCGACGGACGTCTATGCGCTCGGCGTGCTGCTGTACGAGCTGATGACCGGGACCGGCCCGTGGCGGCGCGAGGGTGCATCGGTGCCGGCGATCATCCGCCGCGTGCTGTATGAAGACCCGGCGATGCCGAGCCGCATGGCTGAGCGCGAGGATGCGCCGGTGCCCGGGGCACGCATTCGCGGCGATTTGGATGCTATCATCCTGAAGGCAATGCGGCGACAGCCCGCGGAGCGGTATCGCAGCGCGAGCGCGCTTTCCGACGATATCGCGCGGCATCAGTCGCTCGAGCCGGTCCAGGCGCGCGGGGGATCGACGCGCTATATGTTCGGCCGGTTCCTGCGGCGCTATCGCTGGGCTACGGCGGCGAGCGCGGCGGCGCTGGCGGCATTGCTGATCGGTGCGGGCGGCATTGCCTGGCAGGCGCGCCAGACGGCGATCGAGCGCGATATCGCAGTCGCGCAGGCGCGCCGCGGCGAAGCGATCAACCGCATGCTCACGGTCATGTTCCGCGACACCGCGAGCCATGAAGGCGAAGACGCCACGGTCAAACAGATGCTCGACCAGACGGCCGAGCGGTTGGTGAACTCAGTCGATACGAGCACTGAATCGGCGACCCTCGTCACCACCCTGTTCGATCTTTACGCCAGTCTGGAGGATGCGGCCGGCGCCGATGCGCTGATCACCCGCGCCCTCAAGCGCGGCATCGGCAAGGACGACGCGGTTGCGACCGCCCAGATCAAGTCGCGCGCGGCCGGCGCGGCCGCCACAATGGGGCGCAACGATGAGATCGCGCCGCTGCTCGACGCCGCCGAGCCGGTGTTCCGCCGCGACCCCGATCGCTTCGCGGCCGAGCTGGTCGATATCGATATCGCCCGGGCTCAGTTGCTGCGCCGGACCGGCAAGGTCGAGGAGGCGATCACGCTGATGACGCGCGGCCTCGACCGGGCCGACAAGGCCAAAGGCGAGAATCACCGCGATCTGCTGACCTATTACAATAATCTGCTGGTCTATATGCAGGAGGCGAACCAGTTCGACGCGATGCCGGCGATCTTCGCGCGCGCCGACGCCATCCTGAAGCGCACCGGCCAGGAAGCGAGCATGATGGGCCTCGGCATCACCCAGTTGAAGGGTGTCCGCCTGCTCAAGACCAATCAGGCCGCCGCTGCCGAGGCAATCTTCCGCGATGTCGTCGCGAAGCGGCGCGCGCGCTTCGGCCGTTCGGCGGGGCTTGGCGTCGATCTGCTCCAGCTTGGCCGCGCCCAGCTTGCGCGCGGCAACTATGCCGATGCCGTGCGCTCGCTCGCCGAATCCGAACCGATGCTCGCGGAGAAGATCAGCCCCGCGGCCCTGCCGACCATTGCCGCCGGCGCGACGCTGGCAGAGGCGACGGCCGAAGCCGGCGATCCGGCATCGGCACTGCGTACGCTCGATCGCATCGAGCCCGTGGTGA
The DNA here is from genome assembly GCA_040006055.1 of Sphingomonas bacterium. GTDB lineage: Bacteria > Pseudomonadota > Alphaproteobacteria > Sphingomonadales > Sphingomonadaceae > Sphingomonas. The sequence continues at coordinate 2,064 of JBDTXU010000477.1, read as the reverse complement.
AGGCAATGCCCGGCCCGACCTATGCCATCGCGCTTCATGCTCGCGCGATTGCGCTGCTCAAGCAGGGGAAGCGGGTCGAGGCAAAGGTGGTGGTCGATCAGGCCGAGGCGTTGTTGAAGGCACTGGGCCCGGCGGGTGCATCGTATCTGAAGGCGCTGCCAGCGCTACGGGCGCGGATCGCGAAACCCTAAGCGACAGCCATTTCGTTGTGGATCCAGGCGCGGGCCTGGACCCACCAGCGGCGCACCGTCCGATCGCTGACGCCGAGCACATTGGCGGTCTCGCGTTCATCCATCCCGGCGAAGAAGCGGCAATCGACCACCTGCGCCAGTGCCGGATCGAATTGCGAGAGCTGCTTGAGTGCCTCCCCCAGCTTGACCACTTCGCTGTCCTCGGGCGGCGTCGCGGCAAAGGAATCGAGCTGCTGGGTGAAGCGGTAGGTCGGGGCATCGCGCTTCGACGCGAGCCGTGCGCGCGCGGCATCGATCAGGATGTGGCGAATAGCCGTCGCCGCGCAGCCAAGGAATTGCGACTGGCTCTCCCACCCCTCGCGCTTGCGGAGCTTGAGATAGGCTTCGTTGATCAGCGCCGTCGTCTGCAGCGTCTGCGGCGCCCCGGCCCGATAATGCTCGCGCCGGGCGATGGTGCGCAGTTCAGCGTACAGGCTTTCGACGAGGTCGTCCGCGACCTTTGGGGCACCGTCCGGCCGGATGATATTGCCCATTACGCTCCCTTACCCGCCGCGTTTTCATGCGGCCAAGGGGCGGGAATGGCAAGCAAAAGCCACCGTCGCACGGCACCCAAATCACCTAAATCTGCAAGCCGTGTCCGGTTCGGCGCGCTTTTCCCGTCTCTCAATACGTCACGGGGCTGAAAGCCGCCCCGCACGGGAGACGGTCGATGCGCAACACACCCAATGGCTCGCTGGATTTGCTCAAATTCGGACCGCTGCCGCTGGCGCTGCCCCTGGCGCTGATCGCGGTGACCATGGCGCCGTCCGGCCAGGCGCAGGTTCGCACGCAAACCCCGGTTGCGCTGCCGACCCCCACACCTGCACCTGCCCGTACGCCCGGCACCGCGCGCATCCGGCGCGCGCCGGGCACCGAGACGCCGGCGCCAAGCCCGAGCGGGCCGAGCTCAGTGTATGTGCAAGATCGGGAGCAGGTGGCGCCGGCGGATGAGCCCTCCGAACGGCGATCGGTCCGCATCCGGCGCGCGCGTGGCGACGACACCCAGGCCGCGCGCGACCCGTTCGAGGCCGAGCCGGATGCCGCTCAATCCGATTCCGTACCCGTGCGGAGCCGCCGCATCCCGGTCGAGGCCACGCCCTCCGAGCGCGATCCGGCACCGGTCCGCGCCCGACGCGCGCCGGCGGAAGAGACGTCCACGTCCGACCCTTCCGAAACCACGCCCGTGCGCATGCGCCGCACACCGGTCGAGGCCACACCCCCGGAGCGCGATCCGACACCTGTCCGGGTCCGGCGCGGGTCGGTCGAGGAGACCTCCACGCCAGATCCTTCGGAGACCACGCCCGTGCGGATGCGCCGTGTGCCGGTCGAAGCCACGCCCCCCGAGCGCGATCCGACACCGGTCCGTGTCCGGCGCACGCCGACGGAGCCTTACTCGGATACCCCGACACCTGCGCCATCGGAAACAACCCCGGTACGATCGCGGCGCATCCCCGTCGAGGCGACACCACCGCCGCGCGAACCGACGCCGGTGCGCCAGCGGAATATACCGGTCGAGGAATTTCAGGATTCAACGCCGATGCGCGTACGATCCGTGCCGACGGAGATCAGGCCCGTCCGGCGAACCCCGGTCTGGCAGCAGCCCGCGCTTGATGCGCCCCCCCAGAATACTCTCAGCGCAAATCTCCCCAGCCCAAATCTCCCCAGAAAAGGAGGCTATTGTGGAGCCCAGACGCAGGCGCCGATGATGGCCCGCATCCTGCGGGATGATTTCGACCCTGCCGTCACCAGCATCGCGCCGCCATCGGAAGCCGCGACCGCGTCGCTGCAGGATACGCTGACCCTGCGCCCCGGCGGCCATGCCGATCTGATGAAG
>JBDTXU010000476.1:0-5726 GCA_040006055.1 Sphingomonas bacterium | reverse complement strand
ATTGGCTGCTGCGCGGCGTGACGGGGCGGCGCAAGCGCAACCAGGGCCGTCTGTCCAAGCTCCATGAGATGCGCGCGACGCGGGCAGCGATGATGGGGCCGCAGGGCACCGCCAACCTCTCGATCGGCAGCGACGACGTCCGCACCAAGGTGGTGATCGACGTCAAGGCCGTGTCGAAGAGCTTCGGAGACCGCCCGATCATCAAGGACCTGACGCTGCGCATCACGCGCGGCGACCGGATAGGCATTGTCGGCGCCAATGGCGCGGGCAAGACGACGCTGCTCAAGCTGCTGACCGGCGAGCTGGCGCCCGACCATGGCCATATCCGCCTCGCCAAGACGCTCGACCGGATCGTCATCGACCAGCAGCGCAGCCTGATGGCGCCGGACAAGACGGTGCGCGAGGTGCTTGCTGACGGTGGCGACTGGATCGAGGTGCAGGGCGTCAAGAAGCACGTCATCGGCTATCTCAAGGAATTCCTGTTTGAACCCGGGCTGGTCGACGCGTTGGTCGGCACGCTGTCGGGCGGTGAGCGCTCGCGGCTGCTGTTGGCGCGCGAATTCGCGCGGCCCTCGAACCTGCTGGTGCTCGACGAGCCGACCAACGACCTCGATCTCGAAACGCTCGATCTGCTGCAGGAAGTGATCTCGGACTATGACGGTACGGTCCTGATCGTCAGCCATGACCGCGACTTTCTCGATCGCACCGTGACGATCACGCTCGGGCTCGATGGTTCGGGCACGGTCGATGTGGTCGCGGGCGGCTATGAGGATTGGGAGAAGCGCCGCAAGCTGCGCGTGCTCGGCGGCAAGCGCGCCAACCCGCGCAAGGTGGAGCCGACCGCACCGCCAGCGCCCCGCGCCAAGCTGACCTACAAGGACCAGCGCGACTATGAGCTGTTGCCCAAGCAGATCGAGCAGTTCGAAACAGCCATTGCCCGTGACGAGGCGGCGCTCGCCGACCCAGATCTCTATGCGAAAGAGCCCGCAGCGTTTGACCGGCTGATGAAGGCGATCGAGGCGACCCGGGCGCAGAAGGAGGCGGCGGAGCATCGCTGGCTCGAGCTGGCGGAGCAGGTCGAGGCTCTGGGTTAGGCCGCCAGTTCGAGCGTCACGCGCGTTCCGCTCTGATCGCTATCGGTGCTGATCACGCCGCCGGCCTGCCGCGCAAAGGCTTCGATCAGCCGGGTGCCGAGCCCATTGTCGTGCCTAGCCGGTGCGGCCATAGCTGGCATGCCGACGCCGTCATCGGCCACCTTGAGAAGCCAGCCATTCTCTTTCGTGCGGAAGGTGACGGTGATGGTGCCAAGATCGCGCCCCGGAAAGGCGTGTTTGGCGGCGTTGGTGACGAGTTCGTTGACAACCAGCCCCATCGAGACCGCGCGGTCGCGCGGCACCGCCGCCTCGTCGCTGTCGCAGGTGAGGATGATGCCGCCTTTCAGGAACAGCGATTCGGACAATGCCGCGCAGAGATCGCCGAGATAACCCCGAATCTTGACTGTGCCGGGCTGGTTGCTGCCACGATAGAGATGGAGATGGGCGCGGGCGATGCTGTCGACCCGCATTTGCGCTGCCTCGAGTGCCTCCGCCGTTGCGGGGTCGCTCGCACGCCGCTTCTGCATGTCGAGCAGGCCGGCAACGATGGCGAAATTATTCTTCATCCGGTGGTCGAACTCGGCGAGGAACAGGTCGCGGTCCTCGATCTGACGGTCGCGCTCCTGCGTCGCTTTGTGCGCCGTGCGCCGGAACACCTCGGCAATGGCGATCGTGATGATCGCGGTGATCGCAACCACGGCGACCGCGAAAGCACCCGCTGCGTTCTCGAAGCGGAACGAGCCCTGGATCGGATAGAGATAATACCAGATATAGAGGATCATGATCATGGCGGTGACGGCGCCGGCGAAGGCGCGGGCGAACAGGGTCGCCAGCATGATCGCGGGATAAATCAGCGCGAACGGCGCAGCGCCGCCCGCGATGATATCGAAAATCATCCGCACGACCCATGCCGCGGTGACGCATAACAGGCCGACAATGACCTGAGTGACCCTGATCGGTAAGGCCGGCGACAAGCGTTCGCACAGATCGAAGTCGCCGATATTGGTCATTGGGTGGAGTCAGCGCCACGCCGTGGACGAGTCAAGCCAGCACGAGACGGATTTGCGTCGAATCAGCCGGATATGAGCGACCGGCCACTCCTGCCGGCCAGATCGACGATATAATGCCAGGCGACGCGGCCCGATCGGCTGCCCCGTCGGGTCGCCCAGCCGACCGCCTCCTGCGGATCGAAGGCGAGGTCATGCGCGGCCGCATAGCCCCGCACGATCGCGAGATAGGTGTCCTGGTCGATCGTGTGGAAGCCAAGGCTGAGCCCGAAGCGGTCGGCGAGCGCGAGATTGTCGTCGATTGTGTCGCGCGGGTTGATCGCGCTTTCCTGCTCGGCGATGTCACGCGGCACGAGATGGCGACGGTTGGAGGTGACGACCAGCCGGGCATTGGCCGGCCGCGCCTCGGCACCGCCTTCGAGCATCGACCGCAGCGCACGGGCATCGCCGGCGGCGTCGAAGCCGAGATCGTCGATGAACAGGATAAAGGCGCGGGGGACAGGCGCGATCGCCGCAAACAAAGTGGCGAGGGTGTCGAGGCGCGTTGTCACCACTTCGATCAGCGCGAGATCGCCGCCGGCTGCCTGGACTGAGGCGACCGCGCTCTTCACCAGCGCGGATTTGCCGGTGCCGCGCGCGCCCCAGAGCAATACGTCATGGGCGGCGGCGCCCGCCGCGAGACGTTCGAGATTGGCGAGCAGGGCCGATTTTTGCAGGTCGATCTCGCGTAGCTGCTCGAGCGGGAGGGCCCGGAAATCACGGGCCGCGACGAGCGTGTCGCCACGCCAGATATAGGCTGGATGCGCACGCGGATCAGCGGACTCGGGCGCGGGCGGCGCGAGGCGGTCCAGCGCGTCTGCGATGCGGGCAAGCGGGTCGGTCATGCCTGCGCCTGTTACTGCCGCGCCTCGTTCTGGCAAGCCTGCAATCAGGCCCCCAGCGTCTTCAGTGCCGCCGCCGCCGCATCGCGATCGTCAAAGGTAGGATCCGCCAGCGCTGCCTTGATCTGCGTCACCGCCTCGGGCTTGCGGCCGAGATCGGCATAGGCCTGGCCGAGATGCCAGCGCAGCATGGCATGTCCGGGCGCGATCGAGGCGGCCTTTTCGAGCAGTTGCAGCGAGGGGCCGTTCTCGCCTAGCTGATAGAGAGCCCAGCCATAGGCATCGGTCGCGGCCGGGCTCATCGGGGCGAGGCGGTAAGCCGCCTTGGCATAGACGAGCCCGGTATCGGCATCGTCGTCGCCGAGATAGGCGTAAGCGAGTTCAGCCAGCAAAGCCGCGTCGCGGTTGCCGATCTGGCCGCGCAGCCCTTCAAGCGTGTCGATTGCGCTATCCCAGTCGTCATTCGCCATCTGCCAGTGCGCCGCGAGCCGCTGGCCGGCAATGTCCTGCGGGTTCTGTGACAGGAACAGCGCGAGCACGTTCGACGCTTCCGGGCGGTGGCCGGCGCGATCGAGTGCATCGACGGTGCGGAGCATGGTCGGCTGATCGAAATGGATATCGGCGGCGCGGCGATAGGCAGCGGCGGCATCACTGTTGCGTCCCATCGCCATCTGTATGTCGCCAACCGCGAGCCATGCGGTGGGCGCACCGGGATGATCGCTCGCCAGCTTCTGCGCCTGTGCGAGCGCTGCATTGGTGTCGCCGGCATCGACCAGACCGCGCAGATAGCCAAGCCGTAGCACCGGGTCATCGGGCGACTGGTTCGCCGCACTGGCGAGGATCGGCAGGCTATCATCGGTGCCGAACGGGGCAGATCCATCGCGCGCCGGCCACGCGGCGCGGTCGAGGAATTTGCCCGACCAGTCCCGCTCACCGGTGCGCTCGAAGGCGCGGCCGACCAGCGACAGGGTGTAGCTGTCGGCATCGCCGCGCAGCGCCACCGGGCGCAAGGCATCCAGCGCACCTTTGGCGTCGCCCGAGCGCAGCAGTGCGGCACCGAGCAACCGGCGCGCGGTGATGTTCATCGGCTGGCGGCCGACCAGGCCGCGCCATTGGCCGATCGCCTGTTCATAGGCACCGGCCTGATAGGAGAGCATGCCGCCGAGCAGCAGCGCGCCGGGCAGCCCGTCGAGCTTACCCGAGGTGCGCTCCATCAGCGACTGGGCGAGATCATATTTGCCGGCTCGGGCGGCGAGCACGGCTTGGAGATAATAGGCCTGTGCGTTGCCGGGCTGCGCGGCGAGCGCCTTGCGGGTAGCCTCGAGCATCTCGGCATAGCGGCCAGCATCGCCGAGCGTGCCCGCATATTCGATCAGCGCCGGGAAATAATAAGCGTCATGCTTCAGCGCCGCCTCGAACCAGGGCAGGGCCGCGACAAGGCCATATTGGGCGCGCACCAGCTCGCCGCGCAGGGTCAGCGCCTCGATGTTGTTGGCGTCGAGATCGATTGCTTTGGTGGCTGCGTCGATCGCACCGGCAATGTCGCCTGAATTATAGCGGACGCGGCCAAGATCGGACCAGGCCAGGCCATCGTTGGGCGCGACCGCGAGCAGCTTTGCCAGCATCTGCTGGGCGCCGGGCAGATCGCCCTGAGCGGCAAGGGCGCGGGCGGCGACGCGCATGGCATAGCCGGCGAAGCGCGGCTGCGCCTTTGCTGCTTCGGTGGCGGCGCGCTTCGGGTCGCCCTGGAGCAGCCAGGCATGGGCATAGAGCTGATGCGCGCGCTCGATATCGAAGCCGGCATCCTTGGCGCGGCCAAGCTCGCCCTCGGCGGCGACGCCGTCGCCAAGCGCGAGATAGATTCGGGCGAGCACCGCATGGGCGAGGCCCCAGCCCGGATCGGCCTTGATCGCCGCCTGGGCATGCAGGCGCGCGGCGCTGATATTGCCGGCCTGGAACAGGCCGAGGCTTTGCGCGAGTTCAGTGCGGGCATCGGCCGGATCCGCGCGAGCGGGGGCCGTAACCGCCAGAACAAGCAGGATGGCGGAGAGGATCGAAAAGCCCGCTCCGATCACCCATCGACTTGCCGGAAAGACACGTTCGCGACGGTTACGCATGAAGGTCATAGCTCTTGAGCAGATCGTACAGCGTCGGCCGGCTCACCCCGAGCAGTTTGGCGGTGTTCGAGATATTGCCCTCGGCGCGGGCGAGCGCGTGGCGAATCGCCTTGCGATCGGCGGTTTCGCGCGCGGCGCGCAGGTTGAGCGGCATATCGTCGGCCTCGCCGGGAAGATCGAGATCGGCGGCGGTGACGAGCTTGCCCTCCGCCATGATAACGGCGCGCTTCATCCGGTTCTCGAGCTCGCGGACATTGCCCGGCCAGCCCCAGCCGTCGATCGCGGTGCGCGCCTCGGGCGAAAGGCCGGTGACGCCCGGGTTCATCGTCCGCGCATATTTCTTCAGGAAATGGCGGGCGAGCAATCCGGCATCGCCGGGCCGTTCGGCAAGCGACGGGATGCGGACCACGATCTCGGCAAGACGGTAATAAAGATCCTCGCGGAAGCGGCCCTCGGCGACCATCGCATCGATATTCTGGTGAGTCGCGCAGACGATCCTGGTGTCTACCGGGATGGCCTTGCGGCCGCCGATTCGCTCGATCACGCGCTCCTGCAGGAAGCGGAGCAGCTTCACCTGCAAGGGCAGCGGAATATCGCCGACCTCGTCGAGGAACAGCGTGCCGCCAT
>JBDTXU010000475.1:0-24980 GCA_040006055.1 Sphingomonas bacterium | reverse complement strand
TCGACGCCCTCCTCCTCGGCATTGGCGACTTCGCGCTGCGAGCCGGGCATATTGGTGCGATCGCGGCGGTACAGGCATTTGACCGACTTCGCGCCCTGGCGGACGGCGGTGCGGACGCAATCCATGGCGGTGTCGCCGCCGCCGATCACGACGACGTGCTTGCCAGCGGCATCGAGGCTGCCATTGTCGAACTCGGGCACCGCATCGCCAAAGCCCTTGCGGTTCGACGCAGTGAGATAATCGAGCGCCTCGACCACACCTTCGCTGCCGATCCCCGGCGCCTTGATTGCGCGGGGTTTGTACACGCCGGTCGCAATCAGGATCGCATCGTGGCGCTGGCGGAGTTCGTCGAGGCTCGCGTCGCGGCCGACTTCGAAGCTTTCATGGAAGACGATGCCGCCCGCCTTCAGCCGATCGACGCGGCGGGTGACGACATGCTTTTCGAGCTTGAAGCCGGGAATGCCATAAGTGAGCAGCCCGCCGGCGCGATCGTGGCGATCATAGACATGAACCTCATAGCCGAGCGCGCGGCAATATTCGGCGGCACTGAGGCCAGCCGGGCCAGCGCCGATCACCCCCACCGACTGGCCGCGATCAGGCCCCGGCACGAGCGGCTCGACCCAGCCTTCTTCCCAGGCGGTATCGGTGATGAATTTTTCGACCGAGCCGATCGTCACCGCGCCGTGGCCGGAGAATTCGATGACGCAATTACCCTCGCACAGCCGGTCCTGCGGGCAGATTCGGCCGCAGATCTCGGGCATGGTCGAGGTGGCGTTGCTCAGTTCATAGGCTTCGCGGAGCCGGCCTTCGGCAGTGAGCCTGAGCCAGTCCGGGATATGGTTGTGCAGCGGGCAATGCACCGAGCAATAGGGGACGCCGCATTGCGAGCAGCGGCCGGCCTGTTCCTCGGCGGCGACGGGCGCGTAGCGATCTGCAATCTCGCGGAAATCTTCGGCGCGCATCTTGGACGCGCGCTTGCCTGGATAGGATTGCGCCCGATCGACAAACTTCAAAGTGGACTCGCCGGCCATGGATTCTCGCCTGAAATTTTCTGGCGTCTATCCCTTTTCGTCTCGTCTGTCACGCGGATTCAGCGATATAGGGCATAGTAGCTGTCCTATATTGTGTGTTTTGTTTCGCTTGAGCGGATTTTCTGGTTAAGCCGCCGCCGTGTTACTGCCGGATCGGACCTATTTGGTCAGAAGCCAGACCAAAGCGACTCCGCCAACGACGATTCGATACCAGGCGAAAGGGGCAAATCCGTGCTTGCCGACTATGCCCACGAACCAGCGCACGACCAGCAGGGCGACGATGAAGGCGACGACAAAGCCGATCGCGATTTCGCCCATGCCGACCCCTTGGGCCGCAACGAGCGTGTCGTGATGCTTCGCCAGTTCGAGCACGCTGGCGCCGAGCATGGTGGGAATCGCGAGGAAGAAGCTGAACTCGGCGGCGGTGCGACGCTCGACGCCGAGCGACAGCGCGCCGAGGATGGTTGCACCCGACCGGCTGACGCCGGGGATCATCGCGAGGCACTGGAGAAAGCCGATGCCGACCGCCGTTGTCGCCGGGATCTCGGCGACGCCGACGGTTTTGCCTGGTTTCACCAGGCGCTCGATCAGGAGGATGGCAACGCCGCCGACGATCAGCGCGATCGCGACGACTTTTGGCTGGAGGAGCAGCGCCTCGATATGCTTGCGCAGCGCCAGGCCGATCACGGCGGCGGGTATAAAGGCGATGAGGAGGTTGCGGACAAAGCGGATCGAGACCGCGTCGCGCCGGGCCAGCCCCATCAGCACCGCCCAGAAGGTTCGCCAGTAGAGCACCACCACGGCGAGGATCGCGCCGAGCTGGATCACGATGTTGAACAGCTGCCAGCGCGAATCGTCATAGCCGAGCACAGCGCCAGCCAGGATCAGATGACCGGTCGAGGAGACCGGCAGGAACTCGGTCACCCCCTCGACAATGCCGAGCAGGATGGTGGTGATCAGATCGTGCACGCGCTTCCCCTTAAGCGGCCTGGCCGCAACAAGATGTATCGATCAGTTCAGCGGTTCACGCTGCGGCGTGGGTGCCGAATCGGCCGTGGCGGCGATAGCGGACGAGCCAGCCGGGCGCGACCGCATCCATTGGCGTTGGCGTGATGCCGAGCGTGGCCAGCCCGTCGATTCCGGTCACGACGGTGTCGCTCTGGAGCATCAGCCATTGATCGCGCGTGATCGGCGCGCCGGGTAGGAAGCCGCCCATGGCGATCAGCCCGCCCACCACATCGGGGAGTTCGAGAATCGCTGGATCGCGGCCGATCGCGCCAGCGATCCAGCGAATCAGCGCGCCCATCGTCAGGACATCGGGGCCGCCCAGTTCAAGAGTCTGACCCGCCGCCGGATCGCCAAGTGCCGCTTTCACGGCCTGTGCCACATCGGCGACATAGACCGGCTGGAACCGTGCGCCGCTCCGCAACACCGGCACGACGGGCGCGCGCGCGATCATCGCGGCGAAACGGTTCACAAAGGCGTCCTCGCGACCGAAGACGGTCGCAGGGCGGAGAATCGTCGCGGCGGGGAAAGCGGCACGGACCGCCGCTTCGCCGGCGGCCTTGGCGCGGCCATACGCTGCAGGTGATTCGGGATCGGCGCCGATCGCCGAGATATGGACGAGGCTCGACGCACCGGCCGAAGCCGCCGCCTCGGCCACTGCCCTGGCGCCACCCGCCACCACGCCGTCCAGATCCGAAAAGCTGCCAGCGAGATTGACGACCGCTTCTACGCCCGCCACGGCGCGCGCGATCGTCTCGGGCTTGCGGACATCGGCCGCGACGAACTGGATCTGGCCCAGCCCACCAAGCGGCTTCAGGAACAGCGCCTCGCGCGGATCGCGCTGCGCGATTCGGAGGCGCGCGCCCGCCGCCAGCAATTCCTGCGCGACATAGCGACCGATAAATCCGCCGCCGCCGATCAGCGTAACCAGCCTGTCCTTCATGCCTTCAATGCCTTGCCTGATGTGGATGGCCCCCTTGCCTCAGAGAGGCTCGTGTTGACAAGGCGCACGAGCCTAACCTAAGGCGCGCCCCCTACCCCGTGCCCAGATGGCGGAATTGGTAGACGCACCAGCTTCAGGTGCTGGCGCTCGCAAGGGCGTGGAGGTTCGAGTCCTCTTCTGGGCACCATTTTCCAGTCCATGGACGTCCGCCAACGTCCCGTAAGTGGCTCGGAAATAAGCGCTTTTTCTGCTATCTCGTCCGACGGTGTTCGGGCCGATCCGCCCACAGATACCCCCATTTGGTGGTATTTTTGGTCGTCGATTTGCCCGGTTTTGGACGGAGATACCACCATGTCCCTGACTGCGCTTGCGATCAAAAATGCCCGCCCGAAGGGCAAGGCCTACAAGCTTTCCGATGCGCACGGGCTTCACCTATTGGTGACGCCCAATGGCGCGAAATACTGGCGGCTGCGCTATCGCCATCTCGCCAAGCAAAAGACTCTCGCGCTCGGCGTCTGGCCTGAGGTGAGTCTTGCCGATGCCCGCGAGAAGCTCGCCATCGCGCGCAAACAAATCGCCGAGGGCCTCGACCCGATGGCGGAGAAGAAGCTCAAGAAGATTCGCGCACAGATCGACTCCAATATCACCTTCAAGTCGATTGCCGAGGAATGGGTGATCAAGTGCGAACGGGAGGGGCGCGCCGAGATCACGCTCGAAAAGGTGCGGTGGCTGCTCGACATGGCCTATCCGGTCATCGGCGCACGACCGATCAACCAGATCGATATCCAGGAGGTGCTGGTCGTCCTGCGCAAGCTGGAGGCGACGGGGCGATATGAGAGCGCCCGTCGCATGCGCAGCGTCATCAGCCGCGTCTTCCGGTACGGGATCGCGACGGCCCGTTGCCAGCGCGACGTGGCTGCCGATCTCCGCGGCGCGATCGTCGTCCCCAAGACGAAGCACTTTGCCGCAATCACGACGCCCAAGGAAGCCGGCGAACTGCTGCGCGCGATCGAAGAGTATTCCGGCCAGGCGATCACCAAATTCGCGCTCCAGATGACGCCGCATGTGTTCGTCCGACCGGGCGAGCTTCGGCGGGCGGAGTGGTCGGAGTTCGACTTCGAGCGATCGGTCTGGTCGATCCCCGCCGAGAAGATGAAGATGCGCTGGCCGCACAAGGTGCCGCTGTCGCGCCAGGTTCTTGCGATCCTCGAGGAGGTGCGACCGCTCACCGGTCATAGCCCCTATGTGTTCCCGGCCTTCCATACCTGGAAGCGGTCGATGTCAGAGAACACGGTTACCTTCGCGCTCCGGCGCATGGGCTTCGGCCAGGACCAGATGACAGCGCACGGCTTCCGGGCGATGGCCGCTACACTGCTCAACGAGATGGGGGTCTGGAATCCCGACGCGATCGAGCGGCAGCTCGCGCACATGGAAAACAATGGCGTCCGCCGCGCCTATGCGCGCGGGCAATATTGGGACGAGCGCGTGCAGATGATGCAGCACTGGTCGGACTATCTCGACACGCTTCGTGAAGGAGGGAAAGTCGTGACCGTCGAGTTTGGCAAGCGTTCGGAACGGGGGCCGGCATGAAGAAGAACCGCGATACCGCGCCGCGCGCCACGCCGATCGAGCCGCTGGCGGTACGCATCCCCACCGCCGTCGAGCTGACCGGGATCAGTCGTTCGAGGCTATACGAGCTGATCAAGTCGGGCGATCTGGAAACCGTCAAAATCGGCCGAACGACCTTGATCCCATTCATAAGCCTGCGCGCGCTCATTGTCCGGCACCGACGCTGATCCTGATGCAGGGGTTCGACCTCATTAACTGGCCGCCTATGGACAATTATCTTGCATTCTGCGCGATAATCGGCCATATATGGCCGATGTTGAAGACCTATGGAGAGATGGGCGCCGAGCTTGGCGAGCGCGTCCGGCGGCGGCGAGTCGCGTTCGGCTGGCCGCAGACGCTCGCAGCCGAGCGCGCCGGGGTCGCATATCGGACATGGCGGCGCCTCGAAACCCAGGGAAAGGCGTCGGTCGAGGATTTGATCAAGGCGGCGGTGGCGCTGCGCTGCGAGGAAACGCTCGACCTGCTATTCCCCGAGCCCGCCGCCACCAGCATCGACGCGCTGCTCGAGGCACAGCGACCTGCGCCGAAGGCGCGGCGCGCGCGCAGGCGCGGATCGTCGTGAAGCTGGCACCCGGAACGCCGCTGGCTGTCTCCCTTTGGGCCGACGAGGCCCGACCAGCCGAGCCCGCCGGGCGCCTCGCCATGGCGGGCGGGATTGCGCAGCTCGAATGGGACACAGCAATTGTCGCCTCCCAGCTGACGCTCGCTCCCGTGCTCTATCCGCCCGAGCCTGGGCTGCATGCCGCGCGTGGCCGGGACTTCTCCGGCTTGCATGGCTTTCTTGCCGACAGCCTGCCTGAAGGCTGGGGGGCGCTCACCATGAAGCGAAGGCTCGCAAAGCTCGGCGTGCGCATCGAGGATCTCGGCGCGCTCGACCGGCTGGCGCTGGTCGGCAAGGGCGGCCGCGGCGCGCTGGTGTTCGAGCCGGCGACGACGCCCCCGCCCGAAGTTCAGACGCTCGATCTCGACGCGCTTGCCGCTGAGTCCGCGGCGATCCTGCTGGGCAATGACAGCGACCTTGCCGATACGCTCGCCGCGCTCGCCGGCGCCTCGGGCGGAGCGCGGCCCAAGATCCATGTCGGATTCGATGCCGGAGGCGGCATTTGCGTGTCCGAAGGCGAAGTCGCACAGGGCCATGAGCCCTGGATCGTCAAGTTCTGCGCGACCGCGGATCCGGTCGATATGGGCCCGGTGGAGTTCGCCTATTCGATCATGGCGCGCGCAGCCGGGATCGTGATGAGCGAGTCGCGGCTGATCGCCTCGAACACCGGCCCGGGCTATTTCGCGACGCGGCGGTTCGACCGACCTGCGCCGGGGCAGAGAGTTCATATGGTCTCGCTCGCCGGTGCGATCGAGGCTCCCTCCGACCGCCCTTCGGCCAGCTACGACACCTTCCTGCGCGCAACGCGAGCGATCACGCGCCACCAGGCCGATGTCGAAGCCGCGTTCCGGCGGATGGTCTTCAATGTCCTTGCCTGCAATCGCGACGATCATACCCGCCAGCACAGCTACCTGATGTCCGCCGATGGCGAGTGGCGGCTGTCACCCGCCTACGACCTGACTTTCTCGCACGGCCCCGGCGGCGAGCATTATCTCGACATCGAAGGCGAGGGACGCAATCCCGGCTGCGAACATGTCATCGCGCTGGGCGCGAAGCACGGGTTCGACGCACGCCAGGTCGCGCGGATCATCAACGAGGTTCGGGCGGCGATCGCCGACTGGCCCGCGATCGCAGCGGGTGCCGGCGTCACGACGATGATCGACGAGATCGGCGCTGTATTGGCGGATATCGGCAAGCGGTTCGGCTAGCCGGAACATCGCGCCATATTGCATGAATTTTCAACGAGAAAACTTGCATCTGCGGTCACGCGATCTATCCAGGCAGCCCGGTGTGGGAACGATGTCGGCATTGGATGAACTCAAGCGCCGGTTGCGGCCAGGCCAAGTCTATCGGCGCAAGGACCTCGCGCGCTGGTCAAACGCGGTCGACCGCCATTTGCGCCAGCTGGTCGACGAAGGCCGGCTCGAGAAGGTGTCGGGCGGAGTTTATATGGTGCCACGCCAGACGCGCTTTGGCGCCGCGCACGCCACTTCAGAAAATCTCGTCGAGACCTTTCTCGGCGACGACCGGTTCCTGATCGTTTCCACCAACGCCTATAACGGGCTCGGCGTCGGCACGACCCAGCTCTACAACGAGACCGTCGTTTACAACCGCAAGCGCCATGGGCGCTTCAAGCTCGGTGGACGGACCTTTGACTTTCGGCTTCGTCCGTCAGTGCCGCTGCGGCTCACCGAAGAACTGCTGATGGTCGACCTGCTCCACAATCTTGATCGGCTCGCCGAGGACCGGGCCGAGGTCCTTCCGCGTGCGCTTGAGCGCGCGCGCACGATGGATCCGACCAAGCTGGCGAAGGCGTTGCGCGACTATGGCTCCGCACGGGCGAAACGATTGTTGCAGCCGCTACTGGTGGCGCCTCGCTCGTGAAGCAGCCGAAATTATCGCGCCTCTCAGATGCGTGATAATTAGGTTATTGTGCTGTGCGATTTTTAGGTTTTCGTGTCGAACATCGATGAGGCGGCTCCCCGCAGGGGTTGAACCTAGCCACCCACCAGCTTCTTCAAGCACCGATAGGGAATGAATGTCGATCGGCCGATCTTGACCGTCTCGATCTCCCCGGACTTGATCAGCTCGTAGAGCGTCGACCGTCCGATCCCGGTCAGCTTCACCGCCGTGGCGATGCGCACGCTGATTGGTTCCGACGGGAGCGCCGCCTGCTCGGCGAGTGCTTCCTGGGCCGTGCGCCGGCGTTCCTCGGGCGTCGGGCTTCTCATGATTTCACCCTCGCCCGAAAGGCGCGATCGCTCTCGAGGAAGCTCGCGAGCATCGCCGGGATCAATTCCGACACCGGTTCCTCGCGGCCATAGGCTTCGGCATAGAGCGTCGCATAATCGCCAAGCGCCTGATGCAGTTCGGGCAGCACCGCGATCGTCAGCTTGATCGGCGTGCGATCGGGGAGCCTCGCGAGCTTCAGTTCAACCATATCGCACCTCCTATTCGCGCCACGGCGCGAGGATCAGATCCTTATTGACGACGAGCCGCACCGATGCCCCTGGCCGGATCGTGATCGTCGGCTGGATGTTGAGGTTGCGCGAGGTGAGTTGGTCGCCCGCGCGCGATACATTCTGCTGGGTCGACTCCCGCATCGCCTGGACGAGATCGCTCTCGCCGGTGATCGTGAGCTCCGACCCTACACCGAGCAGGGTCGCAAGCCCGACACCCTTGAGTAGCGCCCAGGTGTGGAAATCGACTTAGGAAAACATGCGCCGACGCCTTTAGCCGCAAGCGGCCTGGACATGCGCGCAGGCCACCCGGCCGCGAATACGGGTCCGTCAAATTCCCAAGCGAGGTTCTCACGCCTCGGCACCGCGCTGTCAGCGGTGCAGCTGCGAACCTAAATGGACGCCGCGCAGATGCAAGTGCCGCTCGACGAATTGGCTCTGCATCGGATCGAATCTCAATGGATTCAATGTCGTACCTTCACCGTAGCCGATACGAGACGAGTGTAGGCCGATTGCGGTCAAATACAGGACGCAGCCGTAGATCGTTCACGACTGGCGAGAGACTGTGCCCGGGCGGTTGAGAACATGCTTGGCACATGCGCTGTCGCCTTTAGCCTTCGGCTTGGACAGAGCGGCAGCCGCCCGGACGAGTCGCGCCCTTCTTAGCAATTCGCCTCATCGACTCAAAACGCTCACCGTGGAACAGCGAGGTCACGCTCTCTAACCATGGGTTAGGAAGCCCAGCATGGGGATAAGTCAGCTACGATAGCGTGCGATAAGCTTCTTCCATTCGTAATCGCTGGGGTCTTGCAGTGGCGGTCCGGTGGGCGCGTCCTGGGTCTTGTCGATCCTCGGTGTGGTCCTCACGCGGCGGGTCAGGCGGCAGAGCGAGCAATAGAAGCGTTTCCTCGCGCTCTCGATGTCGTCGTTCCAATGCTTGCGGTAAAACAGATACCACAAGCCCGCGCCGCTCATGACCCGCACATGCTTGCACTCGGGGCAGGTCAGCCGGACATGCCATCTGCGCAGCGCAAGGTCGGTAAGGGTGCGCAAGGGCGGCCACTCATCGGCTAGATTGCTGTGCGATGCGCCCATCAGAAGAGGGTGGGCTGCACCTCGCGCCCCGCGAGAAGATGAAGGCGCGCGCCTTGCGCAGCCTCGACCGCGCGGCGGTAGTGGATCGTGCCGTATTTTTCGGCCACGTCAAACTCGACGGGCGCGATCTCCTCGGTGGGGAAACAGGCGTCATAGATCGCGCGCGCGGCGGCGCGCAGGCAGGTGTCATGCTGCATGTCAGTGGTCCGTAATGCGACTCGAAGGACGGCGACGATAAATCCAAACCGGGTCCGCTGGAAAGAGATTTGTTCTCTTTTCGTTCACGCGCCATAAGCCGCAGCCTGACGAGTCGAAAAGGTAGGAAGTCCCGTGTCCCGGCTTCACTGTTTTATAGCTCCGGCAAAAGAGATCGCGGCGCAGTTCAGCGCGAGCTACCCGCAGGATCTGGTCGGACCGCAACAGACCGTCGAAGGGCTGATGGGCCTCGTGGTGTTCGACACGGAGCGCGGGCGCACGTTGCGCGCCATGCGCTGGGGATTTCCCCGGCGGGTCCGCGGCGAGGGTGACGGGCCGGACCGGATCGGCCTCGTCGCGGACCTGACCAATCCGATGTGGGAGCAGATGGTCGTCGAGCCGCGCTATCGCTGCATCATCCCGATCACGCATTTTGCAAATCCCGACGGCCCGGACGGGGCGAAGACGCGCACCTGGTTCTCGGTGAAGGGGCAGCCCGTCATGGCGTGGGCGGGCTTCTGCCGGAACATGCCGGATGTCGGCCCGGTCTATGCCGGCATGACGATGGACGCGAACGAAGCGGTCATGCCGACCAACGACCGGATGCCCGCGCTCCTCGAGCCGCACGAATGTGAGCGCTGGCTCAAGGGTTCGATCGAGGATGTGATCGAGTTCCAGTTCCGGGCGCCGTTCGCTGCGCACCGCATGATTGTCGAACAAACGAAGGACCGATGGCGCGGCGAAGGCCTGCCCTCGAACGCGCAGCAGCCCGTCTTGCTCTAGGGATTACACTATGACGGTTGACCAGATTGAACGCGCCAGCGCCGGCCAGGCGCTTGTCTTTGACGCGGTGATGCACGCGATCACGGCCATTCACCCGATGCCCGAAGAGGGCGAAGGTGCAGGCGGAATCGATTTCTTCCCCACGCTCGACGGGCTGCTCCAGACAATGGCGACGATGACCATCCTGTCCGGTGCATTCACGACCACGCGCGATCGGCGCGAACTCGCGGACCGGATACGCGCCAGTTTCGTCAAGCATATGGCCGATGTCGAGCGCGCGGTCGCCAGCGGGCGCTACTGGGAAGGACGCCCGCTCGACGCCATGCCCTAGATCCCGTCGATCTAGGGTTGCGCGGCAAATCGCGCTAAGCAGCCGCCATGTGCAATCTCTACACGACCCGCAAAAGCCGCGAGGAAGTGGCCGCGCATTTCCGCGCCAGCGCGGATGGCTATGGCTCGAATGCCCCCGACGAAACCTATCCCGGCTATCCGGGAATGGTAGTGCGCGAGGCGGAAGGCGAGCGCATCATCCAGTCGATGGTGTGGGGCTTCCCGCTGCGCCTCAAGGGCATGAGTCCGACCGCAAAGCCAAAGCCCGTCAACAACATCGCCGACCTGCGCAAGAACATGTGGGTCGGCCTCGCGCGCAAGCCCGAATGGCGCTGCCTGATCCCGCTGACGGAATTTGCGGAAGCGGAGGGCGAAAAGGGCAGCAAGACGCGCACGTGGTTCAATGTGAAGGACCAGCCGATATTCGCTTGGGCGGGGCTGTGGCGCGAAAGCGCGGAATGGGGCCCAGTCTATTCAGGCGTGATGACGGATTGTAACGAGGCGATCCGGCCCGTGCATGATCGCATGCCCGTGCTGCTCCATCCGAACGAATATGATCAATGGCTGCACGGCAGCTTCGACGACATAGTGGGGTTTCAGGAACGCTGCTTCCCCGACGAGCTGATCGAGATGAACCGAACAAGCGAACCTTGGGTCAAGCGCAAGGCGGCCGAAACCAAGCAACTTCTGCTTTAGGGTAGCCGACCGCTTTCTCGCCGTCGTCGCTCCAAAGCTATCCGTCCGTCACGGGCCAAATTAGTCGTTCGCCAGCAGACGCCGCTCACAAACGACTTTGACCATCGCCTGTAGCTCTGTGACGCGATCCCCCAGCCAACGCAGCTCCTCGTCGCTGATCTCGTAATGCGGCGAGTAACGCGCGTTCACATAGGCCTGCCGAAGCAGATCAAAGCAGCGGCGACTAAACTTGTCGGCACGAGGCCACGCAGCAATCAGCTCCGGCGCGCCTTCCTCGGCGTGCGAGCGCAGAAAATTCAGCTTGTGCGACTTCGGACTGTAGAGCGTGAAGACGAGCAAAACGCAGTGATAAAGGCGCTCGGTCGCTTGATGTAGAACGAAGGCGGCCTCGTTCCGATCTCCGGACGAAACGGCACCATCCGCCATTCTCTTGAAGGCGTCGGCGCTAGGAAACCACTTATCGAAATAGCCGCGCGCCTCGCCGCCCGCGCGCGCGGCGGCTTTGCGGTCGCCACTGGCCCGATCGCGGCGAGCCAGATCGATGCCAGCGGCAATCTCGACCGCGCCGTCGCGACTGGCAACTCGGCGGAGACTACGCTTTCGCTGGAAGCGCCGGTGCTAGCGCTCGATGAGCGAAGCGACCTGGCGACGATCGTGCCCGTCACGAGCGGCGGGGATTCGATCGTGAACGCAGCGGTCGCGGTCGCGACCAGCCAGTCGGCGAGCGGAATCGTCAAGGCTGTCACCTTCGAAGACGATGCCAACCCGGTTTTCGGCACCGCGGTCAACGGGGACGCGATGGCGTCGGCGATCGCCTCGGACGGGAACCTGCTCACCGCCGCCGCGCGAGGCAACATGGCAAAGACCGGCATCGATGTCGCCGCAGCCTCGATCGCGCAGTCTGGCGGGCAGACCGGGCGGCCCTCGGCCGTCGCGGCTGCTCTCACGGTGCAGAAGGCTTCCGGGCTCGACCTGGCCGCATTTGCCATCGGTGGCACCAGCGTGGTGATCGACGGCAATCTCTCGGGCTCGGACGTTTCCGCCTCGCAAAACGAAGCGCGGACGGTTGCGACGGCGAACCAGAGCGACAGCGATCTCTCGTTGACCGCCACAACCATCGACGCCGTTCGTGGGAGCGCTTTGGCGACGGTCGACGGCACCGGCCTTTCGACCACCGATGCGGGGGCGGTGGTGCATAATGTCCAGGACTTTGGATCGAGCCTGGTGCGCGCGTCGCACACCGAAGCAAAGACCGTGGTTTCCATCGCCGGCACCTCGGACGGTTCGCGCATCAGCGTCGATGGCAATAGCGACCTCGTCGCCGCAACCGGGAACAATGCCGCCAGCATGTTGTCGGTCGATGCCGGCGCGCTCAACACTTCGGTCGCTGTCAACGGCCTGCAGACCGGCAATGGCGACGTGCTCGCCAATTCCGGCGGGCCGGGAATACCCGGCGGCGTGCGTGTCACCGTGGATGGAGATGCCTCGAATTCGACCATCTCGGTCCGCGACAACAGCTATCTTGCGTCCGCGATCGGGAACCTCGGGACCAACGGCATCGCCATCACCGCCGGCACGATGCGCGGGGTTGCCGGTACCGCGGCGGTTTCGGGCTCCATCCGCGAGGGCTATGGCGCAAGCGCCGACGTCGCGCTGGCCAGCAACCAGAAGCTCGGAGACCCGACCAACGACGGCACGCTGATCCCGACGATCCTAAGCCGGGTCTTCACACAGTCCGGCATCGCGGCGAACGGCGCCACCGGATCCTCGTTCGCGCTTGAGGACAATGCACAGCAGGCCACCGCGATTGGCAACACGGTCGCGAACCGTCTGTCCGTGTCTGCAACCGACCTTGGCGACGGTGGCCAGGGCGCCGGAACGTCGCTCGCTTCGAGCCAGTTCGGCCAGGCAACGGTAAGCGCGACTTCCGACGCGGGCTGGCTGAGCGGCGGCCACTCCGGCTCCCTGACCAGCCTGTCCGGAAACAGCAACGTCGCGCTGGCTTCGATCAACGACGCCGACAATGCGCTTTCGATCGACGCGGTAACGGCCGGTGGCGCCAGCGTCACTGACGCTGCCTCGGGCCGGTTCGGACCCCCATCGGCGCGCGGCGATCACGTCCTCACCAATCAGCAGTTCGCGAACGGTTCGGTCGCCGCGTTCGTGACGACGACGATCAGCGGGCGGGTGCCGGCCGCCGGCGTGGACAGCTCGACCTACCGGGTCACGGGAAACCGGATAAATGGCGAGGCATCGGCGAACCGCGCGGTGAACGTCGTCACGGCCCGGGCGATCGACGGTGCCGTCAGTGCTGGACTCGCGAACACCCAGATCAACGCAGCGACGACGCAGGTAACCACCTTGCCCTTCGCATGGCCGGTTTCGACATAGGCGAGGGCCCGGCTGGCGGCCTCGAACGGGAAGATCCGGTCCAGGACGGGGCGGATGATCCCGGCTTCGACGAGAGCCGTGATCTCACCCAACTGCCTATTCATGCGCGCGCATGAACAGGAAGGCGCAACGAACGCCCCGCTGCGCTGGTCGTCGTCGTCACCGTCGCGCCTACATGCTTTGCGAGCTGGATCGCGACCGTGCCAACGGCACCCGAGCCCGCATGGACCAGGACCTTCTGCCCTTTTTCAACCAGGCTATCCCGATCAGCGGCTGCCATGCGGTAAGCGCTACCAGCGGGAGCGAAGCGGCCTCAGCCATGGTGAGGTTCTTCGGCTTCATCGCCGCATCGGCTTCCTCCATGGCGATATATTCGGCGAACGTGCCAATGCGATCCTTGTCCGGCCTCGCATAGACCTCGTCGCCGGGCTCGAACCGCCGCGCCCCAAGCCCAGTCCGGACCACGACCCTGGCCACGTCGTTGCCGAGGATCGGCGGCAGCCGACAGGGGGGGATGAGCTTGAACGCGCCGGCCGCAATCTTGGCATCGAGCGGGTTCACGCTGGCGGCGTGGACCTGGACCAACACGTCATTGTCGCGCAGTTCCGGCTTCGGCATGTCGCCAAGCCGCGGGCCGCTCTTGCCTCCATAACGACCAACGATGAGGGCCTTCATGACGCGGCACTTAGCCGCAACTGCTTGCGCAGGCTCTTGTCGAACATCCCGGCCGGGGCGAACCGGCGCAGCAGGCTGATCTGCCGTGCAAGCTTGCCGGTGGTGTAGCGGCGGCGCGGGCGCGTGGCGGTCGCCGCCTGAACAATAGCCTGGGCAACGATCTCGGGCGGATCGGCGACCGGCATGACATCGTGGAGGAGCGCGTGGGCGCCTGTGCGGGCCTGATCATAGACGCCGAGTGGCATATCCGGCTCAAGAGCATTCTGATCGAAGACGCTTCGGGTGAAGGCGGGCTCGATCAGTGAGACGCGGATGTTAAAGACGCGCACTTCGTGATCGAGCGATTCCGAATAGCCTTCGAGCGCGTGCTTGGTTGCCGAATAATAGGCCGAATAGGGCGCCGGTATCAGGCCAAGCACCGAGCTTAGATTGATGATGCGCCCTTCGCCGCGCTGGCGCATGACCGGCAGCACTGCGTTGGTCACCCGGATGACGCCGAACAGGTTGACGTCGAACAGGGCCTGGACCTGCGCGATCGAGGACTCCTCGGCCGCACCGACTTGGCCGAGGCCGGCATTGTTCACCAGCAGGTCGATCCGGCCAGTCTGCGCAACGACGGTCGCGACCAGAGCATCCACGGCAGCGCCGTCGGTCACGTCGCAGGTCAGCATGGTGACGCCCGCCGGACCGTCATTCCGCGCGCTGCGGCTCGTGCCGAAGACGTTGAACCCGGCGCGGGCAAGCGCCTCGGCGGTGGCGCGGCCGATGCCGGTCGACGCGCCGGTGACGATCGCTGCCTTTGCCGAATGAAGGCTTGAAGCGGTTGGGCGTGTATCAGTCATTGTGGTTCCAGACTTGCGGACAATGCGACGTTGCATTATGGTCGCTTAGTAACATTATGATCATAATGCAAATGGAATAAACGGGAGAATTTGCCGTGCGCTACGAAAAAGGCCGGAAGGATGAATCGCGCCGCAGGATCGTCGAGATCGCGTCGGAGCGGTTTCGGAGCGACGGCATCGCCGCGTCCGGGCTGTCCGGCATCATGAAGGAGGCGGGGCTGACGAACGGCGCCTTTTATCCGCACTTCCCGTCCAAGGCGGCGCTGGTCAGCGAAAGCGTCGCCGCGACTCTGGCAGGCCAGGCCGACCAGATCCGCGAGGGCCTTGCCGTGGGCGGACTGGAAGCGGTCATCGCGGCCTATCTGTCGCCGGAGCATCGCGACAACCCAGGCAAGGGGTGCACATCAGCGGCATTGTTGCCCGAGCTCGCGCGGGAGTCTGTCGACACGCGCAGCCTTTATGCCGAGCGCTTCCTCGACATCACCCGCGAGATGGCCGCGGCATTGCCGGCCGGGACCCCAGACCCGGAAGCCGTGGCGCTTGCGATCCAGGCGACCATTATCGGCGCGCTGCAGCTCGCCCGGGCGGTTGACGGGGCGGCGCTTTCGGATCGCATCCTTGCGGCAGGGGCGGACGCCGCGCGAACGCTGATATCCCGAGGCGGCGCGCTCGCGTGAGGTGGTAGGCGCTACTTGCCGCCTCGTACGATAGCTGGGATTGGGTGAGGTTGAACTGACCCGCTCACTTTGTGGACGCGCGAGCGCGGAAGGACTCCCGGATTTTGGCGACCAGGCTTTCCAGGGGCGATGCGGCCGGGGGTGCGGTGAGCGTCGTCAGGCATAGGGAGACTAGCGGCAGCGGATCCTGCATGTCCAGCGCGACGAGCGACCCTGCGGAGAGCTCCTCGGCCACGGCATAGTCGGGCAGGACGCCGATCGCGTCGCCTTGGAGGACGCCGCGCTTCACGCCGTCGATACTGCCAGCTGACTCGAAGCGTGGCGGATGGCCGGCGCTGCCTGCCCAGCTCTTCATGAGATTGTAAAAGGCACCCTCGGAATCGGCGAGGAGGCAGATCCGGCCTGCCAGGCTATGACGATCCACGATGCCCCGGGCCAGCGCATGGTGTGGCGATACGATCAGGCAAAGCCGCGCCGGCCAGATTTCTCCGAGACCATGGCGATCACGGACCCGCTCGCCGCCCTCGATCGTCAGCGCAGCGTCGAGCTCGAGGCGCTCGACGCGCTTCCTGAGATCCTCGCACAGGCCGATGGTGATCCGCACATCGACATGAGGCCATAGCAAGCGGAAGCCGCTCAACGGCCCGGGCAAAAGGAAGGAGCTGATCGACTCAACGGTGCCGAGCCGGAGCATCGCCTGGCTCTGCCGCACGCCCGCGGCAAGCCCGGCCTCCGACGTCGCGATCAAGGAACGCGCATGGGGGAGCAGCGCTTCGGCGGCTGGGGCGAGGATCGCCTCCCGGCCGGTGCGGCGCAAAGTGACGGGGGTGCCGAGAAGCCTTTCGAGCGACAGGAGCGTCTCGGACACAGTCGATTGCGCGACGCCCAAGGCGCGTGCCGCCGCACCGACGCCGCCATGATCATGCACCGCGACGAGCGCCCGGCAGTGGCGAACCTCAAGATCCTTCGTCATCGCTCACCCCATCGGTATTTCCGATGCCTTCATCGGGGTTTTGGTTCGCCAGATCACGACGGTCAAGCTCGCGACGGACATAAGGACGGTGACGCTTGAAACATCTCCCCTGGAACACAGCCCTGCTGGTGATCGACATGCAGCGAGCCTTTGGCGATCCCGCCTGGGGCCAGCGCAACAATCCCGGCGCTGAGGCCAATGTCGCGAGGCTGATCGAGACCTGGCGCTCATTCGGCGCGCCGGTCATCCATATCCACCATGATTCCCCGCACCCGTCCGGGCATTTCCGGCGCGGCACGCCGGGCCATGCGGCAAAGCCGGAAGCGCAGCCTCGGGACGGGGAGAGGGTGTATCGCAAATCGGTCAACAGCGCCTTTATCGGCACCCGCCTGGAGGAAGACCTGCGCGTACTCGGCATCGGCACGCTGGCGATTATCGGCCTGACCACCAATCACTGCGTGTCGACCAGCGCCCGGATGGCCGGCAATCTCGGCTTCGAGACCTTTGTCGCGGCGGACGCCACAGCGACCTTCGATCGCGCGGGCCTCGACGGGACAATCCGCCGCGCAGCGGACGTTCATGAGGCTGCGCTCAGCGATCTGCAGGACGAGTTCGCGACGATCGTCGATACGGATTGGCTGATCGCGACGCTCGGCGCCCCCGAACATGACATTGCGGTGCAGGCAGCCGGCCATGGGTGAGCATCGTGTCAAATTGCTGGGGGCCCTGCTCGCGACCTGCCTGGCCTCCGCCGGTGCCTTATCTCGTGAGGCGCATGTCATTGCTCCGGCCGTCGATTCCTCGACGCGGCCCGGGGATGATTTCTACGGCTTTGCCAACAACGCCTGGCTCAAGGCGACGCAGCTGCCGGATGGTGTGTCGAGGCTCGACACCACGACACAGCTCCGCGCGGAGAATGCGCGCCGCGTGCAGGACCTGATCGAGGATGCGGCGAGGACTGCCGCCGCGCCTGGGCCGGTGCGGGCCGATGTCCGGAAGGTCGGTGATTATTATAGCAGCCGCCTCGACCAGGCCGGCATCGAGGCGAGGGGGTTTGCCCCGCTCTCCGCCGACCTTGCCGCGATTGCCGCGATCGCTGACCGGCGAGCGCTGGCGGCATGGCTCGGACGCACGATGCGCCTTGACGATGGGACCAACCAGCGGACCGAGAGCCTCTGGGGCGTGTGGGTCCATCAGGGCTTTCACGATCCTTATCATTATGCCGCCCATCTCGTGCAGGGCGGGCTGGGGCTGGCCGACAGAGAAGATTATCTCGACGCCGCGCCTGAGCGAGCCGCGCACCAGGCACTGTACCGGGCCCATATCGCCAATGTGCTGACGCTTGTCGGCCTCGATCAGCCGGACATTCGCGCAGGCCGGGTTCTGGCGCTCGAGATTGCGATTGCCGGAACGCACGCGTCCCGCGCCGATACCGATGACGTGTACAAGACCGATAATGACTGGCGCGGCGCCGATCTCCCCGCCCGAGCGCCCGGCCTCGACTGGGCCGCCTGGCTCTCGGCAGCGGGCCTGAACCCCTCGGCCAGTTTCGTGGTGTGGCAACCAGCGGCGGTGATCGGCGGCTCGAGGCTCGTCGCCACTCAGCCGCTCGACGCCTGGAAGGATTATCTCGCCTTCCACCTCATCGAACATCATTCGGGCGTCCTTCCGCAGGCGATCGGCGAGGAGGATCGCCGCTTCGGCGCGCTTTTGTCGGGGGCGCCCCTTTCCCCGGCGCCGGCCCCCGCGCAACTGGCCGTCACGGCCACCGAGACCGCTCTCGGCGACGCGGTGGGCCGGCTTTATGTCGAGCGCTATTTCCCGCCCAGCGCCAAGGTGGCGGCCACGAATATGGTGGAGAATATCCGCACCGCCTTCCGCGCGCGGCTGGCCCATTCGAGCTGGATGGCACCGGAGACGCAAGCGAAGGCGCTGGCCAAGCTGGCGGCGCTGAGGATCGGGCTTGGCTATCCCGAGACCTGGATCGACTATGCGCCGCTTGCCGTCGTGCGCGGCGACGCGTTCGGCAATCTCGAACGGGTCGAGGCCTTCACCTATCGCCGCGAACTGGCCAGGCTGGGCCGTGCTGTCGATCCAGACGAATGGGCCGGGCAGCTTCATCCCCAAATGGTCGGCGCGATTCTCAACATCAGCCCCAACAGCATGGACTTCGCCGCGGGCCTGTTGCAGCCGCCTTATTTCGATCCGGCAGGGGATGCCGCCGCCAATTACGGCTCGGCCGGCGCTGGCCTCGCCCACGAGATCACCCATAGTTTCGACGAGCTGGGCAACCAATATGATGCGCAAGGGCGACTGGTCCGCTGGTGGGCTGCGGGTGACCTCGCGCGCTTTCAGGCCGCTTTAGCACCGCTCGCGACACAACTCGACGCCTGTTGCCCGCGGCCGGACGCCTGTGTGCGCGGCAAGCGCGTGCTTGCCGAAAGCGCCGCGGACCTCGCCGGACTTGCGGCCGCGCATGATGCCTATCGCCTGTCGCTGCACGGCAGGCCCGACAGGATTAAAAGCGGGCTGACGGGTGAACAGCGCTTCTTCATCGCCTTCGCACAACGCTGGCGGCGGCTGCAGTCCGACGCGGCGCTGCGCCGTCAAATCGAAACCGACACCCATGCTCCGCCGGGATGCCGGAGCAATCTGGTGCGCAACACCGATGCATGGGTCCGCGCCTTCGGCGTCAAGCCGGGGGCCGGACTCTATCTGAGGCCCAAGGCGCGTATCGGGGTCTGGTGATCTAGCTTGCAGTCGGACGTCGACTCGCGGCATGTCTTCCCAGCAGCCATGGTCTCCCGCCGGATCTCATCGATCGTCGAAATGGGCAGCAATACGCGAACAGCGCAACGACACTTCGACTTTGTCGAACAGAAAAGGGCCGACGATCAGCATCGCGCTGCCGATGCTCTCGATCATGAAGGCGAGGCCGAGCGCGGCCAGCCCGAATGCCCTGATCGAAAGACCCTGCAAAAGGTGATGCAACACGCCGCGCATCGCGCGATTCTATTCGCCGCGTCATAGGGATTCGAGACGGGCGCCCGGCAAGCGCCATAGGTTTTGCATAAGTCCGGGCCTTTTTTCAGCCCTCGTCGCTCATCAGGCGATAGCCCACGCCAAGTTCGTTGACGATGATGCGCGGGCTCGCCGGATCGGCTTCCAGCTTGTGCCGTATGTTGCGGATGACGACGCGGAGATATTCGATGTGGCGCTCATAATCATTCGCCCAGACCGAGCGCAGCAATTGCTGGTGCGTGATCACTCGACCCGGAAAGCGCGCCAGCTCAGCCACGATACCGAATTCCTTGGGCGTCAGATGGATCTCCTCGCCGGCCCGCTCGATCCGGTGATTGAGCAGATCGATTGTGATGCCGCCGGCGACGACCGAGGTTCGCCCCCCGGCTGCGGTGATCCGGTTGCGGATGGCGGCGCGGATGCGGGCAAGGAGTTCGTCGGTATCGAACGGCTTGGTGACATAGTCGGTCGCGCCGAGATCGAGTGCGGTCACTTTCTCGTCGGTTGCGTCGCGGGCGGAAACGATCAGGATCGCTGCGCGCGACTGTTTGCCGATGATCGGCACCAGTTCCATGCCGTCACGATCCGGCAGGCCGAGATCGAGCAGGATCGCCGCCGGATCCGAGGCGGCGACCGCGGCCAGCGCCTCACGTGCGCTGCCCGCTTCAGCCACGTCATAGCCCGCGCGCTCCAGCGTGCCGCGCAACAGGCGGCGGATCTGGGGCTCGTCGTCGACGACCAATATGCTGGGGCGGTTGCTCATGAAATATCCTCGCCGGAGTCGCGGACGAGCAGGGCTTCCGGAAAGATCAGACTGAAACAGGCGCCGCGCGGATTTTCGCGGTTCGCCGCGGTTACGGACAAGCCCATCGCCTCGGCGAATCCCTTCACGATCGCGAGGCCAAGACCGGTCCCGCCCTTGGCCCGGTCCGATCCCTCGAGTCGACGGAAGGTCTCGAACACCTCATGTTCGCGGCCTGCCGGCAGGCCCGGCCCTTCATCGATGATCGACAGAGTCAGTGAATCGGGCAAGCGCCGCCCCTCAATCGCGATCGCGGTGCCGGGATCTCCATAGCGCCCGGCATTGTCGAGCAGGTTGATCAGGCAATGATGGAAGAGCTGCGGATCGACCCGGACCAGCGGCAGGCCCGGCGAGACGTCGAGTTTGATCTCACGCCCTTCGAGCGTCAGGCGCGTGTCATGAACGGCGGCGGCGATCGCATCAGTCAGGTCGGTCGCCTCCACGCCCAGCCTGAGCGCGCCGGCCTCAACTCGGGCCATGTCGAGCAGGTTGGCGACGAAGCGGTTGAGCCGCATCGCCTCGCTTTCCACCGCGTCGATCAGGACTGGTGTCGGCTTGCGCCGGAGCCCCGGCACCGCCGTCAGGATCGAGGTGATCGGCGTGCGCAGATCATGGCTGACCGAGGACAGCAAGGCGGCGCGCAGCCGGTCGCGCTCGCGAAGCTCAGCCACGTCGCGCATCTGCCCTTCGAGCTGGAGCCGCTCGAGCACCAGCGACGCCTGGTCGATAAGGCTCATGAACAAGGGCAGCTTGTCCGAACGAAGCGGCTCGCCATTGTCGCGCGCCAGCCCGATCACGCCGAGCGTTCGGTTCGCCGTCCTGAGCGGGGTGAACAGCCAGTCGGACGAAGTCAGCGTATCCGATCCGCGCCCGGCCGATACGCCCGTCTCCAGTGCCCAATTGGCAGCAGCGAGATCGATCGTGCCGAGCTGGTTCTCGGGCGGCCAGGCGGCACGCACCGCGGGACCATCCGCGGATGCCATCAGTAAGACCGTGCGCACGTCGAACAGGCGGGCAATCTCGGCGCAGATAGCCTGCATCAGTTCCTCGTCATTGCCCGTCGCGGTCAATTGCCGCGAGAAGCCGGCAATCGCTGCATTCTGGCGCGCGCTCGATGCGGCGATATCGGCCTGGACCCGCGCCCGCGCGGCGAAATGGCTGGTGACGAGCGCGACCGTCAGCAGCACCAGCAAGGTTACGACATTTTCGGGGTTGCTGATGCTGAGCGTGAAGGTCGGCGGCAGGAAGAAGAAATTATAGGCGAGCGACGAGACAAGCCCGGCCGTGATCCCCGGCCAGCGCCCGAAAATGCTCGCGGCGACCAGCACCGGCACCAGATAGAGCAGGGCGACGTTGCCAACCTGGAGGATTTGCGACAGCGCGAGGCCGATGCCGGTGACGGCCGCGATCATCAGCATCGTCCAGCCATAGGCGCGCTCGAGGCGAAACGGCTTGCCAATCCGAGGTGCGGGCGCAGCAGCTTCCATCGGCAATACGTGCACCGCGACGCCGGGTGTCGCCCGCACCACGCGATCGACTACTGAGCCATGGCGCAATTCGAACCAGCGCGAGCGGTTCGACTTGCCGATCACCAACTGGGTTGCCCGGGCGTCGGTGACGACGCTGATCAGGCCCTGCAGCACGTTCGGCGCGGACAGTGACACGACCTGCGCGCCGAGCTGGCTTGCGAGATTCATCGTCGCGGCGAGGCGGCGATGTTCCTCCTGGCCGAAATCGGCGTAGCGCGGTGTCTCGACGTGCACGGCGGTCCAGGGCGCACGAAGCGAATCCGCGATTCGCTTGGCGGCGCGGACCAGCACATCCGCGCCGGGCAACTCGCTGACAGCGACGACGATGCGTTCGCTCCCCGCCCAATTGCCGGCCAGCGCATGGCCGCGGACATAATCGAGCATCTGCGCATCGACCGCTTGTGCCGCGCGACGGAGTGCCAGTTCCCGGAGCGCGGAGAGGTTCGATTTGGAGAAGAAATGATTGAGCGCCCGCGTCGCCTCATGCGGGATATAGACCTTGCCCTCCTTGAGCCGCTCGATCAGCTCGTCGGGCGGGATATCCACCACCTCGATCTCGGCGGTTTCGAGCACCCGATCAGGCACCGTCTCGCGCACCCGGACCCGGGTGAAGGAGGCGACCACGTCGTTTAGACTCTCGATATGCTGAACGTTGATCGTCGAGAAAACGTCGATCCCGGCGGCGAGCAGTTCCTCGACATCCTGATAACGCTTCGGGTGGCGGCTGCCCGGCGCGTTGGTATGGGCGAGCTCATCGACCAGGACGAGCTGGGGCCGGCGCGCGATCAGGCCGTCAAGGTCCATCTCAGTGAGCGTACGGCCTTCATAATCGACCTCACGGCGTGGCATGATCTGGAGCCCGCGCGTCATCGCTTCGGTTTCGGCACGACCATGCGTCTCGACCACGCCGACCACGACATCGACGCCGGCACGCGCACGGCCGGCACCTTCGGAGAGCATCTCATAGGTCTTGCCGACGCCAGGCGCGGCACCGAGGAAGACCTTCAGACGACCACGGCCCTCCTGCGCGGCGGCGCGTAGAAGGGCCTCCGGATCGGGCCGCTGTTCCTCCTCGACGCTCACGGCGCCGGTGTAGCGCCGAGTCTGTCGAGCTGTCGATTAAGGAGGAAGAGATTCACATGCTCGTCGCCGAGAAAGGGCAGGAGCGGCCGGTCGATCGCCTTCTCGACAAGGGCGCGGACCTGCGCTTCGGGCAAATGCCGTGCCTTGGCGACGCGCGCCACCTGAACCAGTGCCGATGCGGGCGACAGATCCGGATCGAGCCCCGAGCCCGAGGCCGTGACCAGATCCGCCGGAAGCGGCCCCGCGATGCCCTGAGCCCGCACCTTGGCGACATCGCCCTTTACCCGATCGCTGAGCGCCTGGCTGGCCGGGCCGAGATTGGAGCCGGAAGACGCCAGTCCGTCATAGCCCGTGCCCGCCGCGGAGGGCCGCGAATTGAAATAGCGATCGCTGGTGAAAGCCTGGCCGATAACGGTCGAGCCGATGACCGTGTCGCCGCCGCTGACCAGGCTGCCATTCGCCGCCGAGGGGAAGACCGCCTGACCGATTCCGGTGAGCGCCAGCGGATAGGCAAGCCCGAGCAGCAGCGCGAACAGGATCGTCATGACGATCGCGGGACGCAGCGAGGTGGTGAATTCATTGCTCATGATGAAGTTCCTCAGGCGATGCCGAGGCCGCTGACGGCCAGATCGATAAGCTTGATGCCGATGAACGGCGCGAGAAGCCCGCCAAGCCCGTATATAGTCAGGTTGCGGCGCAGCAGCGGCCCCGCCCCGATCGGCCGATATGTCACCCCCTTGAGCGCGAGCGGCACAAGGCAGGGGATGATCAGCGCGTTGAAGATGATCGCGGACAGGATCGCCGATTGCGGCGTCGCCAGGCCCATGATGTTGAGCACCGCGAGCCCCGGATAGAGGATGATGAACATCGCCGGGATGATCGCGAAATATTTGGCGACATCATTCGCGACCGAGAAGGTGGTGAGCGCACCGCGCGTCATCAGCAGCTGTTTGCCGAGCCCCACGATCTCGATCAGCTTGGTCGGATCGCTGTCGAGATCGACCATGTTGCCGGCCTCGCGCGCTGCCTGGGTGCCGGTGTTCATCGCCACGCCGACATCGGCCTGCGCAAGCGCCGGCGCGTCGTTGGTGCCGTCGCCGCACATCGCGACGAGCTTGCCGCCCTGCTGCTCCGAGCGGATCAGCGCGAGCTTGTCCTCGGGCGTCGCCTGGGCGAGGAAATCGTCGACCCCTGCTTCGGCCGCGATCGCCGCGGCGGTGAGCGGATTGTCGCCGGTGATCATCACCGTGCGGATGCCCATGTGGCGGAGCTCGCCGAAGCGCTCCTTGATCCCGGCCTTGACGATGTCCTTGAGATAGATCGCGCCCAGCAGCCGCCCATCCCTGGCGACGGCAAGCGGGGTGCCACCGGCCCGGCCGATTTCATCAGTGATGCGGCGGAGCTCGGTTGCGGCGGGGGCGCTGCCGGCATCCGGATTGGCCTTGAGCACTGAATCGACCGCACCCTTCTGGATCAGCGACCCGTCCATCTGAACGCCCGAGATACGGGTTTGCGCAGTAAACGGAATAATGGTCGCATCACTGGGCAGCGTCGTCGCCGCGACGTTGAAGCGCTCGCGGGCAAGCGTGACGACCGAGCGGCCTTCGGGCGTCTCGTCGGCCAGGCTTGCGAGCAACGCCGCCTCGGCGAGCTCGCTGACCTGGATGCCGCTGACCGGGCGAAACTCGGTGGCCTGACGGTCGCCGATCGTGATCGTGCCGGTCTTGTCGAGCAGCAAGGTATCGATATCGCCCGCCGCCTCGACCGCACGGCCCGATTTGGCGAGCACGTTGAAGCGCACCAGCCGGTCCATGCCGGCAATGCCGATCGCCGAAAGCAACGCCGCGATCGTCGTCGGGATCAGGGTGATCAGCAGGGCTGCGAGCATTGCCACAGGAACGCTGCCGCCGGCATAGCTCGCAAAGCCCGGAATCGTCCCGACCGCGATCAGGAAAATGATCGTCAGGCCGACGAGCAATATGGTCAGCGCGATCTCATTCGGCGTCTTTTGCCGCTCGGCGCCCTCGACCAGGGCGATCATGCGATCGAGAAAGCCCTGGCCGGGATTGACCGTCACCCTGACCTGGATCTCGTCCGAAATCACGCGTGTGCCCGCGGTGACGGCGGAGCGGTCGCCGCCGGCCTCGCGGATCACCGGCGCGCTTTCGCCGGTGATCGCGGCCTCGTTGACGGACGCGACACCCGCGACGACTTCGCCGT
>JBDTXU010000474.1:0-1573 GCA_040006055.1 Sphingomonas bacterium | reverse complement strand
CGCATCCGCACATCGCCGTCGCGCGGCACGATCAGCCCGAGATGGCAGGTCACCAGCCCCTTGGTCACGCCGCGATGCGCCGGGATGTGCGTGCCCGGCGCGAGGATCGAGAAGAAGGCGCTGTTCAGCCCGGGGATCTGCGCGACGATCGCCGCGGTCTTCGGGCAGCGCTCGAGATTCTCGTCGATCGGGAAACTGTATCCCCACAGGAAGAAGGAGCGCCATTTCTCCACCTCGGCAATCGCGCGGTGGTCGGGCGAAATGGCGGCAAGGCTCGGCGCCGTGCCCCTGGGCAGCGCGACTTCGATCGCCTCGTCGCGGATCGTCCGCCAGTTGGCGCGCAGCACTGCGGTCCAGGCGAAATCGCGCATGTCGAGCACCGGCGCGTTCGAGACGAGCGAGGAGGATGCGATCAGCCGGTCGAAAAAACCGCGCAGATGCTTGCCGAGCCGAATGATGAAAGGGCGGTTGCGCTCCGCCTGCAACGGCGTGCCGGGCGGCGGCGTGCCCGGGATCAGCGTCAGGGCGGGGGCACGGCTGGTGTGCGAATCCCGGGCCGGACCGGACGCATTGCCCGATTCCTGCCGCAAATCAGCCTCGGCCGGCATAGTCTCTACGCGCACATGTCCCTCCGTTTACGCAAACCTTGCCACGCTGCCGGGCCGGCTTGGCCCTTGATGCGGTGCGGCTATCTGTCCGCTCTCCCAGGGGGACACGTGACTCGGCTATTTGGAATCTGGGTCAAAAACATGGCGACAGCCGTTTGGTTTCGAGGCGCGCGCACCATTGGACCGGCGCTCGAGAACGGCACGGCGCGGCAATGCTGGCGGTGGCGGGATTTGGCCGCTAACATCGCACCCATGTATGCTTTCCCGCGCGCGGTGCGCCTTTCGCTCCTCCTCCCCCTAATTCTCGGCCTGCCGCTGGTCGGGCTGCAGACGGCCACCGGACAGAATGTCCCGGCTGCCGAGGGCTCGCCCGCGGCCAATATCGCCAGCCGTGATGCCTGGCTTTACAAGGGCAGCGACATCGTCCCCGATGCAGCCTGGCGTTTCGGCACGCTCACCAACGGCCTGCGCTATGCGGTGCGCAAGAATGGGGTGCCGCCGGGCCAGGTCTCGGTCCGCATCCGGATCGACGCCGGCTCGCTGATGGAGACTGATGCCGAGCGCGGCTATGCCCATCTCATCGAGCACCTCTCGTTCCGCGGCTCGGAATATGTGCCGGACGGCGAGACCAAGCGCGTCTGGCAGCGCCTCGGCGCGACCTTCGGGTCGGACAGCAACGCCCAGACCACCCCGACCCACACGGTCTACAAACTCGATTTGCCCGCCGCGACCGAGGCCAGTCTCGATGAGGCCATGAAGATCCTTGCCGGCATGGCCGACAAGCCGAAGATCACGCAGGCCGCGCTCGACGGCGAACGCCCAGCGGTCCTCGCCGAGCAGCGCGAGCAGCCAGGGCCCCAGGTTCGCCTCGCCGATGCGACCAGCGCGGTGTTCTTCGCCGGCCAGCCCTTTGCCGATCGCTCGCCGATCGGTCACGTCAAGGAGCTCGAGGCGGCGACGCCCGC
>JBDTXU010000473.1:0-3974 GCA_040006055.1 Sphingomonas bacterium | reverse complement strand
ACCGGCTGATCAAGACCGTGCCCGAGGTCGATACCGTGTTCGGCAAGGCGGGGAGGGCCGAGACCGCCACCGATCCTGCGCCGCTGGAGATGTTCGAGACCACGATCCGCTTCAAGCCGCGTGACCAATGGCGTGCGGGCATGACGCCGGCGAAGCTGGTCGAGGAACTCGACCGGACGGTGAAAATGCCCGGGCTCGCCAATGTCTGGGTGCCGCCGATCCGCAACCGGATCGACATGCTCGCGACCGGGATCAAGAGCCCGATCGGGGTCAAGGTGTCGGGGTCCGACCTTGCTGAGCTCGACCGCGTCGCGCGCGATGTCGAGCGCGTGGCGAAGACCGTGCCGGGGGTCAGTTCGGCCTTTGCTGAGCGCCTGACCGGCGGGCGCTATATCGATGTGACCATCGATCGCGCAGCGGCCGCCCGCTACGGGCTCAACATCGCCGATGTGCAAAGCGTCGTCTCCGGGGCGATCGGCGGAGAGACGGTCGGCCAGACGGTCGAGGGGCTCGCCCGCTATCCGATCAGCGTGCGCTATCCGCGTGAGCTCCGCGACAGCGTCGATGGCTTGCGCAACCTGCCGGTGCTGACCCCGTCGCTTCAGCAGATCACGCTCGGCACCGTCGCCGACATCCGGGTGACCGAGGGTCCGCCGATGCTCCGAAGCGAGAATGGACGGCCGACCACCTGGGTCTATATCGACACCCGCGGACGGGCCCTGTCCACGGTCGTCGGCGACATCCAGCAGGCGGTCGCCAAGGATGTGAAGCTCTCGCCCGGGGTCAGCATCGCCTATACCGGCCAGTTCGAATATCTGGAGCGCGCCGCCGAACGCCTGAAGCTGGTCATCCCAGCGACGCTGCTGATCATCTTCCTGCTGCTCTATGCGACGTTCCGCCGGCTCGACGAGGCGGCGCTGATCATGGGAACGCTGCCGTTCGCCCTGACCGGTGGCATCTGGACGCTCTATTTGCTCGGCTACAACCAGTCGGTCGCAACGGGCGTCGGGTTCATCGCGCTGGCCGGCGTCTCGGCCGAGTTCGGCGTGGTGATGCTGATCTACCTGAAACAGGCGCTCGCCGCGCGTGGCGTGGCGCCTTCCGCAGCACAGACGGAGGAAGCGATCCGCGAGGGTGCGCTGCTGCGCGTACGGCCCAAGGCGATGACAGTCGCGGTCATCCTTGCCGGCCTGTTCCCGATCCTGATCGGGCACGGCGTCGGTGCCGAGGTGATGAGTCGGATCGCCGCCCCGATGATCGGCGGCATGCTGACCGCACCCCTGCTCTCGATGCTCGTCGTTCCCGCCGCCTATCTTTTGCTGCGGCGGCGGGCCGCAGCTCATGCAACCCCTGTTCGCCTGGAAGGAGCTCCTCAATGAAAATGACTGTCCCTCTGATCGCCGCGACCGGCGCGCTTGCCCTGCTTGCCGGCTGTGGGCCCAAGGCGGCCGACAAGACCGACGCGACCGCCGCCAACGCCGCGGCGCCCGCCATGGCGATGCCCGCGCCCGGCGTCGCCCAGGCCGGCAAGATCGTCAAAGGCGTCGGCGAAGTGACCGCGATCGATGCCGCTGCGGGCAAAATCACGCTCAAGCACGAGGCCATTCCGGACGCGGGATGGCCGGCAATGACGATGGCGTTCACAGCGGCCCCGCCGATCGTCGCCAAGGCCAGGGTCGGTGAAAAGGTGGCGTTTGATCTCAAGCTTGGCGCCGTCGGTGGCGAGGTCACCGCGATCGGTCCGCGCTGACCTTCTACCGGTGTCGACAGGCGGAATGGGCATGGGCCAGCCGCCGCGACCGGGTGTTCCTGGAGTCGAGGCTCCAGGAACATTCGCCGCTCGTATCAGTGCTTCTTGCCCATCGCACCGTCAGTCATCATGCCGCCGTCGCGCATCATGTCGGAGTGCATTTTCATCATCTTCATGCATGTCCGGCTTTTCATCATCATGTGATGCGACATTTTCTTGCACCGACTCATGCTCGCCATCTGCATCTTCGTCATCTTCATACCGCCCGGGTGCATGCCACCAGAGCCCATCATCCCGTTCTGGGCAAAAGCCG
Source organism: Sphingomonas bacterium (assembly GCA_040006055.1). Taxonomy (GTDB): domain Bacteria; phylum Pseudomonadota; class Alphaproteobacteria; order Sphingomonadales; family Sphingomonadaceae; genus Sphingomonas. The sequence goes on along the minus strand of JBDTXU010000473.1, from coordinate 1,911 downwards.
GTGCGCCTGTCGTAAGCACAAGGGCAAGCGGCCCGATGATCAGTTTCGTGAAATTCATGCTCTTTCTCCTAGATCGGTCGAAAAGGGCATGCCGAACAGGACGAGGTTCGCCTATGTGGAGCAATGCTGAATCGGCCTGGTATTAAAGCGCGTCAGTGAGTCCGAGGTTCCGCTACTTTCACTGAATCAGCGTAGTTCTGGTCCGGAACTTCGCAATTGCAGAATAATTTGCCCGAAGATCACCAGCCACGAGCGTGATTGCCGAGGACCGACGACAATCAGGCGGCGTGCGCGCCAAGGTCTTCGACGACCAAAGCCTCTGCCATTTTACTTTTGCGAGACGACAAAATTATAGAGCGGGCCGAATATGAGGGCGACGTACCAGCCCCAGGCCAGGCTCCCGGTCGCCGGGCCAGTTGCACGCATGACGGCCGCGAGCGAGCAGGCGTCGTCGGTTTCCAGGCTGATAGCGAAACCGTCGCGTCCAACTGGCGATACTTGCAGCTGTTGCATTCGGGCCTTGGAGAAATTCCCGCTGAACCACCTGACCGAAACGATAAACATGAGCGTCACGCGGCTTTTTGGCGCCGTGTCGGCTGCTGGTCCTGGCCCGACAAGGCCATCGCTAGCTTCTTACCCACGCGATTAGCCGCTTTGCGCGCCGGATCATGCTGGACGTGGGCGTAAATCATCGTCGAGCGAATGTTCGCGTGACCAAGGATTGCGCCCGTAAGCGCGAGCGCCTCGCCCGATGACGTCGCGGTGGCACCCATCGTGTGGCGCAGCGTGTGGGGCGTCACGCCGGGCAGCCCGGCCCTTTTGATGATCTTGGGCCAAATCGTTTTGGTACCCTGGAAACACCCCTCTCCCCGATCGGCGGGAAAAACGAACGCCGACTCATCGTCGCGATCAATGCTCTTGAGCAGGGCAATGGCAGCGGCCGCGAGCGGCCGCACCGACCGGCCAGTCTTAGTGTCATCGAGCATCAAGAGCCCGCGATCGAAATCGATCTCGGTCCATTTCAGCTCCGCGATCTCCTGCCGCCGGCACCCGGTCAGCACCCAAAGTCGGGCGATGTTCAGCGCCTTGGCATTCACGCCTTCCCCCTCGAGCGCGTCACAGGCGGCCCCGAGGAGACGCACCTCGGCGAGCGTGAGGAAGCGGGTACGTTGATTGTCCGTCTTCTTGACCACGGCCTTCTCGCAGGGATTGTTCTCGACAATGCCGCGCCTGCTGGCGAAGCTGAACACTGCCGACAGATCCCGGAAGACCTTGCGCGCGGCGCCGTCCCCGCCTCGAACGACGATGCGCCGACGCGGGCCCATCTTCTTGTCCGACGCACTTTTACCAGATGCGACATCGCGAAAGAATCGTTCGATCTCGGCGATGCCAACTTCCGTAACGCGCTTGTGGCCGAGCAGTGGAACGACATGATGGCGCAGGCGGGCAACGGTGAAGGTCTTCGTGCGCGCCTTCATCGGCTCGCCTTGCCGCCTGCCGCGCTGGATGTAACATCCTTCCTCTTCATAGAGATCGATGAGACCGGTCATTTTCATTTCCAGTCGCTTCACGCGACGCTCATCGGCCGGGTCTTCGCCGATGGCAACACTGCCAAGGAGGATCTTGGCCTGCTTGCGGGCCTGCTCCACCGTGAGATTTCCGAAGCGACCAACTGTCACGAAGCGCTGCGGTGCCGTTCGGCCGCCACCATCCGCACGATAGCGAACCACAAAATTTTTCGCCCCGCTCGCCTCGACGCGGAGACCGAACCCGTTCAACTCGCTGTCCCAGACGATATATCGCTTCTGGGTCGGCGCGGACGCGTCGACGGTCCTTTTCGTAAGTCGGACCTGCGTTCCCTTAGCCATTTTCCAACCCCAACCTTCGTGTTTTTGGTCAACACCTGGTCAA
>JBDTXU010000472.1:0-7517 GCA_040006055.1 Sphingomonas bacterium | reverse complement strand
CAGATCGGCACCGCAGCGCGGGATCGCTTCGCCCCAGTTACGCGCATATTGGTCGAACGCATCGAGCTTGAAGGGATCGATCTCATAACGAATGAAGCAGGTGATCATTGCGCACTCCTTTTGGCAGGCCGAGCCATACGCGCTTGAGCGACGGCGATGGTTCGGTTATGACCGAACTATGAAAGAGGGCCCGAGCATCGCCCGGATCGCCGCGCTGATCGGCGATCCGGCCCGCGCGAACATGTTGACCGCGCTCATGGACGGGCGCGCGCTTACGGTCAGCGAACTGGCCGAAGCAGCCGGCGTCGGATTGCCGACCGCCAGCGGCCATCTCGCCAGGCTCGATCAGGCCGGATTGCTGACCGCACGCAAACAGGGGCGGCATCGCTATTTTCAGGTCTCGGGGCCCGACGTCGCTGAGGTGATCGAGAATCTCATGGGATTGGCCGAGCGCACCGGAGCGACGCGAGTCCGCACCGGGCCACGCGATGCGGCGCTGCGCGTCGCCCGGATCTGCTACGACCATCTCGCTGGCGAACGCGGCGTCGCGCTGACGCAACAGCTACGGAATCGTGGCGTTATCACAACTGGCGAAATGCCTGAGGTAACCGCTGAAGGAAGCGCCTTTCTTGCCGGCATTGGCATAGATATCGGCGCGCTTGGCAGTGCGAGGCGACCCCTTTGCCGCCTGTGCCTCGACTGGAGCGAGCGCAAGAGCCATCTCGGCGGCGCGCTTGGAGCAGCGATCCTCGACCATATCGTGAGCTCGGGCTGGGCGTCTCGCGGCGAGGGCCGCGTAATCCGCTTTCATCCGCGCGGCGCGGCTGCGTTAGACCGCGCGTTCGCTCCCTAGTAAGAATCCCAGCAGAAATCGCTGCGGGCTTGTGGGACAGTCTTTATTGCGCCCGCGGCGATGTGTCAGAGCGGCAATGTATTTAACGGCTCGTTTACTATCCTTGAGGCATTTACGCATCGGGGGGAAATTTCATGATCACGGCCGACCCATCCTCAGCAGTGTTGCGCCCGAAATACGCGCTGATTTCATCCGATGACGCGCCGATGGTGATCACTCCGATCGCGCACCGCGTGGGCGGACGTGATGCGAGCCGGACCAGCTCGAGTCAGGAAGATCATGTCTGACTTCAACGAAAGTTTGGCCGATCTCCACCGCGCCGTGGGGCAGGCGCTTCACCGCGCGTTCGACGCGCCCGCGGAGAACTTCACCCCATCGGAGATCAGGCCGCTCGCAAACGACTCCGCCTTCACCAAGCCGATCGCCACCGCTCAGGCCGCTGCCTGTATCGAGGGCATGGCGGCGACGATCGCCGAAATGGGCGAAGCGCGCGCGCACGACCGCGCGATGCTCAACGAACTCGCCGTGGCACTGCGCAGCGGCGGCGGGGCGGACCGCGAACAGATTGCGCGGCAATTGCGTCACGCGGTACGGCTTCTGGCCTCCGGGCTGGTCCCCCCCGACATTCTCGCACGGCGGATCGAACTGGCCGCCGAGAGGCTCGCCGACAGCAACGAATCAGCGCTGCTGCGCCTCCATCCCGACGATGTCGCGCCCCTTGAGGGCAAGCTCCCCACAACCGTGTTCGCAATCGGCGATGCGGGCGTGGGCAGGGGAAGCTTCATCCTCGAATCCGCATCGGCAATTATCGAGGACAGGCCGGAACAATGGCTCGAGCAGCTCGCCCAGGCAATGGTTGCCAAAGCTTAACCAAATCGTGACGGCCGCATGGATAGGCTGACCAGCCTAACAATCGGGACCGAGACCGTGGATTTGAGTGTGAAAGAGCTTTTCGGGAATCTGGAGTCAGCTGGTCTGCGCCGCAGCCCGGTACGCTCGATCCTCGTGGTCGATCAAAGCAGGACCAACCTTAACGTGCTCGGCCGACGGCTGACGCAGCTCGGCTATCTGACCGTCCTCAGCGACAATGGGCCTAGTGCGCTCGACCTGATCGCCGCTCGGGGCTTCGATCTCGTCCTGCTCGACATGGCGATGCCGAACATGTCTGGCATCCACGTCCTCAGGGAAATCCGCGCCAGCCGCGACAGTGCCGACCTGCCCGTCATCATTGTGACCGGGCGCAACGACCCCGGAGCCGCGGTCGAAGCGCTGGCTGGGGGCGCCGACGATCATGTCGCCAAGCCCTATGCCTTTGAAGAGCTCGCCGCCCGCATCGACCGCGTGCTCGGCCGAGCGCGTCGGATCGCCGCGCTCAAGCGCTCCAACGCGGCGCTGGACGCACGGATCGCGGCGCGAGCCATGGAGCTGGGCGAGGCAAGGACCGCGCTTGCCGCGACCCGTGCCGATCATCAGCGGCTGCTCCTTTCGATCCAGGCGCTCAACGATCAGATCGACCGTCTCAGCGCCGAAGCCAGTGCTTCTGCATGAAATAGATCACGATGCCGGCCGCGATCGCCATGCAGGCCGCGCTGATCGCATCGAACGCCCACGGCTCCTCGGCATAAGGCAGGCCTTTCACGTTCATGCCGTACAGACCGGTGAGAAAGGTCAGCGGCAGGAATACCATCGCGGCGATCGCAATGACGAGCGAGCGCGTATCGAGTTGCTCGGCGCGGAGATCGGTCAGCGCCTCGTGCATAAGCGCGGCCCGCTCACGAATGCTTTCAAGTTCCTCCGCCATCCGCGCGGCGCGGTCGGCAGCCGAACCGAGGTGGAGCCTGTCGTCATCCTGCAGCCAGTCGGCGGGCAGCGCCGCCAGCTTCTCGAGCGCGGCGCGCTGCGGGTTGAGGAAGCGGCGATACCCGATCGCGGCGACCCGGACACGGGTGACGTGGCGGCGCAGCTCGAACACCTTGTCGGCATCGAGATCGGCCTCGCAATCGTCGAGCGTGTCGCCCAGGTCCGCCACGTCCGGATCGAGGTTGGTGGTGATCGCGGTCGCAAACTCGGCGATCAGGTCGCCGGGGTCGCGGATCTCACCTCCCTCGATCGCCTCGACGACATCATCGACCGCGATCATCGCGCGTCGCGTGACTGAAATCACCCGCCCCCTGGTCGCCCAGATCCGCACCGACGCGAGCGGATCGGACGACGTCGTCTCCTCGCTCGACTTGCCGCGCAGATTGAGGAACGCGCCGTCGCCAAGCGCGTCGCAGCGGGGCCGCGTCTCGGTCGCGGTGAGCGAATCGACGATATAGTCGGGCGCGTCGGCCTCCTCGGCCAGCCAGGTCTGGGCATGCTCGTTGTTAGTGGTCAAATGGACCCAGATCAGGTCGGCCTCGATCGCCAGGGCCTGCTTGATCTCGATCCGCTCCGCCTTGCCGTTCGACACTCGATACGCAAAACCGCTCATGCCATCTCCATACAGAGTGTGAGGCCCGGCCCCGGCTCAACGGGCAAACTGGCGCCCAGGATCCTGACTGCGTCGGCGCGGGCACGATCGAGGATCGCCGGCGGCACATTGGCGCCTGCATAGATTCGATCGGCCAGCCCGAGCAACCGTGCCTCGCGAAGAGTGAGGTCGTCGGGATCGGGCGATCTCAGGCGAATCGTGACGGTGACGCTTTCCGCCTCGCCAACGCCTGCCAGCCATACCGGCACAGCGTCGGCGCCGGCCCGGATCGGATCGAGCGCGCCACCGGGCGCAAGCGCAGCGCCGAGCGCGCGGCGTCGATCGTCGATCGCGGGCAGCCGCGCCCGGATCGCCGCGCGTGCCTGATCCAGGGCCGCCGCCAACCCCCCGAGGCTTGCCGGCAGCAATGTTTCCAGGCGCTGGCGCAACGCCGCGGCGAGTCCAGCTGAGGCGCCACCTGTGCCGATCGCAATCAGCACGGGATCGCGGTCTATGATGGCGGGCAAGGTGAAATCGCACCAATCGGGTCGGTCGACCGCGTTCACCAGGACCCCGCGTGCCTTGAGGCGCGCCACCGCATCAGCCGCCGCCTGCTCGTCGGGGATCGCCACGATCGCCAGCGCCGCATCCACGTCCTCGCCGACGATCACCGCGCCGGCGCGCTCCAGCAGACGCCGCTTCGCATCGGCCGCATCGCCATCGCCCAGCAGGATCACCGGCCGGCCCGCCAACCGCACGAACAGCGGCAGGCTGTGAAGAGTCACGCGGTCAGCCACTCCGGCAGGCGTTCGGCGAGGATGATCGTCTCGGGTTCGATGCGATCGGCGACGACCGCATATTTGTCCCCGTCCACCATCACCTCGGGCACCAGCGCGCGGCTGTTATAGGTGCTTGCCATGGTCGCACCGTAAGCGCCTGCTGTGCGAAACACCGCGAGGTCGCCCGACACGACCGCGTCGATATCACGCGCCATCGCGAAGGTGTCGCCGCTCTCGCAGACCGGGCCTGCGATATTGGCGATCATCCGTTCGCCGGTCGGGCGAATGGCGGCGAAATCATGCCAGGCGTCGTACAGGGCCGGCCGGGCGAGGTCGTTCATCGCCGCGTCGACAATCACATAGGGATGGACGACGCCGGGCTTGACCCAGATCACCCGGGTCAGCAGCACGCCGGCATTGCCCGCGATCACCCGGCCCGGCTCGAACATCAAGGTGACGTCCCACCCCTTGGTGACGCGCGCGACCATTGCGCCATAGTCTGCAGGGCTCGGTGGATTGTCGCCAGCCTTGTAGGGAACGCCGAGCCCGCCACCGAGATCGACACGCTCGATGACATGACCGGCCGCGCGCAGCTCGGCGACCAGTTCGCCGATCCGCCGATAGGCAGCTTCGAGCGGAGCGAGATCGAGCAGCTGGCTGCCGATATGGATCGCGATGCCGCGCATCGCGAGGCCCGGCAGCGCAGCGAGCCGGCCGTAGATCGCCAGCGCCTGATCGATCGGGACGCCGAATTTGTTCTCGCGCTTGCCGGTCGAGATCTTGGCGTGCGTGCCGGCATCCACATCGGGATTGACCCGCAAGGTCGCGTTGGCCCGGATGCCGCCCGCGGCGGCCAGGCCGGCGAGCGCAGTGCCTTCCTCCTCGAGCTCGAGATTGAACTGGCCGAGCCCGACATCAAGCGCCTTTTTGAGTTCGGCGCGGGTCTTGCCCACGCCCGAAAAGACGATGTCCTCGGCCCGCATCCCCGCCGCCAGGGCACGGGCAAGCTCGCCGCCCGAGACCACGTCAGCGCCATAGCCCGCATCCGCGAGGACACGCAGCACCGCGAGATTGGGGTTGGCCTTGATCGCATAAGCGAAATGCGCTCGCTCGACCCCGGCAAGGCCTTCGCGGAAGACGCGTGCGTGACGAGTCAGCGTCGCCCGCGAATATACATAGACCGGCGTACCGACCGCATCGGCAATACGTTCCAGCGGAACGCCCTCGGCGTGCATCGCGCCGTCAATGAGACTGAAATGGTCCATGGGTTCAATTCGGTGGTGGGAGGTCGAATTCGTCGCTGCGCCGATCTTCCGAGCTTTTCAGAAGTTCGTCGCTGCGCTCGGGCCGTGCCTGGTTGCTCGGTTTCAGCAACTCGGTGGCGGTCGGTCTGGCGGTTGCACCATAGGGCGCCGGCGGGAGCGCCTCGCCTTTGGGCGGGGCCAGGCCTTTCGAGGCGCCACAGCCCGACAGCACCAGCGCGGTGCCCAGCAATATGGCTGTCCTCATGGCTTTCGTCCTTCTTTGGCAGCCGCGATCGCCGCCCGCACCTGTGCCGGTGCAGTGCCGCCAAAGCTGATCCGGCTGGCGACCGAAGCATCGACACCGAGCACGTCATAGACGCGTTCGTCAATCCGCGCGTCGATCGATACGAGATCGGCGAGCGGCACCTTGTCCAGCGCCACGCCGAGCTCCTCGGCGCGCTTCACCGCGCGGCCGGTGATGTGGTGCGCCTCGCGGAACGGCACGTTCGCGACCCGGACCAGCCAATCGGCGAGATCAGTCGCGGTGGCGAAGCCGGCTTCAGCCGCGGCGCGCATGCGATCGGTCCGGAAGGTCGCGCTTTCGACCATGCCGGTCATCGCAGCCACCGCGAGGCCGAGCAGGTCATGCGCCTCGAACACCGGCGGTTTGTCGTCCTGCATGTCCTTCGAATAGGCGAGCGGAAGGCCCTTCATCGTGATCATCAAGGCGGTCAAGCAGCCGATGATCCGGCCCGAATGGCCACGCACCAGCTCGGCCGCATCGGGGTTACGCTTCTGCGGCATGATCGACGAACCGGTCGACCATTGATCGCTGAGCGACACGAAGCTGAAAGGCTGCGATGCCCAGAGGATGAACTCTTCCGCCAGCCGCGAGAGATGCAGCGCGCACTGCGCGGCCGCAGTCAGATATTCGATCGCGAAATCGCGGTCTGATACGGCATCGAGCGAATTGCGGGTGGGGCCGTCGAAACCGAGCGCGGCGGCGGTCATGGCGCGATCGATCGGAAAGCCGGTCCCCGCCAATGCGGCCGAGCCGAGCGGGCACAGGTTGAGCCGCGCGCGCGCATCGGCGAAGCGGCTGCGGTCGCGCGCGATCATCTCGTAATAGGCCATCAAGTGATGGCCGAGCGTCACCGGCTGCGCGCTCTGGAGATGGGTGAAACCGGGCATCACGCTGTCGGCGTGCTCGGCGGCACGGGCGAGCAAGGCCTGCTGAAAGCCGGCAAGCGCCAGATCGCCCGCATCGATCGCGTCGCGCACCCAGAGCCGGAAATCGGTCGCGACTTGGTCGTTGCGCGAGCGGGCGGTGTGAAGCCGTCCCGCGACCGGGCCGATCGCGTCGGCGAGCCGCGCCTCAGTCTGCATATGGATGTCTTCGAGCGCGAGATCATCAGCGACGCCATTTGCTTCATAGTGCGCCGAGACAGTCTCAAGCCCGGCGATGATCGCAGCCGCGTCCTCGGGCGAGACGATGCCTTGCACGCCCAGCATCGCGGCATGCGCCTTCGAGCCAGCCACGTCCTGGCGCCACAAGCGCTTGTCGAACGGGATCGAGGCATTTATCTCGCGCATCACCGCCGCCGGCCCTTCGGCGAAGCGGCCGCCCCACATCGCATTGGATGCGTCCATGTCCTTCCGTTCGACGATCGTGCCGCTCCTGATGCTTGGCCTGTTGGCGGGCTGCGATAGGCAAGTCTCCACCTCGGAGCAAGCGAACGCCAACATGCCGGCCATCGAGAATAGCGGCACGCCAGCGGAAGGCGCAGCCAAACCCGGCGAGAAGGTGATCGTGGACACGATCGGCACGCTTGATCGCAGCCACAAGGGCGAGGCGGCACCGGCGGTGCCGTTCCAGGACCCGGCCGGCAAAGCGACGTCGATCGCAGCTTTCAAGGGCAAGCCGGTGCTGCTCAACCTCTGGGCGACGTGGTGCGGGCCCTGTGTCGGCGAGATGCCGACGCTCGACGCCGCGGCGAAGGACATGATGATCGTTGCCGTCAGCCAGGACCTGGATGGTGCGGCCAAGGTGGCGCCCTTCTTTGCCAAGGGTGGCTACACCCGCCTCCAGCCCTATCTCGATCCCAAGGCGAATCTGAGTGTCGCTTATAACGCGAGCCTGCCGACCAGCATCCTGTACGATTCGGCTGGTCATGAAGTCTGGCGAATGA
>JBDTXU010000471.1:0-1793 GCA_040006055.1 Sphingomonas bacterium | reverse complement strand
GAGCCGGTCACCGGATCCTCGTCGATCCCGGCGCCGGGGGCGAAGGCGCGGCTGATGATGTCGGTCTCGTCGCCCGGCGCGGTGACGATCGTCAGCAGATCGCCACGAGCAGCGAGCGCGCGGAAATCGGGCTTGAGGGTACGGACCTGATCGGCGGTTTCGAGCACGATCACGCCGTACCGCGCCGGATGCCAGAGCGTCTCGACCACGCTTGCAACCCCGAGCGCCGCGACGATCTCCGGCAGCGGCTTCGGGCTGGGGCTCCAGGCGGGCAGCGCCAGCTCATAGCCTTCGTCCGCGCGCACCACTTCGAGCATGCCGACCTTGCGCGTGCGGAAGCGAACCATCTCGCGGTCGGGATCGCTCGACAGGACGAAATGCCCACTGGCCAGCGTCGCATGGCCGCACATCACCACCTCGCTGGTTGGCGTGAACCAGCGCAGTTCGAAGTCAGCCCGCTCGCTGTCATTGGCGCCGCTCCCGTCGGGGACGATGAAGGCGGTTTCGGACAGATTATTCTCGGCGCCGATCGCCTGGAGAGTCGCGTCGTCGAGCCAGGCCGTGAGCGGAATGACCGCCGCTGGATTGCCCTCGAACGGCTGGGTGGCGAACGCGTCGATCTGGGTGAAGGGAAGCCTCATATCCGCTTTCCGAACCAATGCGGGGTGACGTCCGCCTCGATCAGCGGATTGTCGGTATCGATCTGCCCTTCGGGGTCCAGATGGATCAGGATTTCGACCTTGGGGAATTGCTGGCGGATCTTGGCCTCGACCGCGTCCATCACGACATGCGCCTCGGCAATCGTCATCTCGGGCGCGACATAGATATGGAATTGCGCGAAATCATGGCTGCCCGAACGGCGGGTGCGGAAATCATGGATGCCGCGCAGCTCGGGATGCTGGGCCGCGAGTTCGATGAAGCGCGCGCGCTCCGCTTCGGGCCATTCCTTGTCCATCAACTGATCGATCGCGTTGCTCGACGCGCGGAATGCGCCAAAGGCGAGCCATGCCGCGATGACGATGCCGAACATCGGATCGGCGCCGCGCAGCCCGAGCAGCTGGTCAAGGACAAGGGCAATGATCACTGAGCCGTTGAGCAACACGTCGGACTGGTAATGGACATTGTCCGCCATGATCGCGACGGAGCCGGTGCGGCGGATGATGCGGCGCTGATAGGCAAGCAGTACTAGTGTCGCGAGGATCGCCACGATTGATACGCCGATGCCGAGCTCGGCGCCATGGGTCGGCTCCGAACTGCCCAAAGCCATGATGGCACGCCAGGCGATGCCGGCGGCAGAGGCAGTGATCAGCATGACCTGAAAGAGCGCGGCAAGCGCCTCCGCCTTGCCATGGCCGAAGCGGTGATCATGGTCGGCCGGCGTCGCGGCGAGCCGCACCCCGTAAAGCGTGACGAGCGAGGCGAGCAGATCGAGCCCGGTATCCGCCAGCGAGCCAAGCATCGCCACTGAGGCGGTCTGCCAGGCGGCGAACCCCTTCAACAACAACAGGAAGCACGCCATGCCGACGCTCGCGAGCGCGGCGCGGACGACATAGGGAATGGCGCGGCGCTGATCCTCGGTCACGGGTAGAGCATCCCTTCGCCCCAGCCCCCCTCTGGCCCGCCGGCGCCGGCGCGCAGGAACAGGCGGCGCTCGTGAAGCCGGTGTTCGCGGTCCTGCCAGAACTCGATTCGGGTCGGCGTCAGCCGGTATCCGCCCCAATGCGCTGGCCGCGGCACCGGGCCGCCTTCGAAGCGCGCCTGCACCTCGGCGAACCGCGCCTCGAAGGTCGCGC
>JBDTXU010000470.1:0-4698 GCA_040006055.1 Sphingomonas bacterium | reverse complement strand
CGATGCCGGTGCGGGCGACCTCGATCAGGCCGACCTCGCGCATCAGCGAGATGAAAGTATCGATCTTCTCGCGGCCGCCGGTCACCTCGAAGACGAAGCTGGTGGTGGTCGCATCGACCACGCGAGCGCGGTAGACATCGGCCAGGCGGAGCGCCTCGATGCGATGATCGCCGGTGCCGGCGACCTTCAGCAGCGCCAGCTCGCGCTCGACATGCGGGCCGAGTGCGGTGAGATCAGTCACCGAATGCACCGGGATCAGGCGGTCGAGCTGCGCCAACATCTGCTCCATGACATGAGCTGAGGCGGAGGTGACGATCGTGATCCGGCTGACCGCCTTGTCGGCCGTGACGTCCGACACCGTCAGGCTCTCGATATTGTAACCGCGTGCGGTGAACAGGCCGGCTATCCGGGCGAGGATGCCCGGCTCGTTGTCGACCATCACGGCAAGCGTGTGCCGCTGGACGGTTTCTTCCTTGATATGCATCACACCAGCGCCTTGGCTTCGTCGTCCATCTCGCCCGAGACTTCGGTCGCCTGGAGGATCATGTCGGTATGGGCGGCACCCGAGGGGATCATCGGGAAGCAGTTGGCGAGCTTCGCCACCATGCAATCCACCAGCACCGGCCCGTCATGCGCGAGCATCGCGGCGATGCCGTCCTCGAGCTGGTCCGGCCCCTCGATGCGAATGCCCTTCCAGCCATAGGCTTCGGCGAGCTTCACGAAATCGGGCAGTGAATCGCTGTAGCTCTCGGCATAGCGGCTTGAATAGGTCAGCTCCTGCCACTGGCGGACCATGCCCATATATTGATTGTTGAGGATGAAGATCTTGACCGGCAGCCGGTATTGCGTGGCGGTGCCGAGCTCCTGGATGTTCATCTGGATCGAGGCTTCGCCGGCGATGTCGATCACCAGCGACTTCGGGTTGCCGAGCTGCGCGCCGATCGCGGCGGGCAGGCCATAGCCCATCGTGCCGAGCCCACCAGAAGTGAGCCACTTATTGGGCGCCTCGAAATCGAAATGCTGCGCGGCCCACATCTGGTGCTGGCCGACCTCGGTCGTGATGATCGGCGACTTCTTGTGCGTCGCCTCCCACAGAGCGCGGATCGCGCGTTGTGGCATGATCTCGGTCGCATTGTCGGGGAAGTCGAGGCTCTTGACAGCGCGCCAGCCATCGATCCGGCGCCACCATTCGGCGAGATCGGGCTTGGGATGGCGCCGCGATTTATAGACGCGGACCATATCCTCGAGCGCATTGCCGACATCGGCGATGATCGGCAGATCGACCCGCACATTCTTGTTGATCGACGAGCGGTCGATATCGATATGAACCTTGCGGCTGTTCGGGCTGAATGCATCGAGCCGGCCAGTGACACGATCGTCGAAACGCGAGCCGAGCGCGATGATCAGGTCGGCCTGGTTCATCGCGTAATTGGCTTCATAGGTGCCATGCATGCCGAGCATGCCGAGCCATTGCGGCGACGAGGCGGGGAAGGCGCCGAGACCCATCAGCGTCGAGGTGACGGGCGCGCCGGAGATGCGGGCGAGTTCACGCAGCAACTGGCTCGCCGCCGGGCCGGCATTGATGATGCCGCCGCCGGTATAGAGGATCGGGCGCTCGGCGGCCGCGAGCATATCGACTGCCTGCTCGATCAGCGACTGGTCGGCCTTCACCTGCGGGCGATAGGTCTTGTGGCGGATCGGACCTGGCTTGGTGTAGCGGGCGCTCGCGACCTGGACGTCCTTGGGGATGTCGACCACGACCGGGCCCGGGCGGCCCGACGTGGCGATATGGAATGCCTCATGGAGGATATCGCCGAGCCGGGCTGGATCCTTCACCAGATAATTATGCTTCGAGCAGTGGCGCGTGATGCCGACGGTGTCGGCTTCCTGGAACGCGTCAGTGCCGATCAGCGCGGTCGGGACCTGACCGGTGATGACGACCATCGGGATCGAATCCATCAGCGCGTCAGTGATGCCGGTGACGGCATTCGTCGCGCCTGGACCCGAGGTGACGAGCACGACGCCGGGCTTGCCGGTCGAACGGGCATAGCCCTCGGCGGCATGAGTTGCTGCCTGTTCGTGGCGCACCAGGATGTGCTTGATCCGCCCGGAGCGGAACAGCGCATCATAAATGGGGAGTACCGCGCCGCCCGGATAGCCGAACACGATCTCCACGCCGAGATCGCACAGCGCCTCGACCAGGATATCGGCTCCGCTTTTCTCCGTCATCGTCCGTCCTTCTTTTTCTGCGGCGCAACAATGCAACAGGAAATGCGCCGTTAGTGATCGATAATTTGTCCGTCAAGCCCCGTAACGGAATCTAGTTACAAATTCCTGTAGCAACGCGCATGTTTCTGTCGCGCTGCTGCGGTGCCACATAGCGGGAGGTTGGTTCCGAAACCACGTAAATTGTCGTTTGGCATATTGGCGGGTGGCGAGTTGCGCCGCGGCCAGGGCCTGTTCGAGGGTGGAGGTGCCGGCTATCACCGCGCCAAGCTCGGGCACGCCGATTGCCATGCGGACCGGTGCAGCAGGAAGAATATCGGTGCGAGAGAGGACCGCCTGCGCCTCTTCGATGGCGCCGCTGGCGAACATTGCCTCCAGCCGTGCATCGCAGCGCGCGAGCAGCCACTCGCGATCTGGCAGCAGGACCATAGCCATCAAGCCGATATCCGCGCCGATCCCGCCGATCTTGGCCTTTTGCCATTCCGCGAGTGGACGGCCGGTCGAGCGTATCACTTCCAGCGCGCGGGCGACGCGGGTGGTGTCGGCGGGCGCCAGCCGGGCTGCGGCGGGTGGGTCGAGCGTGCTCAATTCGGCATGCGCCTCGGAGACGGGCTTTGCGCGCACCGCCTCGCGGATGGCCGGATCGATTGGCGGAACCGGGGCGATGCCGTCTAACAGGGTGCGCAGATAAAGGCCGGTGCCGCCGACCAGTACCGGCAGCAGGCCCGCTTCATGAGCCCGCGCGATCTCGGCCTTTGCCTCTGTCGCCCAGCGTGCTGCCGAATAAATGTCGGCGCCGTCGACATGGCCGAACAGCCGGTGCGGTACGCGGGTCTCGTCTGCCGGACTTGGCCTTGCGGACAATATGCGCAGATCGGCATAGACCTGCGCTGAATCGGCATTGATCACCACGCCGCGGTGTTTCTCGGCGATCGCTATCGCGAGTGCGGACTTGCCGCTCGCGGTCGGCCCTGTAATGAGCGCGACCTTCTGCCGGGGAGAGTCCATGTTCATCGCAACGCTGATAGCAGCCGGAAACCTGAGCGGGGGCGATATTTCGGCCGCGCGGGATCGGCTCGACCAGGCGGGGTGCCTGCCGGCCGCTCATGTCTGGATCGACGAGGGATTTGCGGCCGATATTGATTTCGGTCTGAACCCCAAGGCAGCACGCGCGGCGCTGGATGGCGTCTTTGGTGGCATCGATATTGTCGTGCAGCCGGCGGAGAGCCGCGCGAAGCGGTTGCTCGTGGCTGACATGGATTCGACGATGATCACCGTCGAGTGCATCGACGAACTGGCTGATTATGCTGGGATCAAGCCGCAGATCGCCGCTGTCACTGAAGCTGCGATGCGCGGCGAGCTCGATTTCGAGGCTGCGCTGGACGCGCGTGTTGCGTTGCTCAAAGGGCTCGACGAGGCTGTGATTGAACGTTGCCTTGCCGATCGGGTGGTGATCATGGCGGGCGCGGTCGCGCTGGTGCGGACGATGAAGGCGCGCGGTGCGCAGACGATTCTCGTCTCGGGCGGCTTTACTCGATTCGCCGAGCCGGTGGCGGCGATGATCGGGTTCGACCGGGCGATTGCGAACCGGCTTGATATCGCGGATGGCGTGCTGGCGGGAACGGTCGCGAAGCCGATCGTAGGGTCGGATACCAAGCTACAGACGCTGCTCAATGCGGCGGCCGAGTTCGATGTGCCGCTCGCGGTGACGCTGGCGGTGGGCGACGGCGCCAATGATCTGGCCATGATTCGGCAGGCCGGGCTCGGTGTGGCGTATCATGCGAGGCCGATCGTGGCGGCAGCGGCAGGGGCGCGGATCGACAATGGCGATCTGACGTCATTGCTTTACGCGCAGGGAATCGCGCGCAAGGATTGGGTGGAAGCGTAAATCCCTGTCTCCGAGAGGTTAAGGCGCCACCGGCACGCAGGGCGTACCGGTCGGCTTCACCGACGCACATATGCGCCCCGCCTCAGCAGTTGACGCCAGCGGGCCAGCCTGGAGCTTGGTCAAGGCGCCGGTGCGCAGGAAATAGGGTTCGAGCCCGCCCAGCGCGCTGACCTGGCTGTGGAGCTTCGCCCATAGAGCGCGCGCATTGCCCTCATCGCGGAAGGCGCCGAACTGGACTCGCCAGCGCCCGGTGGCAGGCTGCGATACGCGGGTCGGCGCCTGCGGCACCCGGGTCGGCGCCTGCACGACCGGCGGGGCCGGCTCAGTGCGGACGGGGCGGGCGGCTATGACGGGTTTCGGCTTCTCCGGCCGGGGCGCGTCGACGCCGGGCTGCGCGCCGCCATTCTGGTCATAGGAGGAGGGCGGCAGGTCCGTGCCGCGCATCCAACTCTGGCTACCCTGGCCCGCAATCTCGGGCGGAAGCTGCGGGCGTTGCGCCTCGGCTTCATATTGCCGCGCGAGCAGCAGGCCCTTTTGGCGGTCGTCGGCCGGGATATATTGGTCCATCTGCGCCTGGACCTCGG
>JBDTXU010000469.1:0-2085 GCA_040006055.1 Sphingomonas bacterium | reverse complement strand
GTTTCGTGGAAATCGATCGCGGCGATGAAGCGGACGATTTCTCCGCCCACGCCGCTCGCCGGCAGCAGCAGGTCGACGCCGACGACGATCAGCGAGGCCGCGGCGCCCATCACGGTCAAGCCCACGGACTGGGGCAATTTCAGGAAGCGGTGGTTGATATAGCCGAGCGCTGCCGCAAGCACGATGAGGATCGCGGCGACGTCGAACGGCGTGATGACGAGTCCATGTATCATGGCTTGGCCCTTGCCTGAGGCGGGGCCAGCGCGAAAGCCTGTCCCGCCGGTGCCGTCGCAACTGTCTGGATGCCCTGCTTGCCGAGAAGACTGGCGATCGCCAGTGCCCGGCGTTCGGCGAGGGACGGCTTTTCGGGCGGAGGGCCCTCCGGCAACCCCGGCACGGCCAGGGCGGGGATGTTCCAGCGCCTGGCCTCCCAGACCGACAGCAGCACCGCATCGCGCGCATCGGTATCGAGCGTTTCCACATTGTCGGCGAACCGGATCGTCGGGAAGGCGCCGAGCGGCGGCACGATGACGATCTGCCATCCCTCGGCGTCGTCGGCGATGCGGTGCTCGAGCGCGCGATAGGTGTCCGGGCTCGCCCCCGGCAGCGGTGTGGCGGCGGCCGTTGCGCGGCGATGCTCGCGGTCGATCGTCACGCCATCGACGGTGACGCCGGCGCCGAGCGCGACCAGCCGGGCGATCGACCCGATCTCGGCGTCCTCGGCGACGGTTGCGGCCGATGCCTGCTGCAGTTCGGCGCGCTGGGCATCGATCTTGCCCGCACCCCGGGCAAGCAGAACCTGATCGATCTGGAGCTTCACCGGCCTGCCCAGCCGCGCAGCGAGCGCCTTTTCGAGCGCGGCGGTGTCGGCCCCGGCGGTTCGCGGCGCGATGACGACGGTGCGGATCGAGATCGGATCGCGGTCGAACGCGATATCGAGCTGAGTCACCCGCGATTTGTCGCCGAACCGGTCGGACAGGAGCGAACGGACCTGGGCCGCCGCCAAAGTCTCACCCGCGATGCGGCTGAGCGAGAAGCCGAGCGGGATCGACATGCCGATAAAGACGAGGGTGAGGATGATCGTCTGCGTCCAGCTCTGCTGGCTGGAGAGGAAATGGCCAAAGCCATAGAGGCGCGCCATCACCGTTGCGGCGAGGGCGATTGTCATCAGGTTCGTGATGAACAGCGCGAACGAGCCGCCCAGCACCGGCATGTTCCAGGTCGCGAGACCATAGCCGACGACAGCGAGCGGCGGCATCAGCGCGGTCGCGATCGCGACCCCAACAATGGTCTCGCCCCGGCCGCGGATGATGGCGAAGGTGCCGGCGAGCGCTGCGAACAAAGCGACAAGAAGATCGAAAAGATTGGGCCGGGTGCGCGACAGGATCTCGGCGGTCTGCGCCTTGAGCGGCGACGCCAGAACGATCAGCGCGGTAAAGGCAATAGCCGCGATCGAGCCGATGATGACCGCGACCAGCGAGCGCCTCGCCTCGGCGAAGTCGAACAGGGCAAGGGCGAAACCCAGCCCGAGAATGGGGCCCATCAGCGGCGAGATCAGCATTGCGCCGATCACGACCGCCGGCGACGAGAGCAACAGGCCCAGTACGGCGATCCCGGCCGACATCATCGTCATGAAGGCATAGCGGGGCGACCAGCCGCTATCCTCGGTGATTCTGGCCATCACCTCTTCGTGTGCGACCGATCCGACCAGTGCGCGGCGCCACCAGCGATAGAGCGTGGTGCGCTGCCAATGCCGGGCATCCGCGCCGCCCTCGGCAAGATCTGTCGACATCGGACGCTCCCATGGCCAATCCGCAGGCGAAGGCTCCCATCCTCTTACCGGCCATGGGACGCCGCGCGCAATGCCACGCCCTGCACCAGAAGCTCGCTCAACGATCGAGACATCTTCAGGGGCCGACAGCCGGCCCGGTATTTTCGGCCGGGCCCATTCCCCGGGTGGCTTCACGACGCCTGGGGAGCTAGGCGGGCCGCGATGAAAATCTCCCTGAACAGGCGCTGGCGGATATTGCTTCGCCGCCACGGCCCGACATCGCCGCTCTGGCGCCGCCGGATCGCGATGGGCAC
>JBDTXU010000468.1:0-3177 GCA_040006055.1 Sphingomonas bacterium | reverse complement strand
TCGGCAAAGGTCTCATGGCAGCGAGCCTCGCGGCTCTCCTGCAGGCGCGCGGCTATCGCGTGCGAATCCGCAAGTTCGATCCCTATCTGAACGTCGATCCCGGCACGATGTCGCCCTATCAGCACGGCGAAGTCTATGTGACGGATGACGGGGCGGAGACCGATCTCGATCTCGGCCATTATGAACGCTTTACCGGCGTTGCCTCGCGCCAGTCGGACAATGTCACCTCCGGGCGGATCTACCAGCAGATCATCACGCGGGAGCGCAAGGGCGACTATCTCGGCGCCACCGTCCAGGTGATCCCGCATGTGACCGACGCGATCAAGGAATTCGCGCAAGCCGAGACCGAGGATCTTGATTTCGTGCTGTGCGAAATTGGCGGCACGGTCGGCGATATCGAATCGCTGCCGTTCATCGAGGCGATCCGCCAGCTGCGCAACGATCTCGGCCGCGGTCAGTCCGTCAGCATCCATGTGACTTTGGTGCCTTATATCGCCGCGGCTGGCGAGCTGAAGACCAAGCCGACCCAGCATTCGGTCCGCGAGCTGGCCGCGCTCGGCGTTCAGCCCGATGTTCTGGTGTGCCGCTCCGAACAACCGCTGCCGGCGAGCGACCGCGCGAAGATCGCCTTGTTCTGCAACGTCCGCCCCGAAGCCGTCATCCCGGCGCTCGACGCGAAGAGCATCTATGCGGTGCCGACGCAGTACCATGCCGAGGGCCTGGACTCGGAAGTGCTCAAGGCGTTCGGGATAGAACCTGGCGCGGCGCCCCGGCTCGATCGCTGGGAAGATATTCTCGACCGGCTGCGCAATCCCGAGGGCGAGGTGACGATCGGTGTCGTCGGCAAATATGTCGGCCTGCCGGATGCTTACAAGTCGCTTCACGAGGCGCTCGTTCATGGCGGCATCGCCAACCGGGTGAAGGTCAATATCCAGTGGCTCGACGCTGAACTGTTCGAACGCGATGCTGATGATGTCGCCGCCCGACTTGAGCCGCTGCACGCGATCCTCGTCCCCGGCGGATTCGGCGAGCGCGGCAGCGAGGGCAAGATCGCCAGCGTCCGCTTTGCGCGGGAGCGCGGCGTGCCGTTTTTCGGGATCTGCCTGGGTATGCAGATGGCGTGCATCGAGGGCGCGCGGGCAGGGGGTGTCGAGCATGCCTCGACCACCGAGTTCGGCCCGACCGACGAGCCGATCGTCGGCTTGATCACCGAATGGATGGCTGACGGCGAGTTGCAGCAGCGCGAGGAAGGCGGCGATCTCGGCGGGACGATGCGGCTGGGCGCCTATCCTGCGGTGCTGACGGGTAACAGCGTCGTCGCGTCGGTTTATCAGACCGACCAGATCAGCGAGCGGCATCGCCACCGTTACGAGGTTAACACGCATTACCGTGAGGCTCTTGAGCAGGGCGGGCTGGTCTTTTCGGGCATGTCGCCTGACGGGACGCTGCCCGAGATCGTCGAGCGGCCCGATCATCCCTGGTTTATCGGCGTCCAGTTTCATCCGGAGCTGAAGAGCAAGCCGTTCGATCCGCACCCGCTATTCGCGAGCTTTGTCGAGGCGGCGGTGCGGCAGAGCCGGCTGGTGTAAATCCCGGCCGAACCGCCGGCGCGCGAGGTCATAGCACGCATCGTCAGGACCGGATCTGCTCCGACTGCCACCGCTGATCGACAGGGCGTTCAGCGCCAAGATCTGCCGGGGCAGCAAAACTGTCTGCATTCACCATAAGCGGATTTGCCCACACCAGCTGCGCAACCCGTCGCCGTGCAACCGTTGCACAAGGGTTGCGCATGCCGCGGTGCGCCGCTGCACCTGCCAATTGCGCCGAACGCTCGTTATCGGAGCGCTACTCAGGCCGCCGTTCGGCACTGGCCGCAATTCAAGGAACCGCCATGTCGAAACCTTTCATGATTTCCGTCGCGCTCTCCGCGTTGATTGTCACCGCCGCGCCCGCCATGGCGCAGCGTCATCCTGGTCCCTCCAAGCTCAGGGACGCCGATCATTCCCCTCCCACCGCCGTTACGGTACCCATTACGGTACCGGCGTTGATCCGTTCGCGTGCCCAGCCGGACCAGCCTCCGCCGCCAGGCAATAACAACGCCACGAAGGTGTCCGAAGGAGCGACCCTGCGTGCCGGTGAGCCCCAACCGGATAACGCCGCCGGCCCTCATGTGAAGGTGTTCGATGGAGCGACCCTGCGTGCTGGTGAGCCGCAACCGGATGCAGCCTCCAAGCCGACTCTCTTCGTGCGCAAGGCCGGGGGGAAGTCGGAAGCCGTTCCACAGCGGGATGGCGAGGAATCCGCGGCTGCCCGGATGCAGACGCAGAATAATCTCAAGCAGATGGGGCTCGGTGCCCACTGAGGCGGGAGAAACCGTCGGGTATGGATTGAAAGGGGGCGGCAGCGCTGACAGGCGTATGCCGCCCCAACGCTGCATCGGTCGAAGACTTAGTTCGGCATGCCGATCAGGTCTGCCTGTGCATCATATTCCACTGCCATCGCACTCAGCACCTCGATCGCCTGACGGTCGCCGATCGCTCCCGCGAGGCGACGGCAGCGCGCTGCCTGGCAGCGCAGCGTCTCCAGTTGGCGCTGGTCGGTCACGTCAAGCAACAGATTGATTGCGCCGGCGAAATTCCCGTCCGCATCGAACCACGGCGTCGGGAATGGCATAAACTGAACGCGTGTGCCGTCCGGACGCTCGGCGATCGCTTCCACATTGCGGATCCGGCGCCGCTCGCGAATGGCGATCGCCATCGGGCAATCGGCATGGGGCAGAGGCTCGCCCTCAAGGGTGAAGAGACGCCACGTCACGCACCAGCGATCATGCCGAAGGTCGGGCGTACGGCCCGCCAGAGCGATACAGGCCCGGTTGTAATAGACAATCGAACCATCGGGAGCGGTAACATAAATGGCCGCGGGAAGCGTATCGAGCGCTTCGGTCAGCGCATCACGGCCACCCCATTCGATTGCCGAAAGGGTTGTTTCTACCAGTGATTCCGCAAACTCGACCCTTTGGTTCACCTACGCCCCCCGAGGCCATTATAGACCTTTGTGCGGGCAGTTAAACGCAAATCTCGATCAAGAGTTCCCGAAAAAAATTTCGTGAGGAAAACGGTAAGCATAAGAAGGGCGTCCGGACCAACGGCCCGGACGCCCGACAGATGTAACGCTAAC
>JBDTXU010000467.1:0-1659 GCA_040006055.1 Sphingomonas bacterium | reverse complement strand
TGATCGAGGGCATTGTCGAGCCCGTGCTGATCGTGACCGAGGGCCGCGTCAGCCACGCGAACGCCGCGGCGCGGAAGCTGCTTGGCAGCTATATCCTCGGCGAGGACGTGCGACTCGCGATTCGCCATCCCGCGGCGGTCGATACGCTGACCCATGACATGGCGCCCGAGCGCGAGGGCCCGATCGATCTGGTCGGGCTGGGCGGACTCGACCAGCATTGGGAGATGCATGTCTGCCGCGCGCGAGGCGGCGCGCGAATCGTCCATCTGATCGACCGTACCGGCCAGGACGCGGCCGAACGGATGCGAGTCGATTTCGTCGCCAATGCGAGCCACGAACTGCGCACTCCGCTCGCCTCGATCCTTGGCTATATCGAAACGCTGGCCGACGAAGCGGGGGCCGACGAGCAGATCCGCGGGCGATTCCTGAAGATCATGCTCGACGAATCGCTGCGGATGCAGCGGCTGGTCGAGGATCTGATTTCGCTCAGCCGAATCGAGGCGGAGAAATATCGGCCGCCCGATGGCGAGGTCGATCTGGCCAGCTTGCTCGCTGAGGTTCGCGGCGAACTCGCGGGCAGTGACGTGCGGCTCGATATCGGCGCGGGCCTGCCGCCAATCTCCGGCGACCGCGCGCAACTGAGCCAGATGCTCCACAATCTGATCGGCAATGCGATCAAATATGGCCGCGCGGGAGCGCCCGTGGCAGTGCGGCTATGGTGCGATCAGGCAGGCGTGGCGCGGGTCAGCGTCGCCGATGAGGGCGATGGCATTCCCCCCGAGCATATCCCCCGACTCACCGAGCGATTCTACCGGGTCGATGACGGGCGGAGCCGCGCGGCGGGCGGCACCGGCCTCGGCCTCGCCATCGTCAAACATATCGTCGAGCGGCATCGCGGCAGGCTCGAGATAGCGAGTATCGTCGGCAAAGGAACAACGGTAACAGTGATGTTGCCCGCGCATGGAAATGCCATGCATGGTGGTCTTGTCATCAAACGGTAACGCCAGTGCCACACAGGCCCCGGCATGCCCGGACTCACCGTCATGCCAGCGTTTGCCAACAGGGACCCAAGCGAACAGCCTGGCGGCGGCGGAATGTCGGCGTTCGGGGCAGGAATACGGAACCCAGCAGTGAACGAATATCGTCCAGACAGCTTCGACGCGGACATCGGCGAATTGCGCGGCCTGATCGCGCAGATGGGCGGCCTCGCCGAACGCGCGATCGCCGGCGCGATCGAGGCGCTGCAGCGCCACGATCTGGTCGCGGCCGAGCGCATCGTCGCCGAGGACAAGAAGATCGATGCGCTCGAAAAACAGGTCGAGCATCTCGCCGTCCGGATCATTGCCCAGCGCGCACCCATCGATGGCGATCTGCGCGAGGTCGTGGCGGCGCTGAAGATCGCCGGCGTGGTCGAGCGGATCGGCGACTATGCCAAGAACATCGCCAAGCGCGTGCCCGCGATCGACAGCCATGGCGAGATCGAACCCCTCGCGGTGCTGCCGGCAATGGCGCGGCTCGCCGCCGAGATGGTGCATGACGTACTCGACGCCTTCGCCGCGCGCGATGCCGAAGCGGCTGTCGATGTCTGCGAGCGCGACCGGGCAGTCGACGATTATTACAACAGCCTGTTCCGGGTGCTGGTGACTCACATGATGGAAA
>JBDTXU010000466.1:0-3038 GCA_040006055.1 Sphingomonas bacterium | reverse complement strand
CATCGGCGGCGTGAATGACACGGCTGGTGCCGTCCGCCAAGCGCAGGATGAGCGCACCCTCGCTATCGAGGCCCGAGAACAGGCCGTCGATCGCGCTGCCATCGGGCAGCCGCGCCGTGAGGGCGGTGCCGATCGGGTGGGCCCTGTCGAGCCAGCGGGTACGGACAGGAGCGAGTCCTTCATTGCGCCAGATCGAAAGCCAGCGCTCGAAGGCGGTGGCGAGGGTTTCGAGGAAGTCGGCCGGATCTGGGGTTACGCCGTGCGCGGCGAGGCTGGTCGCGGGGCGCTCGAGGTTTTCGGGGTGGTGGGCGAGGTTTACACCGATGCCGATCACCACGGCATCGTCAGCACGTTCGAGCAGGATGCCGCAGAGCTTGACGCCGTCGAGGAGGAGATCGTTGGGCCATTTGATCACTGGTCCTCCACGGGGACTGGGGAACGACGGGAGATAGGCCCGTACCACCTCTTCCAGCGCGATCGCGGCAACCAATGCCAAGGTTGCTGCCTGGGGATCGATTGCCCTCAGCCGCACCAGGGTGCTCGCGTAGAGATTCCCCGCAGGTGAAGTCCACACCCTGCCCTGCCGCCCGCGCCCGCTGGTCTGACGCTCCGCCCGTAGCCACAAGCCCTCCTCAGCGCCGCTACGCGCGAGCATCAGCATGTCGGCATTGGTCGAGCCCGTCTCGGTGACGGTGCGGATCGTGTGCGTCAGAACAGCGCCTTGGCGGCGACCAGCGTCCAGGCGCCGAGCGGTGCGAGCAGGAGCCAGCCGATGGGGGAGACGAACACCGCCGCCGCGGTGGTGAGCCCGCCTTCGACGAGGCTGCGCTCGCTATCAAAGGCCGGTGCCGGCTCGTCGATATACATCACCTTGACCACTCGCAGGTAATAATAGGTGCTGATCACCGATGCCACGAAGCCGGCCACCGCCAGCCAGAACAGGCCGGCGCTGACGGCGGCGTCGAACACGGCCAATTTGGCGTTGAAGCCGAGCAGCGGCGGGATACCCGCGAGCGAGAACATGAAGATCGCCATCGCCAGCGCGAGAAGCGGCCGCGTACGCGAGAGACCGGCAAGGCTGGCAATGGTCTCGACCGGCTCGCTGTCCTGACCCCGCATCTGCAGCACGACCAGGAAGCTGCCCAGGGTCATGACGACATAGATCGTCATATAGAACAGCACCGCAGCGATGCCCGCCTGCGTGCCTGCGGCAAGACCGACGAGCGCAAAGCCGACATTATTGATCGAGCTGCAGGCGAGCAGCCGCTTGATATTGCTCTGGCCGATCGCCGCCACGCCACCGAAGATGATCGAGGCAAGCGACGCGAAGATGACGATCTGGCGCCACTGGTCGGTCGCCGGCCCCATCGCCTCGACCGCCACCCGCACCGCCATCGCCATCGCAGCGACCTTGGGGGCTGAGGCGAAGAAGGCGGTGACCGGCGTCGGGGCGCCCTCATAGACATCGGGCGTCCACATGTGGAACGGCACCGCGCTGATCTTGAAGGCGAGGCCGGCAAAGACGAACACCAGCCCGAAGGTCAGGCCGAGCGAATGGCCGGCGCCATAAGCGGTCGCGATCGACGAGAAGAGGGTCGTGCCGCTGAACCCGTAGACCAGGCTGATACCGTAGAGCAGGATGCCGCTCGCCAGCGCGCCGAGCACGAAATATTTGAGGCCCGCTTCAGCCGAGCGCGTGTCGCGCCGCATGAAGCTGGCCAGCACATAGGCGGCAAGGCTCTGCAGCTCGAGGCCGACATAGAGCGTCAGCAGATCGCCCGCCGAAACCATCATCCCCATGCCGACCGCCGAGAGCAGGATCAGCACCGGATATTCGGGGCGCAGATCTTCGCCCGCGCCGCGCCGGAAGAAGCGCGGGGCGATCAGGATCGAGACGGCGGCCGCGCCGTAGATCAGGACCTTTGAGAAGGCAGCGAAGGGATCGGCACGGTAAAGGCCGTTGAATGCCTCTCCGCCGGTGGAGGCGGCGCCACACAAGGAGATTGCCGCGCCTGCGAGCACGGCGACCGCGGTCCAGGAGATGGCTTTGGTCGAGGCTTGTCCGCCCCATGCGGCGACCAGCATCAGGATCAACGCGCCGATCGTCAGCACGTCCTCCGGCAGCGTCATGAGCAGCGATTCGGTCATTTCGCGCCCTCCCCATGGGAGGCGGGAATGATATGCTTGCCCGGTGTCGGCAGCGAATCCCCGGCAGGCGCGGCGCGTGCGACGCGCGCAACCAGCGTACCGACATCGCCGCGCATCGGCGCGAGGAAGCTCTCGGGATAGACGCCCATCCACAGCACCACCGCTGCGATCGGCGCAAGCAGCGCGACTTCGCGGAGCGAAAGATCAGGCATTGCGCGAACGTCATCCTTGGTCAGATCGCCGAACACCACGCGGCGGTAGAGATAGAGCATGTACGCGGCACCGAGGATGATGCCGGTTGTGCAGAGCAGGGTGATGGTGGTCGAGACCTGATAGGTGCCGGCAAGGCTCAGGAATTCGCCGACGAACCCGCTGGTACCGGGCAGGCCGACCGAGGCCATGGTGAAGAGCATGAACAGCAGCGCGTAGCGCGGCATGTTGATCGCGAGGCCGCCATAGCGGCTGATCTCGCGGGTGTGCAGCCGATCATAGATGACGCCGACGCACAGGAAGAGCGCGCCCGAGACCAGGCCGTGGCTGAGCATCACGATCATCGCGCCTTCGATGCCCTGGCGGTTGAAGGCGAACAGGCCGATCGTGACGATCGCCATATGCGCGACCGAGGAATAGGCGATCAGCTTCTTCATGTCGCTCTGCACCAGCGCCACCAGCGAGGTGTAGATCACCGCGACCGCCGACAGACCGAACACCAGCCAGGTGAGCTGGGCCGAGGCCTCGGGGAACATCGGCAGCGAGAAGCGCAGGAAGCCGTAGCCACCAAGCTTCAACAGCACACCCGCCAGGATGACGGAGCCCGCGGTCGGCGCCTGCACGTGCGCGTCGGGCAGCCAGGTGTGGACCGGCCACATCGGCATCTTCACCGCGAAGGA
>JBDTXU010000465.1:0-3027 GCA_040006055.1 Sphingomonas bacterium | reverse complement strand
GATGCGCGGGCAAGCTCAAGCATCGCCATGTCGACGGTTCCAAGTGCATGGCGGAGCCGATCAGCATAGTCCGAGAAATAAGCGGAAATAGAGGCGGTGTTGCAGATTTCGTTGCGATGCCGCGGATCATCAGAACTCAACATGGTCTACCTTCCGCAGCGGCCATCTTGCCATAGCTGCACTGCACAATCTCGCAAGCCCGAAGGCTACCCGATTCGAGCGCGCTACGCTACACGGGTATTCGGCAGCGGTTCGGCCGGACGATGTGCGTGTGCAGCAAATCCGACAAAAGCCGGCCTGCGATAGGGGCGCAGCCAATTCGGGCCGGCATCGCCCGTGATCAGGGTGAGCAGGGCGAGGGCAGTCATCAACATGATCTCGCCGATCGTGTCTCGGTCGAGCAGCGATGTCTCAGTGGCGTTTTGCGTGATGCAAAAGGCAATCATCGCAATGACCAGCGCACCGCGCTGCCCTTCGGCTGCCCGGCTCGAGAGCAATCGCATCATCGGCAACGCGAAGAGCACAATGATTGCGAGCAGCAAGCCGGGCAGGCCGATCGTGACCAGCAGATCGAGATAGCCATTATGGCCCTGCCCCAGCGTTACGACCCAGCCCTTGGCGTATCGAAAGATCGGACTGCCCGCCCCGACGTCCCAAAATGAGCCAAACCCCGCCCCGAGATAATGACTGTCCCGTGCGAAATCGAGCAGCGGCACCCAGATGTCCGACCGCCCGGAGAGCAATTTGGGGTCGCTGGGGTATAGTATCTTGTTGATCTGTATGGCGCCGAACACCGCTCGCACGGCGAACAGTGTCAGGATGGACGTCAGGAGCAATGTCGTACGAAAACGGGCGCGGTAGGCGAGAAACAGGAAACCAATGAAGGCAGTGCCCACGCATGCGCCCATCGACGTTCGCGAACCCGTTTTGAAAAGCAGAAACGTCGCCGCCGCGAGCACGCCGTATCGAAGTATCGGCGACAACCGCCCCCCGCCAAACAGGAAGGCAAGGATGGCAAAGGCAGTCGCGGCGGCGGTGATGTTCTTCTGCATCATGAAGCCGCACCAATCGCCAATCAGATTCTTGTCGAGAACGTCATTGGCCTGGTGAATCCCGATCCCGGGCAGCAACAGGGCCGTCGCAATGTTGCCGAAAACCGCGAGGGCGAGCACCAGCCGGAGAGCACCGAGCGTGCGCGAATAGCCAAGCTCCGACGCGGCGGCGAAAATCGACCAGATGATGAGGGCTGTGAGGATCAATCGCCGAAGCCCTCCCGCGGGGGCAATCGACCAGAGCAACGTAACTGCGCAATAGGCCAACAGCACCACGATTGGCCAGGGGACAACCGCCATCCGCGATGGTTGCATCAGCGGCCTGAGCCCAACCAGGATCAACAGGCCGACGACGAGATACAATGTCTGCCGAAAGGCACTGCCCGCCGCATCCCCCAGATCGCTCCCGCCGGTCATAGCGGGCCCGACCATCGCCAGTCCGAGCAACAGAGCGAAAGCGATCTGCAACAATGCCAGCCAGGGCGACGCGCTGTTGATCCGTGAACTCGACATGGTCACGAAGCGCGAAAATCTGGCATGTTCCGAATGGATCGACATTATGGATTGCGAACTACCAGCGCGGGATGGGGATCAAGTAAATGACTAGGGTCGAATAAGCGGTCAATCGGTTACGTCGCGATGCCTTGCCCATGAGGGTTGTAACTTGATGGGCCGTGCCCCAACGACAGGGCTCTCATGGCGGTGGCGAGCGGGCAATGCGGAACAATGCGGCGGTATTCCTCAGCGGACGGCTGACCTCGCTTGTCGTCCTGCTGGGCTTCCAAATTCTCGTCGTGCGCCTCCTCCCGATCCCTGAATATGCGCGCTTCGCCCTCGTCTTCGCATGGGCAACCCTCATGCAGACCGTCATCTCTTTCGGCATTCCCAGGCTGATTCCCAAATATGTCGGTCAGGCTGGAACAGGCCTCTGGCCTTCGGCGGTGCGGCGTCTTGTCATCTCTATCCTTTCCTTCCGCGTGGTCGGAAGCGCGTTAGCCATCATGGTCGCCTACTGGATCGCCACCCGATTTGGTCTGGCCGAAACAGTCGATCCGCAATTTCTGCTAGCGGCGTCGGCCTATATCCTGATCAGCCTGGTGCAGGTCGATGCCGATGCGATCGCACAATCACTTGGTTTGCAGCGCGTTTCGCGTGCCGCGCTGATCGGAGAAGCGTTGCTCCGACTGATCCTCGTCGCTGCATCTGCGCTCGCTGGAGCAGGGACAAGCGCTGCCAACATCTTGGCCATCGCCTCGCTGACCGGCTTCATCGCCTCCGGATATTTGATTGCGCATGTCCTCCGCGCGCTACGGCAACTGCCCAAGGGAGATACCGTGCAGCGGCTGAACCGTCGCGAATTCCTGGCGACCGGGACGAGCGGCTATGCGAGCGCCCTGGCCTGGTTCGCCTCGAGCCCCGCTATCGTGCGGCTTATTGCCGGCCGCGTTCTCGAGACCCTGGCATTCGCCGGCTTCTCGTTCACGCAGACACTGGCGATGAGCTTCCAGCGCTACACACCAGGCATGTTGCTGTTTCCGTTCGTGGAGCCAGCGGTCATGCGCCACTATGCCAAGTCGGGCGACCAGTCGCGCCTGGAAGCGGTGCTTTCCGTCGTGACCAAGGCCGACATGATCGCAATTGGCGCGGCGATAGTCGGCACCGTGGTCTCGGGACAGGCAATCATCGGATTGATGACCGGCGGCAGGTACGCCGCGGCGGCAACAGCCCTGCCCTGGTTGCTCGGCTATCTGCTGACCAGTTCAGCCTATCGCGCCTTCGAGATCGTCGCGGTTGCGCTGAACGCCGCTTCGGCACTGTTCCGCACGCTCACGCTCAGCCTGGTCTGGCTCGGTGCAGCCTTGCTGCTCGCGCCCCACTTCGGGCTCATCATACTCCTGCTGTGCCCGGTCGGCGATTCGCTGTCGCGCCTGTGGCTGATGTACACGGCCCTCAGGCGGCGCGGCATACGCAAGGT
>JBDTXU010000464.1:0-1928 GCA_040006055.1 Sphingomonas bacterium | reverse complement strand
ACCTCGGCGCCGGCGGCGCGGGCGATGTCGAGCGTGCGATCGGTCGAGAAGCTGTCGACTATGATGATCCGGGTGCACCAGGAGGCGACGCCCTGCAGGCACCGCGCGAGGTGGAGCTCCTCATTATAGGTCAGGATGATGACGGTGATCGCCGCCGCGTCCATCGTCATCCTGGCCTCATTCCCTGACGCCGGCGATCTCAAGCGTCGCGGCGCTGACCGCGAGCTGGGTGTCGAGCGGGATCGGCGGGGCGGCGCCTTCGCGGGCGGCGGCGAGGAAGGCGCGGACCAGGGCGGTCTGCCCCTTGTCCTGGGCGCTCGACGAGGTGGTCGTCGTCTTGCCGCCGCGCGTGATGTGCAGCTTGCGGAAATCGTCGAGCCGGATGACGAGGCCTGCGGCGAAGACTTCGAGATATTCCTTGGGCACCGCTGCGTCGCCGAGCGAGGAATAGAGGATCGTGCCGGTCGATCCGTCGGCGAAGCGCAGCACTGCCGAGACCGTGTCGCCGATATCGGCCGGCTGCATCGCCTCGACCGCGATCGGCGGGCCGCCGGCGAGGAAACTCAGCGCATCGACGAAATGGCAGACCTCGCCGACGATCCGGCCGCCGCCCTCGGCGCCGTGGAGCCAGGAGTCGCTGGGGATATGGCCGGCATTGATCCGGTACAGCATGGCGACCGGCCCGCCGCGATTGGCGAGGGCGTTGGCCGCTGTGACCATCATCGGTGCGAACCGCCGGTTGAAGCCGGTGGTCAGCACGCCGCCGCCGGCCCGGGCCGCCGCGCCGACCTCAGCGAGATCCGCGTGGTTCAGCGCGAGCGGCTTCTCGACAAAGACATTCTTGCCCGCCGCCAGCGCGTCGATCGCGAGCCGCGCATGGCTGTCATGGCGGGTCGCGATGAAGATGCAGTCGGTATCGGGATCGGCGATCAGCGTTGCCGGATCCGTGGCGGCGCGGGCGAAGCCGCTGCGCTCTGCGGCGTCATGCGCCGACAGGCCGGTCGCGGTGACGACCGCGGTCAGGTTGGCCTCGCCCGCCTTTTTGAGCGCTGGCATCAGCACCGCCTTGGCGTAGTTGCCGAAGCCGATAAAGCCGCTCCCCTGCTGTGAGGCTGGTTTACGTGGTGCGCCAACCGCGATCGACCGCTCGATCGCCGCAGGCTCGCTCGGATAGGTGAGCAGGATGGCGAGATAGGTCTCGTCGCTGTCCATCAGCGCATAGGCGGCCTCAGCTTCGGCGATCGGGAAGCGATGGGTGATGAGCTTTGCCGGGGTCACGCTGCCCTGGGCGACGAGCTCCAGAAAAGCCTGCATGTTGCGCTGTTCGGTCCAGCGGACATAGGCGATCGGATAATCATTGCCGCGATCCTCGTAAGAAGGATCGTAGCGGCCCGGCCCGTAGGACATCGAGAAACGCAGATCGAGCTCGCGCTTGTAGAAGGGTTCGCGGTCGATATTCATGCCGGTCAGGCCGACGATCACGACGCGGCCCTTCATGCGGCACAATTCGGCTGCCTTGTTGAGCGGATCGGACGATTTGGTCGACGCGGTGACGATCACCGCGTCGGCGCCATGTTGGCCCGTGAAACCGGCGACTGCGGCGTCGAGGCCGTCCGAGACCGCGACATCGGCGCCCATCTCGAGCGCCAGCGCGACCCGCGCCGGATTGGGATCGAAGCCGAGCACGCGGCAGCCATTGGCCTTGAGCAGCTGGACCGTAAGCTGGCCGATCAGCCCGAGCCCGGAGACGACCACGCGCTCGCCCAGCGTGGGGGCAGCGACGCGCACGCCCTGGAGAGCGATCGCGCCGAGGGTGACGAAGCTCGCCGCCTCGTCGTCCACGCCGTCGGGGATGCGGACCGTCAGGTTCTTCAGGACGGCGTTATATTCGGCATGGTTGGCGACGCCCGCGCCGGCACAGGCGACCC
>JBDTXU010000463.1:0-9798 GCA_040006055.1 Sphingomonas bacterium | reverse complement strand
CCGCCAGTGCTACCCAAGCCGGCAGTGTTGCACTTCAAAATTGACACCGCCCAGCCTGGACATCGAAGCGTGTGCTCCGCGCCAAGCCTTCCCAGTCGGCCAATTGGTTCAGCAGATCCTCGCTGTGGGTGCGAACCGCATCGACGGCGTCACCGCCGAGCTGAAGCCGCAGTGGCGTGTCTGGCGAATCAAGCGCGGTCTCGATGGCGGCCGCTGCCTTGCGGGGATCGCCCTCCTGAGTCCCGTGCATGTCGCGGGCGAAATCGCGCGTGCCGCCGACCACATCGCGATAGGCCTCGAGTACGGGCATATGGCGCATGCCGGAGCCGGCCAGGTTGGTGCGGAACTGGCCTGGTTCGACGATCAGCACCTTGATCCCAAACGGCGCGACCTCCTGGGCGAGAGCTTCGCTGACGCCCTCCAGCGCGAACTTCGACGCCGAATAGGCGCTGAAGCCCGCGAATGACAGCTGCCCGCCGAGGCTCGACATGTTGACGATGGCGCCGCTCTTCTGCGCGCGCAACCTGGGCAGCGCAGCCCGGATAACGTTCATCGCGCCGAAGAAATTGGTCTCCATCTGCGCCCGCAATTCGACGTCGGAGGTTTCCTCGAACGCGCCGACGACGCCGTAGCCGGCATTGTTGATCAGCACGTCGATGCGGCCGAAGCGAGCGATCGCGCCTTCCACAGCGGAGTCCGCGTCCGCCTGCAGGGTCACGTCCAGGGCGAGGGTCAGGACGCGTTCGGGCGCTCTATCAGCGAGCCCATCGAGCGTGGCCAGATTGCGCGCCGTGGCCACCACATTGTGGCCCTGCGTCAGGGCGTGCTCGGCGAACGCGCGGCCGAAGCCGGAGGAGGCGCCGGTGATGAACCAGGTTTTGCGAGCCATCGGGATCTCCTTGCGAGCTGAAGCGCCCCGTCCTGGACGCCCCGCCAATCTGATCGCGACCGCACGCCATCACAAGGCGGTTCAAATCGACAGGGTTGTTCGATATGATGCATGAATGGATCGCGATCTTCTGGTGCATTTCCCAATCATCCTCGCCGTGGCCCGCCGCAGCGGCTTTGCCTCCGCAGCAAAGAGCCTGAACATGAGCCCCTCGGCGGTCAGCCACGCCGTCAAAGCGGTTGAAGACCGGCTGGGCCAGCCGCTCTTTGCGCGCACCACGCGCAGCGTCGCATTGACCGAAGCGGGGGCGGACTTCGTCGCCATGATCGGCCCAGCGCTAGCGACGGTCGAAGAGGGCGTCGAGCGAGTGCGATCGTCCAAGGGCCAGGTCGCCGGCGTGCTGAGGCTCAACACCCCACGGCTCGCACTACCGCTGGCGATCACCCCCACGCTCACAGCGATGAGCCGGCTCTATCCGGATCTGACGATCGAAGTGACCTTGGATGAGGGCTTGGTCGACATCATCGCCGGGGGGTTCGACGCCGGCGTTCGCCTCGGCGAGATGATCGCGCAGGACATGGTTGCGGTCCGCCTGACCAAACCGTTCAGCGCGATCATGGTGGCTGCCCCAGCCTATCTCGATCAGAGAGGGGCGCCGCGTTCGATCGCCGAGCTTTCACAGCACAACTGCATCGGCTATCGGCTCATCGCCTCGGACACGGCCTATGCCTGGGACCTGCAGGACCGTGGCCAGGATATTCCAGTTTCCGTAAGCGGGACGGTAAGAGTGACGGACTCGATGTACGCCCGCGAACTCGCGCTTGAGGGCGTCGGCATCGCTTATCTCTTTGAGCCCCTTGTCCGCGATGATCTTCGCGCCGGCCGCCTGGGGCGTGTGCTGCCCGAGACGAGCATCGAAGAGCCCGGCCTGTTTCTCTATTTCCCCCGTTACGCCTCGGAAGCGCCCAAGCTGCGGGCCTTCATCGACGTCGCGCGAAGGAGTCTTCGCGCGGGCTGGTCTGGCCCACGCGACGAGACTCACGAGCCTCATCCTTGACGTTCAGCCATGCTCACTCAGGGATTGGCGACCTTCACCCTGGCATAGGGCACGAACTCGCCGAGCCCGACAAAGCCCCTCTGCATCTGCGAGCCGCGTTCGACCAGCTTGATCGTGTCGAGGCTGCACAATTCCGAGCCATAGGTCTTGGTGACGAGGATATCGTCATTGTCGAGCGATTCAGCGCCGATACGAGGGCGGTTGACGAACAGCCGGCCGCCGCCGGTATCATAGACGATGGCGGTATCGTCGATGATCTGGCTCGAGCGGATGTCGCGCAGGTTGATGCAACTGACCGGCTTGCCGGCGACGCGGCCAGCGATGGCGGCGGTGAGCTTTGCTTCATTCTTGCTGTTGTCGCGATCGGCCGCCAGCGCAGAAGCGCTCGCGCCGATCAGCGCGGCGCTGATGATGAGTGAGGGGAACAGGCGCATGACACAATCTCCCGGTTCAAATGCTGAGGGCGTGCATAGCATGCTCCGGCTGAACGGCATATGACCGGGCCGGGACCGGCTTCTGTCTGATGCGGCAATCTCCGGCCTAGCGAGACCCCTGGCACCCAAGCTTCAGTAACTCGGATAGCCGCAACTCGATGTCTCGATTGCCTTTCAGGTACAGCACGTCATCCACGACAGGCCGGCCGTTTTCCCGCACCACGACCGCCGCCACATACCAGGTCAGTCTATTCGAAGCGCCTTCCCAGGTGAATT
Source organism: Sphingomonas bacterium (assembly GCA_040006055.1). Lineage (GTDB taxonomy): Bacteria > Pseudomonadota > Alphaproteobacteria > Sphingomonadales > Sphingomonadaceae > Sphingomonas. The sequence goes on along the minus strand of JBDTXU010000463.1, from coordinate 7,142 downwards.
TCACATACACGCGATAAGAGCCGTCTTTGTCGGATTCGGCTTTCTCGATGTGGAAAGTCTGCGGATCCGCGTCCTTGTTGCCGCCTGAGAAGACTGCATAATCTGCCAGGCTGACTGGAGGCTTCAGATCTGGGTTCGGATGCTTGCGACGCCAGTCATCGAAACAGGTCCTGGTCAGATCGAATTCGTGACGCAATTTCTTGCTGAGATATGGACCGAAGACGTCCAGATCCGGTATGCCTAATGGATGACGGGCCATCACCATTTTGTAGAGACTATCGACCGCCGCATCGGGCTGATCCGACAGGGCGGATGGTGTTCCTTGCGGCGCGACCTGGCCCCATGCCGGTACCATCAGGAACGGCATAAGACAGACGCACCATAGACGCTTCATATCTCTCCCTCGGGTCCGACGATCACCGGCACCCGCCAATCCGTAACGCCGATCCGTTCGACAAGCCAGCTGACCGCATGGGACGGACGGCGGTCGGGGAACAGCGCTCTTTGGGCCGTCAACTATAGTCGAGACTCGGATACCAAGGCGGATCCCGCCCCGCAGGCGTCGTGTCGAGCACGTTCCACAAAGGGATCATCTCCGGCGCGCCGCGCGGATCCTGGCCGGGATCGGCGGTTTCGCCGCTCATCTCGCCGCCCCAGAAATGGCGGATCACGCCGTCGCGCTTCGTGAAGACGTTGTAGCCCGGACTATCGCCCTGATCGGTCCAGGCGAGATAGTCGCGGCCATAGCGCTCGGTCTTGTCCTGATAGAGCGGAAGGTGCCGCCAGCCACGCTCGCGCTTGAAGGCGAGCAGCCGCTCGATCGGCGCCCGCGCCACCACAGCGAGCGCAACGCGCTGCTGGATATCGGCGCCATTGGCATCAAGCGGGCCGAGAAAGGCGGTGCACATAGGGCAGGGGCGCTCGCGCTCGGGCCCGAACATATAGCTGTAGATGACCAGCGTATCGTGGCTGCCGAACAGATCGGCGAAATGCACTTCGCCCCGCTCGCCTTCGAACAGATAGTCCTTCGTCACTTCGCCGCCCGGCGGCAAAGCACGGCGATGCTCGGCGACGCGTTCGATCTGGCGGCGGAGCGCGATCTCCTCGGCGAGCAATGCGGTGCGCGCGGCACGATACTCAGCGCTTTCGTTTGGGAAGCGGTAAAAGCTCCGCGCCGCGAGATCCGCAGGGGTGGGGAGCGGTGGTGCTGCGTCGGCCATGGCGAACCTCCTATGGGGAAATACCAAGCGTGTCGCACGGCGCAAGGTTCCGGCGTGATGGGGCCGGCACTGCGGGACTCCCCAAAGCACCGCGCCCGTGCCACGATCGGCAATCGATCCAGGGGAGAGATCATGCGCATATTTTCGACCGGACGTGTCGCCTGATGGCTGACGATCCGACACCGCCGTCGAGTGGCGATACGTCCGGCGCGGGCCGCGAGGCGTTGATGGTCTGGGTGAAGATGCTCGGCCTGATCGCGGGGCTCGGCCTGTTCTGCCTGGTGATCTTCAGGCTGACGCGGATGCTCGGCTAGCGTTCCGGTATCGCAAGGAGCTTGTCGTCCTCGAGCCGACGCGCGCCATAAAAAAAGCCCGGCACCATGAAGGGCCGGGCAAGGTTAGCGCATCTGCGCTGATATCCATCGAGGGAAATCGGCTAGATATCAACGCAGTATGAGGTTGCCCTCATTGCGCGTCTCGAAACTTGAAAGAGCGGTTCCGGGGCGGGTGGCCCATGCGAGCCACCCGCCCGGAAGCTTTGTCAGCAGATCAGAAGTCCACCTTCGCGCCGACGCGGAACGAGCGGCCGACAATGCCTGCTTCACCCACGACGGGGTTGTACAGATAGGCGCCGTAAGTCGTCGCATCGATCGAGGGCTTGCGATCCGCCACGTTGAGGACATCCATATAGAGCGTGAACTTGTCAGCGACCTTGACCTCACCGTGCATGTCGACGCTGACGAACGACTTCACGTTGCACGCCTGATAGGCATCGCCGTCCAGGTTGGTCGGGACGAGGCTGCAATCCCCGGCCACGCTGCCCTGATCTTCGGCGGAGTAGTTATAGCCGCTCGTGTAATAGGCAGTCGCGGTGAGCGACGCCTTGCCGAAATCGAGCGTGCTCTGCCAGCTGCCCTTCCAGCGCTGCGTGCCCGAACCGGCGGTCAGGTTGAAGTTGCCCAGCGTGCCGGCATAATGTTGGGTTTCGCCATTCGGGAAGGTCGTGTTGAGATAGAAGATGTAGGTCGCATCGATCGCCGTCGTGAACTTGATGCTGTCGGTGATCGGGAAGCGAGCTTTCATGCCCATATCCAGACCAGCGGTCGCGATCTTGTTGGCATTGATGAAGCTGCCCTGAGCGAAGGCAACGCGCTTCTGACCGGTCGGCCGATCGATATCGGGCTCGTCCTGAATGATCGTGACGCCATTATATGCGAGTGCACCGGTCGCATAATAATTATCGATCGCACCCTGGAAATCGACCGAAGTGATCGCGTTGGTCTTCTCGATATTATAGTAATCGACCGTGAAGCTGACATTCTTGATCGGCTCGAAGATCGCGCCGACCGTGAAGTTGCGCGACTTCTCCGGCTTCAGGTTTGGATTGCCGACAGTCGTCTCGCCGATGCTGTAGGAGGTGATATACGGATCATTCTGCCCGTTGACCTGATGTTGGGCGACGAAGGCGGCCGGCAGCGATCCTGGCGATACCGACACATAGCCAGTCGTCGGCAAAGCGCCGGATTCGGCGAAGCTCGGAATGCGGAACCCCTTGGAGAAGGTGCCGCGGATCGCGAGCTGCTTGAAGGGCGTGAACTTCGCGCCGATCTTCGGCGAGAAGTTGCTCTGGCCGCTCGAATAATGATCATAGCGGCCGGACGCGTTGACCTCCAGCTGAGTGACGATCGGCGCGTTGATTTCGAAATAGGCCGATTCCACATCGCGGCTGCCCGATGCGCCGAACGCGTTCAGGCGGAAATAGCGCTCAGTCGGGCCGTTATAGTCAGGGTTGCCGCTTGGATCGTTGAGCGACTCATGCCGGAAGGCGCCGCCGACAGCGACCTGAAGCGCGCCGCCAGGCAACTGGAACAGGTCTTTCCCGATGCTGCCCTGGACCTGATACAGATGCGAGTCCTGATGGTTGATCTGGGTCGGCGTCAGATAGTCGAGCGCTGCCTTGCTGGTCAGTGATGGGTTCACGAAGTTGTACGACCCGTCCTTCACCTCGTCGATCAGGTGCTGGATGTAGACATAACCCTTGGCGGTCGTCTGCAGCTTGTTGACCATTGCGGTCGCGTCAACCGCATAGGTCCAGTCACCGCCGAAGGTGCCGTGCACGCCGATCGCGCCGCGATAGACCTGGCTGAGCGAGGAGTTGAACTCGGTGCTGGTCGGCAGACGGCCGGCGATACGGGCGACCTGGCCTTGCGCCGCGAACGGGTTGTTCGGGTTCAGCGTGCCGTTCGCCGCGGTGCAGGCGACTGTGGTGCCGCGCGGACAGATATAGACCGGCAAGGTGAGGACATTGGCGCCCGACGCGTTGGTGTATGCCGGGAAATTGATGCCAGCCGGAGCAAGCGAGCGATCGATGCTCGCGAGGCCGGTATAGGACGAATAGCTCCGCTCATAATTGAATTCGGCATAGGCTTCCGAATTGCCGAGATTGACGGTGGCATGCGCCGAACCACCCCAGCGGTACTGCCGCGGCTCGATCTGGCCATAGTCGTGCGTGATGTCCTGCTGGCAGACATTGCGCGGCGTGAGCGGAACGAGAAGAGGATCGCCATTGGCATCCGTATTCGCATCGGCCAATTGCTGGTCGGTCAGCGTGTAAGGGGTGGTGTTGCCGCAGCCGTTGAGGAGCTGATACGCTCCCAAAGGCGTGGTGTTCGTGGCGTCATAGGGACGCACGATGAAGACGTCCGGCCTGGTCGACAGGCCGTTGTAAAGGCCGTTGGTAACACCATTCTCAATGTTGTTCGGGCCGCAGGCGCGATTGTAGCAGATGCCGGTCTGGTTGTCGGTGTTGAACGGATAGTCGCGGTCGCGATTGTAAATCGCGGCGCTGTCGAGATAGTGGCCGCTGACATAGAAGTTATAGCCATTCTCGCTGAGATCGCCGTAACCAAAAGTCGCGCTCACCCGGTGGTTTGCGCCATCGCCCCGCTGGGTGATACCGGCTTCCGCCGTCGCGTGCAGGCCCGTGATCTGCTTCTTGGTGATGATGTTGACCACGCCGGCGACGGCGTCCGCGCCATAGGTCGACGACGCGCCGTCCTTCAGCACTTCGACCCGGTCGACGATCTCGTCCGGGATGGTGTTGAGATCGACGAAGTTGCGCGTGCCGTCATCGGCCAGCGGGTAATAAGCGGCGCGCAGGCCGTCGAATAGAACCAGCGTCGACGAGGTGGTGAGACCGCGCAGGGACACCGACGAAGCGCCGCCGGCGAAGGCGCCGTTGGCCGTGAAGGAGTTGGTGAGGGCAGGGCCGTTATTGGCGGCGAGCGTCTGGATCGCGCCCTGGACGGTCTGGATGCCGCGCTTCTGGAGATCGTCCGAGGTGAGGACGGTGACAGGCGAGGGCGTCTCAGTATCAGTGCGGCGGAACAGCGTGCCGGTGACGACGATGTCGGGGGTCGCGCTATCGGCTGCCTGATCGGCCTGCGGCGTGGCCGCCGGAGCCGGTGTCGCTGCGTCCTGCGCGAATGCGGGCGCCGCGGTCAGCGACATGAACGCGGCAACGGTGGCGGTGCCCGCCAACAGGCCGGCCTTGCGCACCGATGAATTGAAATTGGTCACACGAAAACTCCTCGCTGAACCCCGGGGTGACGCTTCCATCGCGCCCCCCTCGGGTGATTTGCCAAGTCTCGGGACCAGTAGCCCGGTTGCCCCCCGAGACTGATGGCGCTGCGAATGGATGGAGGCCGCGGCGGTGTAAAGAAGCCGGAAGGGAGGTCGTGCTTTTTACACGCGCCTGTGTTTTAAAAGACACGATTTCCGACGTTTAGACCGAATCGGGATAATCAAATAAAGGGATGAGGAGTTCTTTTGGCAGGATCTAACTTTGCTTCATATTTTCCGCATTCGTCTGCATGAATGCGCCAAAAACTACAAACTTATCAGTAATGATGAATATAGATGTGATAAATATATTCAGTTATTAACGAGATTTCATGAAAAGCACTGCGGAAGATCGTAAATCTGAAGGATGAAATCTGATCTAATGCGCAAACATCCGTCATTCATGGTGCTATAGGACCATCGCCCGCAGCCAGGAAAACGGGCGTGAAAAAAATGTCATAATAATAAACGATGCTGATTGAGCGCATCCACACATGGCTTCTGCATTTTTTCCGCTGGCGATTCGATCCGGCTCGTTCCGGGCTCGGCATTATCCTCCCGCCAGTTTGAACAGGAGATGAGCAGCATCGGTCCGGCGGGCATCCGCGGGAGCGAGCGATTGATGCGGCGTCGGAACGGCCAGCCCGATGGCGCGTTCCCCCCCCGCAGACAAAACAATCGTGGAGGAATGGACATGGCGGAAATCAACAGCGACGAGAAAGTCGTCGTCGCGCGCAGCAGCATCAATGTCGCCAATATCATTGCCGCCATTGCGCTGCTGATCCTGGTGATCGGGCTGCTGAGGTTCATCGGCGTCAGAATCTTCTAGAGTCGAATTCGGCCAAGCTGAATCGTCACCCCGGACTTGTTCCGGGGTCCACTGCGCCGCAGGCCAAAGTGTCGATGGGTGCGCGGCACAGTGTGTTCGAGCAAGATTGTGTTCCCCGAACACAATCTTGGCTTTCCGGGGGAAAGCCAAAGTTCGAACACCGGAACAAGTCCGGCATGACGGTTAAACCTGATCGAGAATGATCCTAGGAGGCCAGCAGCTCGGGATGAGTCGCAGTCGGCGCGCCTTGTGGAAGGGCGCGCCGATGCGCCATCCGCCTGTTGCGATTAGCAAATGCCGCGCCTAATCTTGCCCCCAAGGCGCGCTGTTCGGCGCGTATTTTCCGCACGAGCCCCGCTCGGGGCATAGCTATAAAGGGGATCGCCGCATGCGGCTCCGGTTCGCGCTCATCGCCACATCGTTCCTGTCTTCAGTCGCCATTGCGCAGGTGACGCCGCCGCCCACTGCACCTACACCGAGCGCGACGCCGGCCCCGGCCGCGACGCCCGGCGGCGACGTTCCCGCCAAATTCACGCCGCCGACCGCCGAACAGGATTATGTGAAGCGCGAAGAGATGATCCCGATGCGCGACGGGACCAAGCTCTACACCGTCATCGTCTATGCCAAGGGCCTGACCAACGCGCCGATCGTGCTGACCCGCACGCCGTACAACGCCAAGGGCCGCGCCAAGCGCATGGACAGCATGAGCGAGCTGTCGACCCTGCCGCTCAGCGACGAGATGTTCGTGAAGGCTGGCTATATCCGGGTCTATCAGGACATCAGGGGCAAATATGGCTCGGAAGGCGATTATATCGTCACCCGGCCGGTGATCGGCCCGCTCAACCCGACCAAGGTCGATCACACAACTGACGCCTATGACACGATCGACTGGCTGGTGAACAAGGCCAACCTGCCCCAGTCCAACGGCCGGGTCGGCATGATCGGCTCCTCCTATGAGGGCTTCACCGTGGTGATGGCGCTGCTCCATCCGCATCCCGCCCTGAAGGTCGCCGCGCCGCAAAGCCCGATGGTCGATGGCTGGATGGGCGATGACTGGTTCCATTACGGCGCCTTCCGCCTCACCAATATCGGCTGGCTCGGCAGCCAGACCGGCTACAAGGGCGAGGGCAAGGCTCCACCTTCGGGCGGCTATGACGATTACGAGAATTTCCGCAAAATCTCCGCCGGGGACTGGGCGAAGAAATCGGGGTACGACCAGCTCCCTTACTGGAACCGCATGGTCCAGCACCCGGCCTATGACGAATTCTGGTCGGGCCAGGCGCTCGACACCCAGCTCGCCGCCAGCCCTTCCAATGTGCCGACGCTCTGGGAGCAGGGGCTGTGGGACCAGGAGGATATGTGGGGCGCGATCCGCAGCTATGAAGTGCTGGTGAAGGCTGGCCATGCCTCCAACAACTTCATCGTGATGGGCCCGTGGCGGCACAGCCAGATCAATCGCGAGGGGCGCAGCC
>JBDTXU010000462.1:0-8983 GCA_040006055.1 Sphingomonas bacterium | reverse complement strand
AGGGCAAAGGCTATCAGGCGCGCCTCAACGCGATCCTCCGCCGTGAAATGCTGGCATCGGTCGAAAAGCGCCGGAGCGCTTGAAGCCCTGACGCTTTCCCGTGATGCGGGCAATTGCGCCGAAGTTTTGGGAGCGCGCTTCTCCTGCTTGAAACGATCAGGGAGTGGCGACCGGAACGGCAGCCGCCTCCGCCACAGGCTGCCCCGGCTTCGACAGATAGGCCGCAGTGCCAATCGCCCGGCCGCGACCTGCCTTACCGTCGACGCGATTGACCAGACCGCCCAGGCTGTTGCCGAAAGTGCCGCCATAGACGAACGCCGGCTGCACCAGCGGGCGAGGTGCCAGCCACGCCGGTATCGCGATATCGCCTGGTCCCCTCGGCCGGATCTCGAGCATGTTCGGGAGCGGTTCGATGCGCTGGTGCAGTAACATCATGCCGATCAGCTTGCCGCTGGTCAGCTTGGCATCGGGATTGTCGGTTTCCTCGCGCTGGGGTTCGAAGACTCCAAGGTCGAGCATTTCTCCTGCTTTCGCCTCGAAATGATAGCTGCCGAGCGAAAAGCTCGTATTCGCCAATCCCAGCGCCGCGGGAATGCCGCCCGTGCCCGCAATCGTCCAGGTTCCGGGGTCGATCTCCAGCAGGAAAAGGCGACGCTTGCCGTCCTTCGATATAGGATCGTTCAGCGCCATCACGGCGGGGCCGGCGTAGTTTCTCTGCACGTCATAAGGCGCGAACAGGATTCCAGTGGCGATGCGGTTCGTCCCCATCAGCTTGATGGTCAGCGGCTCGACCTGCACGAGCAGATAGGCCTTGTCGGGCTTGAGTTCATCGGCCGATTTGATCTTCGCCGTTGCCGCATTTGCCACGACCAGTAGCGCCAGTGCCAGCACTGCACGTATCCATGCCCTCATTCGTACATTTCCTTGCCGAGCGGTTGGGGGCTCGAGGCAAGCGCGAACCATTTGTCGATCCGCGCGGCGAGATCCTTGGTCTTCTCGATGTCCTGCCACTCGGTCTTGGCCATAGCGAACCGGCGATAGCCCTTGTCGGCAAGGCAGATGCGCTCGACCTGCCATTTCAGCCGCCGGCTCTCGTTCCCCGCCAGCAACCCGACCAGCAGGTACGCGATGCCCGCCGCGGCGGCCGACTGCCCCGTCGTCAGGTTCTTGTTCTGCCAGATTTGCCGATTCATCTCCCTGGTGTCGGGCGAGATGCGGGCGACGCCGCCGGCGAGCGCATCGCAGGCCAGCCGGTCTTCCAGATACGCCTGGCGATCGACCGCGGCCTTGTTGAAATAATAATAGTCGCGGGCGGCCGCAGGCAGCGAAACCAGCAATGCCGCGACAAATGCGGTTGCAAATAAAAGCGGCTTCATCAGCGCACCCGTCCCTCTCTCCTCAGGAATGCGCCGCGCTTCCTGATTTCGCAAGCAGGATAGTCTTGCGTGAAGTGAAGGCTTTACGGGGCCGGAGGGATCCGCGCCAGCTGGCACAATAGCGCGATCGGCGGTCAGCCGCGCATCACTGCAAATACCGGCACTGCGCGATCTCCAGCGCCCGCGCCTCGCCACCCCCCGTCACCCGATAGACCAACCGATGCTCACGCCCGATCCGCCGCGACCACCAGCCGCTCAGCCGCCCGCGCAACGCCTCAGGCTTCCCCATCCCCTCGAGCGGCGCGCGCAACGTCTCCCGAATCAGCGCGTCGATGCGCGCCTTCATCTCCGGGTCCTGCGCCTCCCACGCGCGATATTCGGCCGCAGCCGGCGCTGAAAAGACGAGCTTCACGACGCGTCCGATCCGCGCGCATCGAGGTCTGCGACGCTCTCCAGCAACCGCCCGGCATTGGTCGGCGATTGCAGCAGGTGAAGCGTCTCCTCGATCGCCGCCCATTCGCTGGCCGCGAGCATCACCACGCCTTCGCCCCTTTGCCGGGTGATCATCACCGGGGCGCGATCCTCCGTCACCCGGTCCATCAGCGCCTTCAGATTGGCGCGGGCATCCGTAAAGCTGATTGTACGCATCATTGGTCCTCCTGACGCGACCTGTACAATGTTCTGTACAGATTGGAAATGTCAGTGGACCCTCATGACATTTCCAACAGGCGGATGGTCGTCATCGGTCGTTGTACCGGACGCCTCGCCGCACAGCCTCACTGCCACAGGGCCCCCGATGGGCATGACATAATTATCCAACGCCAGCGCTCGTTTCCCCGGCTTTCTCCTCGTGAAAACCCGTCTTCACGCCGAAACCAGCATCGAATTATGTCACACTTTCCAACATTCCCGCCGCAGGTTCGCGCCCTTGATTCAACCGGTGCCGCAAGTCGGCCATAGCGACACCCACGGACCGTCAGAAGCGGCCGCTTTGCTCTTTCACATGACCGGAATTCTCGTCAGCGCGTATCGCCCGCAAGGAGAGGGCCGCACCCTCACAGATGCGGCCCCGTCCGGTTCAGCACTGGCAAGTCTTGCAGGTGCAGGGATTGCAACGGCAGCCCTGCTGGGTTTCGGGCTTCGGTGCTGGCTTGGTCACATTGGTCATGGTCTTCATCCTTCTTGCCCGGGAGCGGGCACACCCCATATGGCATCCGTACCATGGTACGGAGTCAAGCGATGAAAGACATGACGATCGCAGGCCTCGCCCGCACTGCCGGCGTAGGGGTGGAGACGGTGCGCTATTACCAGCGCCGCGGCCTGCTCGCCGAGCCGCCGCGCACCGGCGGTACCGGGCTTGGCGGCGGCATCAGGCGCTATGATGAGCACCATGTCCGCACCCTGCGCTTCATCCGCTCCGCCCAGGCTGCCGGCTTCACCCTTGAGGAAATTGCCGAACTGCTCGCCCTCGACGCGTCCGAGGATCGCGCCCGGGCTCGCGCGCTCGCCACCAGCCGGCTCGAGGCGCTCGATGCGAAGATCATCGAACTCGAGCAGGCCCGCGCTGCACTCCGGCGCCTCGCCGCGAGCTGCGATGCCGGTACGAAAGGTCCATGCCCGATCCTCCAGGCCTTCGACCCAACCTGATTTGCCAGCCGATAGCGGCCGGACTAGCTTCGCCCGATCAGCTCATCGTCGGGGAAGGATTTGCCTGTGTCTCAACGCTATACGCTGCTCCAGATCGCGCTCGTCCTGTTCGGCGCGACATCCGGCCTGGTCTATCCGCTCGCGATTGTCTGGCCTTCGGGCTGGGCGTGGCATGAGGGCGCGCCCGCCGCTTCGCAATATTTCATGATGATCGTCGGCGTCTATGCGACGCTCGGCGTCTTCCTGATCCTTGCCGCGCGCGATCCGGCGGCGAACCGCTCGCTGATCTGGTTCGCTGTCTGGTCGAGCCTCGTCCATGCGGGAATCATGGCGGTGCAGTCTTTCGCCAGCCCGATGCATGAAGGCCATATGCTCGGCGACGTGCCCGCGCTGCTGCTCATCGCGATCGTGCTCGGCGGGCTGATGATCGTCCAGCCTCCCGTCGCGAAGGCGGGGCCCAACGCCGCCGGGTGAGCGCGCGGCTTCGTATCGCCACCGAAATCATCTGGCCAATTCCGCGTTGCAGCGTAAACTGTTCGCAACTGAGGAGGACAGATGATGATTCTCGGCCTTTCGGTAGCGGCATTTACGAAACTCCACACGCTCATCAGCCTGATCGGCATCGCCGCCGGGCTCGTCTTCCTCATCGCCTTGCTGAGAGGACGCTGGCTCGGCACATGGAACCTGTGGTTCCTCGTCTTCACCATCCTGACCAGTGTGACCGGTTTCCCCTTCCTGCTCGTGCAGCCAAAGATCGGCCCGCCGCATATCGTCGGCGTGATCTCGCTGGTCGATCTCGCGATCGCGCTTGTCGCACTGTATCAGTTCAAACGGGCCGGCATCTGGCGGCCGATCTACACGATCACCGCCGTGTTCGCGCTCTACCTGAACTGCTTCGTCCTGGTGGTGCAGGCATTCCAGAAAATCCCCTTCCTCCACCCCTTGGCGCCAACCGGATCGGAACCACCCTTCGCCATCGCCCAGGGGCTGGTGCTGATCGCCTTCCTCATCGCAGGCATCGTCGCGGTGCGGCGGCCGGTCGGCCCGATTTGAGCGCCCGGGTTCCAGCGACAGCCTGAACCATGCAGCAGTCACTCGCCCATATCGCGCTGGTCGTCCGCGACTATGACGAGGCGCTGGCTTTCTATGTCGGCAAGCTCGGCTTCACGCTGGTCGAGGACAGCTACCAGCCCGAGCAGGACAAAAGATGGGTCGTGGTCGCCCCGCCCGGTGCCCCCGCCGGCAGCGCCACGCTCCTCCTCGCCCGCGCTGCCACGCCTGAACAGGCGGCGTTCATCGGGAATCAGGCGGGCGGCCGCGTCTTCCTGTTCCTGCGCACCGACGATTTCGAGCGCGATCACAAGGCGATGGTCGCGGCCGGCATCCGCTTCGTCCGCGAGCCGGCACACCAGTCTTATGGCATCGTCGCTGTGTTCGAGGATCTATACGGCAATCTCTGGGACCTGATTCAGTTCGCCGACGGCCGCTGAAACCGCCTTTGATTCAAAGACTCTCGCCGTCTGTGGCATCACAGGCTAACAGGCCGCTATCGTGATGCTCGATCCGCTTCCCATTCTGCAATCCACCTTTGGCTTCCCCGAATTTCGCGGGGTGCAGCGCCAGGTGGTGGACCGCGTGCTGGCCCGCGAGAACACCCTCGCCGTCATGCCGACCGGCGCGGGAAAATCGCTCTGCTATCAACTGCCGGCGGTCGCGATGGACGGCACCTGCGTCATCGTCTCGCCGCTGATCGCGCTGATGCACGATCAGCTCCGCGCCGCCGAAGCGATCGGCATCCGCGCCGCGACGCTGACCTCGGTCGATACCAACCAGGCCGAGACGATCGCGCGCTTCCGGGCCGGCGAGCTCGATCTTCTCTATGTCGCGCCCGAACGCGCGTCAGGTGAGAGCTTCCGCAACCTGCTCGGCCAGGCGCCCCTCGCTTTGTTCGCGATCGACGAAGCCCACTGCGTCTCCGAATGGGGGCATGATTTCCGCCCTGATTACCGGCTGTTGCGGCCCCTGTTCGATCATTTCCCGGATGTGCCCCGGCTCGCGCTGACCGCGACTGCGGATGCACACACCCGCGACGACATCCTCGAGCAGCTCGGCATCCCGCGCGCGGGCATGATCGTCGCCGGGTTCGACCGTCCCAATATCCGCTATCTGATCTCGCCGCGCGACAACACGACGCGCCAGATCGCCGATCTCATCGCCGAGCAGCCCGGTCCCGGCATCGTCTATGCCCAGACCCGCAAGGCGGTGGAGCAGCTCGCCGAGAAGCTCGCGGCGACCGGCCGATCGACCCGCGCCTATCATGCCGGGCTCGAGCCCCATATCCGCTCGAAGAACCAGGCCGATTTCGTCAAATCGGAAGACATGGTGATCGTCGCCACGGTCGCGTTCGGCATGGGGATCGACAAGCCGGATGTGCGCTTCGTCGCGCATGCCGGGCTGCCGAAATCGATCGAGAGCTATTACCAGGAAACCGGCCGCGCCGGCCGTGACGGCGATCCCGCGATCGCGCACCTCTTCTGGGGCGCGGAGGATTTCGCCAAAGCCCGCCAGCGCATCGGCGAGGTCGAGCCGCACCGCCAGGCCGGCGAGCGCACCCGCCTCAACGCGCTCGGCGCCTTGGTCGAGACGGCAGCCTGCAGGCGGGCCGTGCTGCTCCGCCATTTCGGTGATCATCCGCCCGAGACCTGCGGCAATTGCGACAATTGCCTCAACCCGCCCAGCGCCGTCGATGCGACGGAGGTGGCGAGGAAATTCCTCTCCGCGGTCTTTCGTACGGGCCAGAGCTTTGGCGTCGGCTATATCGAAAGCATCCTGACCGGCGCGTCGAGCGAGCGCAGCCTGATGAACGGCCATGAAGCGCTCTCGGTGTTCGGCATCGCCTCGAGCCCCGAGGAAGCCGCACTGATCAAGCCGGTGGCGCGCGCGCTGCTGCTCCGCGATGCGCTCCGCGCGAATGATTTCGGCGGGCTTGAATTCGGCCCCAACGCAAAGGCGATCCTGAAGGGCGAAGCCGAGGTCGCGCTGATCCTCCCGCCCAAGCGCGAACGCCGTCGTCGCGGCAGCGCTGCGCCCAACCCGACCGGCGATCCGCTGTTCGAGGCACTCCGCGCCAAGCGCCGCGAGCTGGCCCAGGAAGGCCAGGTGCCGCCCTATGTCATCTTCCATGATTCAGTGCTGCGGGAGATGGCGACGATCCGTCCCGCCAGCCTCAGTGCGATGGCGCGCATCTCGGGCGTTGGCGAGCGCAAGCTGCAGGCCTATGGCGATGCCTTCCTCAATGTGATCCGCGAGGCCGCATGATCCGCCCCATCGACGCCAAAATCTCAGTCGCCCCCCAGATCTCGGTCGAAGAGGTGGCCGAAATCGCCGCGGCCGGCTTCGTCGCGATCATCAACAACCGCCCCGATGGCGAGGATCTCGGCCAGCCGACCGGCGCCGCGATCCGCGCCGCGGCCGAAGCCGCCGGCCTCAGCTACACCGAGATTCCCGTCACCCATGCCGGTTTCTCGGGCAACCAGATCGAGGCGATGGCCGCCGCGCTCGAAGCGGCGAACGGCCCGGTGCTGGCCTATTGCCGCTCGGGCACCCGCTCCTGCAATCTCTGGGCGCTCGCCGAGGCCAAGCTTGGCGAGAATCCGGACCGGCTGATGGCGAAGGCAGCCGCAACCGGCTATGATCTGACCGGCATCCGCCCGCTGCTAGACGCGCTCGCGAGCGGCAAATGAACTGGACCCAGCTCGCCGGATCGATCGTCGCGATCATGATACTGGCGGGCGTGGCGCGACTGTTGCGCCTCGGCGAAAGCCGGATCAACACCGCCGAGGATGCGCGGCGGATCGCCGAGGAGATGCTCGCCGGCTTCGATGCCCATGCCGCCCTGGTCAGCCAGGATGGCGGTGCGGCTTTGGTCGCCGGCAACGGCGCGATCGCGGTGCTGAAGCGCCACGGCGCCCAGGTCGCCGCCCGCCGGTTGCTGCCGCCGCTCCGGCTTCATCCTGCCATCGAGGGCGTCACAGTGGAGACCGGCGAACGGCTGTTCGGCAGCGTCACGCTGCTTGGTGTGGTCGACAGCGATGTCCGGGGGCTGGAAGCGTCACTGACAAGAGTGTAAGCAGTGGCCATGCACCTGCCCAATCCAGTCGATTATGCCGTGCCCGGGTTCATCCTGCTCGTGCTGATCGAGATGATCGTCGCCTGGGCGAAGGACCGCAAACGCTATGAGCCGAAGGACACGCTGACCTCGCTCGCGCTCGGCACCGGCAGCTCGGTCGCCGGCGCCCTGACCGCAAGCCTCCTCTTCGGTCTGGCGACATGGTTATGGCAGTTCCGCCTCTTCGACATCGGCTATGCCTGGTACTGGTTCGCGCTCTGCTTCGTGATCGACGACTTCGCTTATTATCTGTTCCACCGCTCGGCCCACCGCGTCCGCTGGTTCTGGGCGAGCCATGTCATCCATCATTCAAGCCAGCATTATAACCTCTCGACCGCGCTCAGGCAGACCTGGACCGGCTTCATCTCGATCTCTTTCCTGTTCCGCCTGCCCTTGTTCCTGATCGGCTTCCCGCCCGCGATGGTGTTCTTCGTCGGCGGACTCAACCTGATCTACCAGTTCTGGATCCACACCGAGGTGATCGGCCGCATGCCGCGCTGGTTCGAGGCGGTGATGAACACGCCCTCGCACCACCGCGTCCACCACGCGACCAACCCGCGCTATCTCGATCGCAACTATGCCGGCGTGTTCATCGTCTGGGACAAATGGTTCGGCAGCTTCGAGCCCGAGCGCGACGACGATGTGCCGCGTTACGGCATCGTCAAGAATCTGGGCTCGTTCAACCTGCTCTGGGCTGCGTCCCACGAATGGATCGGCATCGCGAAGGATGTCTGGGCGGCGCCGACATTGCGTGCCAAACTGGGCTATCTCGTAAAGCCGCCGGGCTGGAGCCACGACGGTAGCCGCGATACGTCCGAGATCATCAAGCAACGCTGGCTCGCAAAGGAGCAGGCGCGGGAGGGGGCCGAGTGGAAGAAGCCGACATCGTCGTCGTCGGAGGCGGATCGGGCGGAGCGGCGGCAGCCGGCCGGCTGAGCGAGGACGGCCGCTGGTCGGTCGCCCTTCTCGAAGCCGGCGGCCGCAACACCGGTCTGCGCACCCGCGTGCCCGGTTTCATCGCCTTCCAGACCGACAAGACCAACTGGGGGTTCGAGACCGTCCCGCAAACCGGCCTGAACGGCCGCCGTGGCTATCAGCCGCGTGGTCGCGGCCTTGGCGGATCGAGCGCGATCAATGCCATGCTCTATCTGCGCGGCAATAAATGGGATTACGACAATTGGGCGGCGAATGGCTGCCCCGGCTGGTCGCATGACGAAGTGCTGCCCTGGTTCAGGCACGCCGAAACCAACGCGCGCGGCGCCGATGCCTGGCATGGCGGCGAAGGCCCGCTTCACGTCAGCGATCAGTGCGACCCGCATCCCGGCTCGATCGAGTTCGTCGAGGCGGCACGCCAGCTCCAGATCCCGGTCAACGAGGATTTCAACGGCGCCACACAGGACGGCGTCGGCATCTATCAGGTGACCCAGAGAGGCGGCGAGCGCTGGAGCTCGGCGCGCGCCTATATCGAGCCTGCCGCGAGGCGCGAGATGCTCACGGTCCTGACCGGGGTCATCGCCGAGCGCGTGCTGTTCGACGAGGGCCGCGCCTGGGGCGTCGCCTATCTCCAGGATGGCCAGGAGAAGATCATCAAGGCGCGCCGCGCGGTCGTGCTGGCGGGCGGCGTGTTCGGCACGCCGCAACTGCTGATGCTGTCGGGGATTGGCCCGGGCGGACATCTGCGCGAGCACGGCGTCGCGGTCCGGATCGATCGCCCCGCAGTTGGCGCCAACCTCCAGGACCATGTCGATTATGTCGCCGGGTTCGAGACCAAGGGCGGCTATTTCCTGGGCTC
>JBDTXU010000461.1:0-2634 GCA_040006055.1 Sphingomonas bacterium | reverse complement strand
TCCGGCCTCATCACCTATGAGGCGCTGGTGATGAGTTCCGATCACGGCCTTCGTGTCATCGACGTCGCGCTTACCGCGCGCGGCCGGTCGGCCCTTCGTCCACCCTTCAGGAGCTGAAAGCTTCCCTGACTGCGCGGAGGTGACGGAAGACGGCGAGGCGCAACTCCACGCCTTCCACGATCAAACGTGCGAGGTTTCGCAGAATGGTAAGGTCCTGGTCGCTGGCATCTCGCGCTTCACGGCTGAGAACAACCAACGAACCGAAACGGGCTCCTCCAACCGATCTGAGCGGGATTTCGGCGTAGAAATCGAACCCCGCGTTCCGCGCGGTCAGCGGATCGAGGAGGTTGCGAAGGTCGCTTGCCGAGATCGACGCGCGTTTCCCGCCCTCCGGCGATGCAATTGACGTCGCCACCCCCCTCTCGCTTGAACCCGGCCTCGTGATACCGTCCGGATCGATGAGATTTACGATCGCCATGTCAGCTTGCAAATATGTGACAGCTAGATCAGCAATAATGCTGAAACTATTCTCATCGGGTGTCGCAAGAGCATCCAGAAAATCCGTGGACTCTCGAAGTAGCTCGAAATCAGGACAATTGGAAATGTCCACTTCTACGGGCCCCTCTTTCACGCGAACCATCGCCAATCCGTCGCTGCGGTGCAGCAACAGCACATGAACCGATGCCCCGATCCAAGTTTGGCCCATTTCGAGTTTGAGTCAAACCCGTAAAAATAACGTAGCCTTGATGGGCATTAAGACAAAAAAGCCCGCTCGCGGTTCCGCGAGCGGGCTCATTTGCAAAACCACCGGCCGAAACCGGTGACCTTCTATATCATTCGGCGGCAGCGGTACCCTTGGCCGGACGGTTGTCGCGGCGCTCGGCGATACGCGCCGACTTGCCGGTGCGGCCGCGCAGATAATAGAGCTTCGCGCGACGCACGGCGCCCTTGCGGACGACTTCGATCGAATCGATGTTCGGCGAATAAAGCGGGAAAACGCGCTCGACGCCCTCACCAAACGAAATCTTCCGCACGGTGAAGTTGGAGCCCATGCCCTTGTTCGAACGTGCGATGCACACGCCTTCATAGTTCTGAACGCGCGTACGCTCGCCTTCCACGACCTTCACACCGACCTTCAGCGTATCGCCGGGGCGGAATTCGGGGATCTTCTTGGTCTCGAGAAACTTGGCGATGTTCTCGGCTTCAATCGTCTGGATGAGATTCATCTCATTCGTCCTTCGTCTGTCGCTGCGCGCCAGAGGGCGACTGAACCCGAGCACCCTCATGGCGCTCCCAAAGGTCCGGCCGCCTTAGCCGTGTTTCGGTCTCGGCCATGTGCTTTCGCCATGCCGCGATCCTCGCATGATCCCCCGATCGCAGCACTTCGGGGATCGTGCGCCCTTCCCATATCGCAGGTCGGGTATATTGCGGATATTCGAGTAGCCCCGTTTCGAAGCTCTCGTCCACGCCGCTGGAAGGGGCGCCCATTACGCCGGGAAGCAGCCGAATGCAAGCGTCGAGCAGCACCAGCGCGCCCATCTCGCCGCCCGAGAGGATATAGTCGCCGATCGACACCTCTTCCACCGCGCGCGCGGTGAAGATCCGCTCGTCGAAACCCTCGAACCGGCCGCAGACGATGGTGACGCCGGGGCCCTCCGCGAGCGCGCGGATACGGGCCTGGTCGAGGGGCTTCCCGCGCGGCGTCATGGCGAGGACGGGGCGGCCATCGGCGACGCTGTCGATCGCGGCAGCCAGCACATCGGCGCGGAGCACCATCCCTGCCCCGCCACCGGCCGGCGTGTCGTCGACGGTACGGTGTTTGTCGATCGCGAAGTCACGAATGTTGATCGCACCCAGCGACCAGGTTCCTTCCGCCAGGGCTCGCCCGGCAAGGGAAATGCCTAGTGGGCCGGGGAACATCTCCGGGTAGAGGGTGAGGATGGTGGCGGCGAAGGTCATCGGCGGTGCCACCCGTTGCCAATCACCGAGGAGATCGGCCAGGCAATGGCGAGAGCCGGAATCAGCACATGCACCAGCAGGACGATGAATATCATGACGATCATGCCGCCTGCCTATCTGGGAACCTTCGCCATCGCCAGCATTTGGGCTGATCATGGAAGATTGCATCATCATCGGGGCTGGCCCCGCAGGGCTGACCGCGGCGATCTATCTCGCGCGCTTTCACCTTTCGATCCGACTGTTCGACTGCGGCAGCAGCCGCGCCGCGCTGATCCCCCGCACGCGCAACCATGCCGGTTATCCCGGCGGTATATCCGGCAAGGACCTGCTGGCGCTGATGCTTGAACAGGCCGAGAGTTTCGGCTCGGTGCGGGAACTGGCTGAGGTTTCCGCGATCGTGCCGCGAGATGACAAGTTCGAAGTCCATGTGGGCCAGGGCGATCATATCTTTCACGCTCGCTCCGTCTTGCTGGCGACGGGTGTCGTGAACAACCCGCCCGATATGCCGCGCGAAGAGCATGATGCGGCTCTCGCACGCGGGCTGATCCGCTATTGCCCGATCTGCGACGGCTATGAGGTGACCGACAAAAGGGTCGGCGTGATCGGCACCGGCGACCATGGCATGCGCGAGGCCCTGTTCCTGCGCGGCTTCACCCGCGACGTGACGCTGATTGC
>JBDTXU010000460.1:0-4533 GCA_040006055.1 Sphingomonas bacterium | reverse complement strand
CGAGATCGGCCCAGGTGATCGACGGATCGAAGTTGCGCGAGACCCAGCGGGTGAATTGGGCGAGGCCGGCGCCATCCGGCATCAGCGGCGCGAAATTGCCGAGCGTGTGCGGGCCGCCCCGCACGCCCACATCCCAGGTCCAGCGCGGATGACTGACGATCTGGCCGAAGCGGCGAAGACGTGCGCCTGCACCTTGCGAGCCGGTGAGGCTCGAGCGAACGTCGCGGTAGCGTGCGCTGTGGACGATCAGATCGACCGTCAGCACCAGCGTCTCCACCCCGAGCGCGGTCATCCGCGCGAGCATCTCCCGCAGGAAACCGCGATCGCGGATCATGTAGAGCTGGAACAGGAAGGGCTGGGTTAACCCCGCAGCGACCTCTTCCATGCCGCAACAGGACGAGGCCGAGAGGATGAACGGGACGCCGGCGCTCTCGGCCGCGCGCGCTGCCTGAACCTCGCCGCGCCTGGCATACATGCCCGCGAGACCGATCGGCGCGAGCGCGACGGGAAGCGCAGCGGGGCGGCCGAACAGGGTGGTGGAAAGGTCAATCTGCGAGACATCGCGCATCACCCGCTGGCGGAGCTTCAGCCGCTGCAGATCCGCCACATTGGCGCGCATCGTCGATTCCGAATAGGAGCCGCCATCGATATAATCGAACAGGAACGACGGCAGCCGTGCCTTCGCCAGCAGGCGGAAATCATCGATGCAGGCCGGTGTCACGCGGGTATCCTGGCACGTCCCTAACGGCTTGTCGCGCTCGCTATCGCACCGGGCCGGCTGTCTAACTTCAATGTGACTGCGTCGTCGCGGGTCAGGGTTTTGCTGTCGAAGCGATAGACCTCGATGTCGCGCGGCATCGCGCATTGGAGCAACACCGTCTTCGCATTGGTGCTGAAGATCGCGCCCTGGCACCAGGCGCCGCTATGGGCCTCCGCGACAGGGGTGATGGTTGTGCCCCTGACGCTATAGAGTTTGAGCAGGCCGAATTCACTATAGCCGGGCGACCCAGGCGCTGCGGCGGAGCCGTTGGCGATCACCACAGCCATATATTTCCCGTCGGCCGATAGCGTGAGGTGTTCGGGCGTGAGGCCGACATCAATGACCGTGACGGCCTGTGTCTTGAGATCGACCGCAGTGACGGTGCCGATGCGTGGCCCAGCGGACTTCGGCGCGTCAGCGGGTTGCTCGCGCCCGCCGAGATTGGTGTTGTAGGCAAAGCGCCCGTCGGGGCTGTAGGCGACGCCATAGGGCTGCACGCCGGTCTTTACGCTGCCATCGATCGTCACGGCCTTGCCGGCAACCGAAAGCCCGATGAGCTGGCCCGAGCCTTGCGCGACCGCGAGAGCAGTTTTGCCCGAGGGCGCGAAATCGACATCGGTGGGGCGGCTTTTGGCCGGGAGCTGGACCTTGCCTTCCGCGGTGAGGTGCTTGCCGGAGATCCAGAAGATCGAGATCACATCGTCACCCGTGCTGGCGACGAGCGCGAGCGTGCCGGCGCGGTTGATCGTGACACCGCTCGCACCCGGGCCGGCCTGGATGGTCTGGATGAGTCTGGGCGCTTTCGGATCGCGGAGGTCGATCACTGAAAGCGTGTCGTTGAGTTCGAGTTCACCCGCGGCATTCAGCCGTTGCGCCGCCGTCACCAACGCGAAACTGCCATCTCGCGCGACCGCGACCGAGGCGGGCGGCCCGATCATGCTCGCCGGCGCCTGGACCATGCCGATCACTTTGGGCGGATAGCTGCGCAGGTCGATGACCGAGACTGTATCCGGCGTGCGGGTCGTCGTCGCCTCGCCGGGGCGAAGCTGCTTGCCGTCATTGGCCGAGACGGCGATCTGGGCCGAGGCGGATATGGGGACCAGCGCCGCAATGGCGGCGAGCAACAGGGTGCGCTTCATCACGGACCTCTCCCTCAAAAAATGGGTCTTTCGCGAAACCCTATAGGATATAGCATGTCACGGGAGCATGGCTGGCGCAACAAGGCTCTGCTCATTGCCGCGCTGCACATTTTGGAGCGAGCAGCCTCCGTAATATTACCTAGGTACATGCCCCGCCTTGGCCGAACTGCCCGGATGGAGCACATTATTGGCTAGGGAGCTGCCATGAAAGCCTCGTCTCGGAAGACCACCAGCGCCTTCACTGAAGAGTATGGCGCGAGTAATCGCCCAAGCGATGATCACCGGAACAAGACGCGTCTCTGTACCGTCTTCCTGTTCGCCGCCGCGAGCACCGAATCGGATGAGGGGCTTTGCCGGGTCAAGAATATCTCCGACCAGGGCATGATGGTGGTAACCGGTCTTGACGTGGCCGTTGGGGAGCAGATCGCCGTCACCTTGTCCGACGCGATCACACTGTCGGCCGAAATCATCTGGGTGGACGCCGGCCATGTCGGGCTCCATTTCAGCGACCCCATCGACAGCGCGAGCGTGCTTGACGCACTGGGCGAGAAGGGCTCGCGCACGCATCGGCCCCCGCGGCTGATGATCGGCCTGGTCGGCACTGCGGCGACGCCGGACGGTATTCAGCCAATTCGGGCGCTCGACATTTCGCGAAACGGCATGAAGATCGCGTACAGCGGAACCCTTGAGCCCGGGACACGGATCAAGGTGGTGCTTGAAAACGGGCTCGAGCAGCGCGGTGTGGTCAAGTGGTCGATGAATCAGGTTGCCGGACTGCGCTTCCTGCACCCCATTGCCCAGGAGATGGTCGCCAGCGTCGCGGGATTGAACGCCGTCGGGCGGATCGCCGGGCAGGACTCCTATCTTCCCCGCCGGCGTCCGACGACGACGGAAAATCCCGCCCGGTTGTAGCAGGCCTGGACGAAAGCCGCCCTGGGTGGTCGCTACGCGGCCACTCGCCGCCGCTCCGCCATCTCGACATTGAGCATCTCGGCCAGCAGGAACGCCATTTCCAGGCTTTGCCCCGCATTCAGCCGCGGATCGCAATGCGTGTGGTACCGGTCGGCCAGCGACTGCTCGGTCACATCGACCGCGCCGCCGGTGCATTCCGTCACATTCTGCCCGGTCATCTCGGCATGGATGCCACCCGCGATCGAACCTTCGGCCCGGTGCACCGCGAAGAAGCCGCGAACCTCGGCCAGGATGCGATCGAACGGCCGCGTCTTATAGCCATTGGCGGCCTTGATGACGTTGCCGTGCATCGGGTCGCAGCTCCACACCACCGGATGCCCCTCACGGAGCACGGCGCGAACGAGCTTGGGCAGGCCTGCCTCGATCTTGTCATGGCCGTAGCGGGTGATCAGCGTCATGCGGCCAGGCTGCCGCGCAGGGTTGAGCGTATCGAGCATGCGCAGCAGCGCGTCGGGCTCGAGGCTCGGCCCGCATTTCATGCCGATCGGGTTGCCGATGCCGCGCAGGAACTCGACATGCGCCGATCCCTCGAAGCGCGTGCGGTCGCCGATCCACAGGAAATGCGCGCTGGTGTCGTACCAGTCGCCGGTGAGCGAATCCTGCCGGGTCAGCGCTTCCTCATAGCGGAGCAGCAGCGCCTCATGGCTGGTGTAGAAATTAGTCTGGCCGAGCTGCGGCACGGTCTCGGGGCTGATCCCGCACGCTGCCATGAACTCGAGCGCCTCGCCGATCCGGTCAGCTGTCTCGGCATATTTCTTCGCCCAGGGGCTGCGGCCCATATAATCATGGGTCCAGCGATGGACCTGTGCGAGGTTGGCGTAACCGCCGCTGGCGAAGGCGCGCAGCAGGTTGAGCGTCGCCGCCGACTGGCTGTACGCGCGGATCATCCGTTGCGGATCGGGCGCGCGACCGGCGGCGGTGAAATCGATATCGTTGACGATGTCGCCGCGATAGGCGGGGAGCTCGACGCCGCCCTGAACCTCGGTATCGGCTGAGCGCGGCTTGGCGAACTGGCCGGCCATGCGCCCGAGCTTCACCACCGGCAGCTTCGACGCATAGGTCAGCACGACCGCCATCTGCAGGATGACGCGGAACGTATCGCGGATATTGTTGGCGCTATGCTCGGCAAAGCTCTCGGCGCAATCGCCGCCCTGGAGCAGGAAGGCCTTGCCCTCGACCACCTTGGCGAGATCGGCGGTGAGGTTGCGCGCTTCGCCGGCAAAGACGAGCGGCGGGAAGCTGGCGAGCGTATCCGTTGCGGCGTCGAGCGCGGCGGTGTCCGGATATGAGGGAAGCTGGCGGGCTTCCGCTTGAGTCCAGCTGTCCGGGGCCCATTTGGCGGCCATGATCATCGAGTCCAATGGTGAGTGAGGGCGGTTTCCTTGCGGGAAATCGGCTGTTTGCGCAATCAAGGAAAAGTTTCGAGGTGTGTCGAGCGGGCAGCGGGAGCTCCTTGGACGGGCGAGTCGGGGCCAATAAGGGGGGCGATGCGCTGGCTGTTCCTGGCTGTTCCGACGCAAATTTTTTTGCTGGCTGTTATGTTGGAGTTTTCGTGAAGATTCGTTATTCTGTTTCAATCGCTTATGGTCGGTTTGGCTGTTATCGAATAACAGCCAGCTAACAGCCAGCATAACAGCCAGCGGACTGGCTGTTCCGCGAATA
>JBDTXU010000459.1:0-6764 GCA_040006055.1 Sphingomonas bacterium | reverse complement strand
ATTACGGCAAGCCGGTCACGCACAGCTATATGACCGGCTGCTCGACCGGCGGGCGCGAGGGGATGCTCGCCTCGCAGCGCTATCCCGAATTGTTCGACGGCATCATCGTGGGCGCGCCGGCGATGCGCACCGGCGATTCCAACCTCGCGCTCGAATATACGACGGTGCTGTTCAACCAGTCGGCGCCCAAGGGCAAGGACGGCAAGCCGGTCCTGACCCAGCTCATCTCGGCGGCGGATCGCAAGACCATCCTCGACGGCCTGCTTGCGCAGTGCGACGCGCTCGACGGGCTGAAGGACGGGATGATCGAGGCAGTCTCACAATGCCGGTTCGATCCGAAGCGGCTGCAGTGCAAGCGCGGCAAGCAGGATGGCTGCCTGATCGCGGGCCAGGTCAATGCGATGATCGAGGGCTTCAAGGGGCCGCGCGACAAGGCGGGATACGCGATCTATGCGCCAGTGCCCTATGACACGGGCATCGTCTCGACGCCCATCGGCTATCTCCCGACCGGCGCGCCCGGCCCGTTCGGCCCGCCGACCCAGGCGACCAGCATCGACCTCGACGCGCGGATCCACGCCCTGCGCGACAATGCCGAGCAGCGGCTGACCGACACCAATTACTGGACCAATCTCAGCACCTATCTCGGGCGCGGCGGGAAGATGATCTTCTACCACGGCGTATCCGACTTCTGGTTCTCGGCGTTCGCGACCTGGGACTATTATGAGCGCGACGCCAAGGAGAACGGCGCGGCGTTCACCGATGCCAGCCGCTTCTACATGGTGCCGGGCATGCTCCATTGCGGCGGCGGGAACAGCTTCGACCAGTTCGACATGCTCACACCGCTGGTCGAATGGGTGGAGAAGGGGGAGGCGCCCGAGGCGATTACCGCCGGGCGGCGGGCGCCTGATCCGGCGGAGCGGCCGCTTTGTCCTTATCCGGGGTATGCGGTTTACAAGGGTGGGGATGAGAAGCTGGCGAGGAGCTTTGCTTGCAAGGCGGGGAGTTGAAGACCCGGGCTTCACTGCCAGAAGCAGGACCCGCGCCCCCAACCGCGCTTGTCATTGAGGCGGCGAAGATCTTCAGCTGAGCGAGCTCCGCCATTATAAGCGATATGAACGCCCCTTTTCCGGAGGAAGTCTTCGGAGAAGACGATCGCCTCCGCTTCGGCATTGGCCGCGCAATCGGGGCTTTGGCTGGACGCGGGCAGGGTGGCCATCCGGTCGAACCATGAGAAGAAATCGGCGTCTATGCCGGTGCTTTTCAGCATCGCATCCTGGCGAGCGATGTCCCTTGTGAGGCTCTGGCGCCATTCCCGTGACAGGCGATTGAAGTCGGCCTGCGGGTTGGCGGCCAGCACCTTGTCCTTGTCGCGGTCGAATTTGTCGGCGAGCGAGAGGGATGCGCCGCCGTGAAAGGCGACGAGCGCATCGTTCAGGATAATGCGTCGCCGTGCGGGCAGGAAGAGGTTGTTCGCGCAACCCGAGCCGCACAGCGTATGCACGATGACCGTCGCGTTCCTGCCGATAAGAACATCCGCGACGTCCAGGCTTTCGGAAATTCCGCCCCCTCCCGATCTCACCACCATGGTCATCGGTCGATCGTTCGGGATCGACTTCAGCTGACCGATCAGTGCCGTCGAGCCGCGGGCATCGATGACGCCGTCGAAGCAGAAAGAGTCCGCGCTGATTGGGTGCACCGCCGGATCCGAGCTCGAGGTGCGACCGCTGAACCATGCCGAGCAAGCCTCGACGGCTGGCGACGATGCGAGCGACGCATTCTCCGGTGGCTTCGTTCCGATTGCCTGGGCTGACACGAGGGCGGCGATGTTGACGATGATCGCGGATAGCATCGGAGCTCCGGCGCTGATGTGACGGCCCGTGTTTGCCTCATAACGGCGGCCGCGCCAACCGGCCTTGCCATATGAGCGAGCGCAGTCGGGGCGCGCGCGGAAACGAGCGGCTGATCAGGTTGCGCTATTACTCCTACCAGAATGACGCGACGGGCTTCAATCGAGATGGTGTCACCCGAGCGCAATGTCGAATGTGGCATTCACCAGCGCTGCTTCGAGTGCCATATCTTGTCAGACAAAACCGATCCTATATAAGATGCTATATAACGAAACAAAACTTAGGGAGGAAAATGATGAGGCGGATGCACAGCTATATCGGGAAGGCGTGCGATGCGATGCGCGCAGGGAGCTATCTGGCGGCAGCAGGGCTTGCGATTGCCTGCGCTGCGGCGACACCGGCCCAGGCGCAGAAAGACAAGGCGACCCCGATTGCGATCCCGGCCCAGCCGGGCGCGATCGAGCTGGGGACCGGGCCGCTGCCGGGCGCGACCGCGACTGAATCCTGGCATAGCCAATATGGCAGCAAGTTCGCCCGCAACGTGACGGTCGCGACGCTCACACCCTTTCTGCCCGATCCGGCCAAGGCCAATGGGACGGCGGTGATCGTGGCGCCGGGCGGTGGCTTCACCTCGCTATCGATGGAGAATGAGGGCTGGGATGTGGCGCGTGCGCTGGCCGCGAAGGGCGTGGCCGCTTTCGTCATCAAATATCGTCTCAACCAGACGCCTCAGGACCTTGACGGGTATGTAGAGTCGATGCGCGCGATGTTCTCGGGGAAGGGCGGGCCGCCTCGCCCGCCTGGCGGGGCGGGCATTGCCGCTCCGCTTGCCGATGCGCGGGCCGCGTTCGCGCTTATCCGTAGCCGTGCGGCGGAATGGCATGTGAACCCCAACCGGATCGGCATGGTCGGCTTCTCCGCCGGCGCCGGGCTCACCATGGCGACCACCCTCAATGGGCAGGATGCGAATCCGGCCTTTATCGGGATCATCTATGGCTCGCTCGCGTCGGTGACAGTGCCGCCGAACGCGCCGCCGCTGTTCGTCGCGCTGGCCGCTGACGATCCGCTGTTCGGCAATGCGGGCTATGGGCTGATCGACAGCTGGCGGGCAGCGAAACGCCCCGTCGAGTTCCATCTTTTCGAGCAGGGCGGGCACGGCTTCGGCATGTATCCGAAGAAGACGACCAGCACTGGCTGGTTCGAGGAGTTCGTCCGCTGGATGGCGATGCATGATCTGCTGAAGCCAGCGGCTTAAGCGGGCGCGGAAAAGGGGGCGGAGGCGTTCAGCTATCGCGTTTCGACGGGGCGTGGTGAAAAATGACTCTGACCCCTTTTCGCGCCAGCATTCGTGTGGCGCATCGACCAGGTGGGACATTGAGGCCAGCCGGTGCGGCAATCCGCATCAGCTTGATCTTTGATCGATTGTTGCGCACGATTGCACATTGCTTGCGGTCGACGGGCGCCCGCGATCAACCGGGGGAATGCGATGCATTGGATGCTGCTGCCGCTGAAGCGATATGCCGATTTCAACGGCCGCTCGCGCCGGACCGAATATTGGATGTTCCATTTGGCCATCACGATAGCCCTGGTGGCGGCCATATTCTTCATTTTGGCCGTCGCCTCGACGATGCGGGCCGTGGATGATGGTTTCCCCGTCGCCATGAGAATTTTCCTTGGTCTCGTCGCAATCGGCTGGCTGGCGATCATCATCCCCTCGTTAGCAGTCCAGGTGCGCCGCTTCCATGATCAGGATCTGAGCGGCTGGTTCGTGCTGCTCGGCTTCATTCCTTATGTCGGCGGCATTGTCATCATCGTTTTCATGTGCCTGCCCGGCACGAAAGGCGACAATCGCTATGGACCCGACCCGCTTGACCCCGAGGGCGTCGAACGGCTGGGCAGCGTGTTCAGCTGAAGGCTGGGTTGCGCATGGGCTGACTATAGATACTCCCCGGCACGGGGAGGATCCAGGAAGTCCTACTTCCCGACCTCCAGCGCGACCACGGTCACCGACTTCGCCGGCAGAGCGATCGTCAGGCGGCCGTCCCGCGCAGTCGCTTTTACCGGCTTCGGTGTCACGGCGTCGGTCGCGTCGAAGCGATTGACCGTATCGACCTTCGCGGCCGTCAGTACCTGGCCGGCAGCGGAGGTGATCCGGGTGCCTGCGATGGCCACCGCAATCTCGGCCGGCTGGTTCGGATCGATATTGGTCAACGCCAGCCAGAGCTTGCCCGAGGCGTCGCGGGCGGCAACCGCATCGACGCGGGGCAGGGTGATCTCGCCCTTGCGATACGTCCCCGCGGTGAAGCTGACCGGCACCAGCGTTGCGTCCTGGAAGGGCACGTACATATGGTAGACATGGTAGGTCGGAGTCAGCACCATCTTCGGGCCGTCGGTCAAGATCATCGCCTGCAGCACGTTGATCATCTGGGCGATGTTGGTCACGCGCACCCGGTCGGCATGGCGCATGAAGATGTTGAGGTTGAGCGCGGCGAGGATACCGTCTCGCAGCGAGTTCTGCTGCTGGAGAAAGCCGGGGTTAGAGCCGGGCGTCGGGGCGAGCCAGGCGCCCCATTCGTCGACCACCAGCGCCAGCTTCTTCTCGGGATCATATTTGTCCATGATCGCGGATTGCTTCGCGATCTGCGGCTCCATCTCGAGCGTCTTCAGGATCGTCAGGGCATAATCATCCTCGCCAAAGCCGGTTGAAGGCTTTTTGGAGTCCCAGCCGCCCGGGATGGTGTAGGTATGGAGCGAGACGCCCTCGATATCCCAGCTCCACACCTTGCTCTTCCAGGCCTTCATGACCCCTTCGGTATAGTCGCTGTCGCCGCCGTCCCAGCCGACCGCGACCCGCTTCATCGCGTTCGGCCCGGTCTGCGCGGGATCGAGGTTGCGGCTGTAATGGGCGTAGCTCTTCATCTCCTCGACATAATGGTCGGTCGACATCGCGCCGCCACAGCCCCAATTCTCGTTGCCGAGGCCGAGATATTTGATCTTGTACGGCGCCGGATGGCCGTTCGCCGCGCGCAGTTTCGCGAGCGTGGTGGGCTTGTCGGCGGTCATATATTCGAGCCAGTCTGCGGCTTCCTCGGGCGAGCCTGAGCCGACATTCACCGACAGAAAGGCCTCGGCGCCGATCTGGCCGAGGAAATCCATATATTCCTCAGTGCCGAAGCTGTTCGGCTCGATCACGCCGCCCCAGCTGGCATTGAGGGTGGACATCCGCGCCGACGCGGCGCCGATGCCCTTGCGCCAGTGATATTCGTCAGCGAAGCAGCCGCCGGGCCAGCGCACATTGGGGACCTTGAGTGCCCTGAGCGCCGCGACCACGTCGCTCCTGATGCCGCGTACATTGGGGATCGCCGAGTCCCGGCCCACCCAGATGCCGCCATAGATGCCGGTGCCGAGATGCTCGGCGAACTGGCCGAAAATGTCGCGGTTGATGGTCGCGCCGGGCTGGCTCGCCTGGATAGTGACGGTGGTGGTGGGGGCCGTCTGGGCCATTGCTGCCGGGGCGGCGAAAAGGGCGAGTGCCGCGAGCGCCCGCGCGCCTGTCATTACCGATCGCGATCCAGCCATATCGAACCCTCTTTTTTACGTTTCTTGCCGATATGCAGGCGCATCAGCTCTCCGGCATATATACTCAGACAAATATCCGGACACAACGCCTGAAAAAGGAGGCGCGGGCCCGCATCACGCTCCGCGCGAAGATGGCTTTGGAGGGGCTGAGTTTTTTCGTGCTTGCCGCGACGGGCGTCGCCGCCGACATGGCGCCCCATGACATCGCAATCCACCGCGCCGCGCCCCAGCACCGGCATTCTCCTCGGCGTGGGCGCTTATGTCATCTGGGGCCTGCTGCCCCTGTACTTCAAGCTGCTCGGGACGGTGCCGGCGACACAGGTGCTCGCGCACCGCATTCTCTGGTCGGTGCTGCTGCTCGCCGCCATCGTCCTGCTGCTGAAGCGCGGACGTGCGATCCGGGCGGCCGCGCGGGGGCGGACCTTGCTGTTGCTGGCGGCGAGCGCGTTCCTGATCGCGGTCAACTGGCTGGTCTATATCTGGGCGGTGCAGAACGGCCATGTGCTCGAGGCGAGCCTTGGCTATTTCATCAACCCGCTGGTCAATGTCGCGCTCGGTGTGACGGTGCTCGGCGAAAAGGTGCGGCGCGTGCAATGGGTTGCGGTGGCGATCGCCGGGCTGGGCGTCGCGATCATGACCGCATCGGGCGGCGGCGCGATCTGGATCTCGCTCGTGCTCGCGTTCAGCTTCGGCACCTATGGCCTGCTTCGCAAGATCGCCACGATCGACGCGCTGGGCGGCCTGTTCGTCGAGACGATCCTGCTTGCGCCCTTCGCCTGCGCCGTGCTGGTGCTGGCGAGCGCTCAGGGCAACGCCGCGTTCGGCCATGACAGGGGCCTGGATGCACTTCTGGTCCTGGCTGGAGCCGTCACCGCCATTCCGCTGCTGATGTTCGCGGCCGCCGCGCGCCGGATGCCCTATACCGCGCTCGGCCTGCTGCCTTATATCGGGCCGACACTTCAGTTTGCCCTGGCAGTGTTCTTGTTCGGCGAGCCGCTGCACCGGACGGATATGCTGACGTTCGCGCTGATCTGGATCGGGCTGGCGATCTACGCGGTGGACGGGCTTCGCGTTGCGCGCGGGATGCGGCTTGAAGAGGCGCTTCAGCGCGCGTGAGGACTCGATACGGAGCGTCCGGTATCCGTCGCAGTTCAGACCGGATTGGTTGTTGTTCCCACTCCGCTGATTGACTCGCCCTGAGGGCAGCGACATCTTTTGCACGTGCTGGCTGCGGGCTCGGTGCGGGCGCCGTGGGACTGTCATTCTGTTTCATGGGGAGAGCATCCATGTCCGGTCCATCATCGGCTTCTCTCGTCACGCCCATCATCCTCGGCGACG
>JBDTXU010000458.1:0-4470 GCA_040006055.1 Sphingomonas bacterium | reverse complement strand
AGCCGCCGCACTGATCGGGCTCGCGCCAGCCCCACCCACACCGTCACCCCGGACTTGTTCCGGGGTCCATCGTGCAGCAAGCGAAAATCGGGGTGGAGGTCGTTTCCTGGCCATGCTCGAGGACGCATACCGCCGCAAAGCCGTCATTTGTGGCCGCGTCAATCTGGCGATACAGCGGCATGGAACAGAGGGGGCGAAAGCGAATGGTTCGAGCAATACTGACGGCGGTGGCCGCACTTTCGATCCTCGCCGACTCCGCCGCAGGCGCGCAGACGACGAATACTCCGCCGCCACCCGTTCCCGATCATACAGCGCCGGACAACGGTGAGCTTCACGACATCTGCGTTGCGGATCTGCGGATAAACGCAAAGATCATCGTTGGCCGAGGACGTAAGAAAATAAGGATTCAGGTCGATAGCGGCACTTGCGGAGAACCCCAATTTTCGATCCTTACCGCAGCGTATGCAACGGATAGCTCAAAGATGGATGCTGTCGAGAGTGAAAACTGTCGGGCCTATCGAACTCAAATCCACCAGCTTCCGCTAGCGCGGGATCGCAAGTCACACGGCGCCGCCACGATCAAAGCGGTGCGCGCCGGCCCCTTCACCATCACCGACAACAGCCACCTCTTCGAGCTGCGAAGCGCGAATGGCCAAAAGGCGGCGGCGCGGTGGATTCGTCAGACCTTGGTGGCAGTGCGACCATGCTGGAACAATTTCCGGCAGGAACACACCCGAGAGGTAGTCAATGACCTCTACAGGACGCTCGCCATGAAGCCCCGGTGACCCGCAACCACCCGGCCTGCCGCGCGCATCGCCGCTATTAACGGGGACACTATACTAAACTCACCCGCCAACCGGCCGGAACTCCCGCCGGAACACCGCCGCGCGGATCCGCGTATAATGCTCGCCTTCGAAATCATAGAAGACGAAGCTGTTGAGATAATAGCGGTCGCCGAGCGCCATGGGCCGTGCCGCGAAATCCGGCGCATCGCGTGTCGCGAGGAACTCGGATTCGATCTCGGCCGCAAGCGTGTTCCCGCTCGCGAAGCACTGGACGATCTCGATCGTGCGGCTGACCTGCTGCTTCACCTCGCGGTAGAAATCGATGATCGCCTCGCGCCCGATAAGCTCAGTGCCGTTGCCGATCACCAGCCGCACATCGGGCGCATAGAAGCCGCGCAACGCATCCCAGTCACTGCCGTTGAAAGCGTGCAGATAGGCGCGAAACCGCGCTTCGGGCGTCATGCTGGGCAGGCCGCAAAAACCGCCGCCGCAACAGGAACGCACAAGTTGCCCGGGCGAGAAAGCTGCAAAGTCTCCTGCATCGCGTCGCTACTTTTTCCTGTGCTGGCCCAGCGCCGGGAATGCTCTGGCGCCTATCGGTTGGCCACTGTTCCGTCGGAGTGCATGATCTGAAAACTGAGAGCAAGAACATCCGGGAACGCGGGACCGTGCCAAGGGCGATGATTTGGGCACGCCAATTTGATACGCATCGGCGGACCAGCTCTAACATCAGCCCGACAGGTGAGGCGGAATGAGATCAGCAGCCCTTTTTTGCTTGTTCCTGGTCCCTACCGGGTGCGCGCACCTTGCTCGACCCGCTGAGTCTGGAACGTGCCGCCCCGATGGGATGGCCTCGCGGGCGTTTCCTCAGGGTCACCTATCCGTCAACGTTGGTGCAGCAACGGCTGGAAAGGTTGAATACGAGGTCGTTTTATGGGTGCCCAACTCTCCACAGGCGAAGGCGGTCAGTATGACTATGCGGTGGGAAGCGCACGCCCCGGCCGAGGTTGATTTTGACCATGGCCTGATCATGTTCGACAGCGTGCGGGTTTGGAAAAATTCGCGGTTGGCGAAGTTGCCAAAGAAGCTGACGCTCGAATTGCGAGCGAACTGGGATGGGCCTTGGGAGGATTCTGCTGCTTTCCGAGGTGCGATTGCTCTTCAATATGGCGTCAGGCTGGCGGCCGAATGGGCAGACGCAAAAGCGATGGCATCTGGTCGGCCCGAGATCTTCCTTGTTACCAGGAGCAACGGCGTTGTGGTTGATACCGTGGCGCTCGAGAGAGGCGACTTTGAGCTGCCCCTGGCTGAAATAAATGCCTTTCGCGCCCAGGTGCGCGCGCAGGCTAAGGGGCCGAGCGTCCCGTGCGATCCAAGCAAGGACATCATCGTGACTTAGTAGTTCTGGCTGCCTCGCCTGTTTGCGATCGGCGGCAATGCGCCTCGACTGTGGCCGATCAACTTGGGGACTACGGATTACGGCGCCACGTGCGATAACCCCTCAATTCTGGTTGCAATCTAATTGGGGGTTATTGCACGTGGCACCGTAATGCTGTGGCCACGAATTCAGGGTTTTACACGCGACACTGTAACCCGACCACGCCGACGCGGGATGGCGGGTGCAGCGGGCCCTTTTCTCTCTCGCGTGACGAGCGACCGTGACACCGCCGGGCCGCCTCTCCTGAATTATTATGACTTAAACCACTGATATTAAAGTATAAATACAGAGAAATCAACGAGCGTGGCAAACGCCCCCTCAGCTTCTCATATCATTATAAATAGCGGAGTGTGACAAGCTGAGGATCGGAGTGATGAATTTAGTCGAATCACTACTTTTGAAAGATGGTCCATGCCTGTCCTCGGACCTTGCACGCAAGCTGCAGGAAACCGGGATATCGCCAACGCTTGCACGGCAGCGCATCGCGCGCTCGGGCGCGTCAGTGCTCCGGCTGCAAGGTCTGATTTTCCCGCGAAATGCCCGGTTTCTTTACCACAAGAAGGATGAGGGCACCGAACGCTACTGGACCGCACTCGCCAGAGATGTCAGCCATGCCAGCCCAGCCTACGGACCAGCAATCGCCGCGCTCCAAATACGCGATGGTGTGGTGCCTCTCGATCAATTTTCCATCGTCAGCGGGTCGCCCATCCGCCAAGTTGGACAGGTTTCAAGCCAGACGGTACTCGAACGCCTTGAGGCGGTTCACATACTAGAACGCAGGCACATAGTTGGTATCGGCAACGTGGTCGCGTTGCGTGCCGACGGACATCTCGGTGTACCCAACTTCGACCGCCTTCGGGCACGCCTTCTCGTCGAGAAGATCCTGCTGTTAGCCGTTCGAGATTGGGCTCGCCGTCTGGGCGTAGCGAGCCCCGACAAGATCACGACGCGAGGCGACGGATTACTTCCAACTTTCGGCACCTTTAATTGGGATCTTGTCGGCCCCTCCTATTTGGTTCCGATCGTTCGACGTACAAGCGACGGGACACCCACCCCGGGCTTCCTGGTATGCGACGTAGTCGCGGGCGCGGCAGTAGACGAATACGCGATCGCGGCATTCGTACGAAAGTACAAGCTGTCGGTAGCGCTGCGAAAGATGCCCCCATTCCTCCCGATCCTGATGGCGGATGGCTTCACGCGCGAGGCCTTTCGATTGGGTCGTTCACACGGCCTCATGATGGCGACTCCCAAAAACCTGTTCGGGCGCGACATCGCGATCGGCCTCGCGACCCTGTTGGAGACGATGAGCAAGGCGGCCGCGATTGCTGTGGCAAAGCCCGAGGTGATCGGCGAATTGTTCGACAAGCTCGGCGGGATTGATGGCGCCAACCGAAATCTGCGAGGGTCGCTGTTCGAGCTGCTCGTGGGTCATGTCGTGCAGGCGAGCCTGAGCGGTTGGCTCGAAATCGGGAAGCTCGTCAGCGGAGACGGCTTTCAGGCAGAGATCGACGTCCGACTGATCGGGGCGAGCGATGTCTGGGTCTATGAGTGCAAGGGATATCAGCCTGATCACATGATTGGCGTCTATGAAATCGAAGCGTGGCTCAACAACCGGGTTCCAAGCATCTACAAGGCGACGCGCGCGGAGCAGCGATTCGACGGATTCAAAGTGCATTTTGAATTCTGGACCAGTGGCGGCTACACGCCGGAGGCAATCAGCGCTCTCGAGAATGCAGCTGCACGAACGAAGCGCTACAGCATTGGCTGGAAATCAGGCCGCGATGTCCGCGCGGAAATAACCAGGCTGAAATCACCCGGATTAGCGGCAATGTTCGACCAGCATTATCTTGACCATCCTATCGCACGCTTCGACAGAAAATATGACGGTAGCGCAGCCCTCACCGATGTGAAGCTGGACCTCGAGCTTGGCGACCTGGAGAGTTTTGAAGAACCTACTAGCTATTCGGGCTGGATGGAAGTTGCGCCCCCCGGATTGCCGGACTTTGGCCATCGCCCGACGGTAGCGGGCCTCCTTACCGACCGATCAAGGCCCCCTGAGGGGGCTGTATGACTCGCATTGCGGCGGCACCTCTTTTTCTTCATCTTCGCTGGCGGCCTGTCGGCAACTTAGTGATCTATCCCGTAGTAGTCCTTCAACCGGCAATTATATACTAAGAAACTAGCCGCATCGGCCTAGGGCCTGTTGAGATTCAGGATTCCCAAAAGCCACCGGAAGTGATTCAAGCT
>JBDTXU010000457.1:0-3117 GCA_040006055.1 Sphingomonas bacterium | reverse complement strand
TCGATTTCCTCGCTGTCGATGGCGATGGAGCGGGTGACGGGCAGGCGCGGCATGCCTCTTCCTACGGCGTGGGAAGCGAAGTGCAACGCATCGGCTTGGGTGTGACTGCCGATCTTTTGACTCCAATCCAATTTTTCCGTCATGCCGGACTTGTTCCGGCATCCATCGTTCCGCACATGCTGCAGGCGTGATGCTTGGGGCACGATGGACCCCGGAACAAGTCCGGGGTGACGATGAGGACGGGTCTTGATCAAAGGTCGCCCCCTGCACGGAGAAGACAGTGTATGAATTCGCGGTGTCGGCCAGCTCCAAGGCCGAGCTTTATCATGACCTCCTCGCAGCGCTCGATGCGCTGACCGCGGACGAGCCCGATACGATCGCCAATATGGCGAACGCCGCAGCACTGATCTGGCAATATCTGCCCGATCTCAACTGGTCGGGCTTTTACCGCCTGGTCGAGGGTGAGCTTGTGCTCGGCCCCTTCCAGGGCAAGCCCGCCTGTATCCGCATCGCAATCGGCGCCGGGGTCTGTGGCGCGGCGGCGGCTTCCCGCGAGACCCAGCTGGTCGAGGACGTCCATGCCTTTCCCGGCCATATCGCCTGCGACGCCGCGAGCCGCTCCGAGCTGGTGGTTCCGATCGTCCATGACGGCGCGCTGATCGGTGTGCTCGATCTCGACAGCCCGAGCCCGGCCCGGTTCGATGCGGACGATGCTGCGGGATGCGAGGCGCTGGTGCGTCTGCTTGCGGCCCGTATCGCTGGCTGATCCGTTTCGGGACACACCAAGACTCGCGAAAAGCGGGAGAATTTGGTAACTGAACTCTTAATCATCGGGCCGATACGGACCCTTGCGGGAGTTGTTTACCATGCGGACCCTAGTAATCGCAGGCCTTGCAATGGTTACCGCGATGATCGCGACTCCGGCCGGCGCGCAGCACAGATTGTCCAACGGACAGGTCTGGCAGAATGGGCATGTCATGCCGCCCGCACCGAACGTCCCCAATTCTCCCAATCGTATCGATCCCGGCCAGCAGCGCATCGGCGGTGGCTGGAGCGGAGGGCAGGGCCAGTTGCCGAACGGCGTTCAGCCCCATCAGCGGCGGACCGGCGGCGGCTACAATTCCGGCCCCCGGCCTGCCGGCCCAGGTCATTCGCGCTGGGGCGGCAGCGTCGGCGGGCATTGGCAGGGCGGCACCAGCGCGCCGGGCGGATGGCATGCTTATCGCCGGCCGAGCCGTGGCTGGATCATGCCGCGTTACTGGATCTCGCCAAGCTTCTTCATCAGCGATTACGGCACTTACGGCCTCTCCACGCCGCCACAGGGCTATAGCTGGTCGCGCTATTATGACGACGCGGTGCTGATGGACCAGAGCGGCCGCATCTATGATTCAGTCAGCGGCATCGACTGGGACAGCTATGACAGCGCCGATGCCTATGGTTATGGCGGCGGCGCCTCGGCCAGCGCCGGATATGGCTATGCCGAAGCCCAGGGCGGCGGCGGGGGCTATGGCGCGCCCTATCCGCAGCCCCAGCCAGGCCCGGGCGGTTGGTCGGGCCAGCTCCAACCTTATCCAGCCCAGCCTTATCCGGCACCGCCCGCTTATGCGCCCCCGCCGCCACCGATGATGCAGGGCGGCTATAGCAGCACCTATTCAAGCTCCGGCTATGCCGGCTCGGGTGGCTATATCAGTGGCGGCTATTGGTATCCGCCGGTGACGACCACCACGGTCACGATCCAGTCGGCACCGGTCGTCACGACCACCACCACTGAATATATCGAAACCATCTATGCGCCGGTTCGCCGCACCTACCGCGCGGCGAAGCGGAAATGGCATCCCAAGCCGCGCGCCTGCTCGTGCGGTTGCTGTCGCTGATCTGATACCTCCCCGACGGGGGAGGAGGGGGCCCGTGCCGCGCACGGGGAGAGTGAGGGCGGGCCCGGGGGGACCTGCCCTCCTCTGAGCTTTCAACCCAAACTCATTCAGGTGCGCCGAAGGTGACGAGGCTCTCCGCGCCGTCCGGCCCAAGCGCCGAAACGCCGATGAAATTGTCGTCGACCGGCACATTCTTCAGTATATTCGTCTGCGCGGTCGCGGGCAGGTCGATTGATTTCTGCCAGTCCTGCGCATCGTTGCGCCGCCAATGGATGCGGTAGCCGGTGGCACCCTCGACGGGGTGCCATTTGACGGTCGTATCGTAGCCCAGCGCGCCGGCGATTGTGACGCTGTCTGGCGCCGCCGGCGCCGCGGCGAGGCGGCGGATCGTCGCGATGTTGATCGCGCTCACCTTGGCCAGATAGGCAAAGTCCATCTTGTCGACCGTGTCGCCATAGGCGATCCCATTCTCGGTGCGGATGTCCTGGTGCTGCGCGTTCCAGTTTTCGGTGGCCACGGTGAAGCGTATCGCCGGATAGCCGAGATCGAGAAACGGCTTGTGATCCCCACCGCGCCCGAGCCGGTCCGGCCGCCGGTTGACCATTACATCGAGCCCGCCGGGGATCGTCCGCGCGATCCCGTCGACTGCCTTGGCGAGCGCGCGCGAGGGGCCGTCATCCTCGCCGCCATTCTGCCCGCGCGCCTGCAGCGCCTTCAGGTCTTCGAAGGCGCGGATCCCTTCCGAAAACACGCGGACATGATCGGCGACACGCACGCCGTTCTGCCCGATCGTGTTGCCGACAATGTCGTTGTTGAGCATCGCCGAGACAGTCCAGGTCTTCTGCTTCGCGGTCTCCGCGAGCAGGGTTCCGCCATATAGTCCCTGCTCCTCGCCCGAGAATATCGCATAGACGATGGTCGCGCGAAACTTCTCCTTCGACAGAATCCGCGCCGTCTCGAGCACCAGCGCCACGCCCGATCCGTCGTCATTCGCGCCGGGCGCGTCGCTGGTCGCGTTCATTATGTCGGAAACGCGGCTGTCGATATGCGCGCCAATGATGATCACGCGGCGCGGCTCGATGCCCTCCTGAAAGCCAAGCACATCGACGATCTCGACGCCGTTCGGCGCGCGCTTGCCGGTAAAGGTGCGCGCGATATTCGCGCTGGTGATGCAGCCGCCGCACGCATCCGAAATCCGCGTCAATTCGCCCGCCACCCAGCTCCGCGCCGCGCCGATGCCGCG
>JBDTXU010000456.1:0-4460 GCA_040006055.1 Sphingomonas bacterium | reverse complement strand
CGGCCTATGCCAACCGGGCGAGGATCCGCGAGGCGCGGGGCGATCTCGCCGGTGCAGAAGCCGATCAGCGCCGCGCGCTCGCGATCGATCGCCAGGTGCTCGACGGTGACGACAATCTCGAGGTGCCGGTGGACCTTGCGGCCTTGGCCGGCGTGCTGCGCCGCGCCGGCAAGCCGGCTGAGGCGGACGCGGTTTCCGCCGAGGCGGTAAAATTGCTGGCATCGGTCCCGGCGCGCAATGCCCACCGCGCCGTGATCCTCGACATCCGCGCCGCGACCCTCGCCGCGAGCGGACGAAAGGGCGAGGCACTGGCTTCGTCCCGCGCCGCCAGCGAAGCCCTGGCCGAGCGCTTCGAACTCGAGCAGGCACGCGACCCCGGGCCGGTGCCGCCGGACCAGCGCCCGATCATGGGTCGCCGCGTATCGCTCGCCTGGGATGCGGCGCATCCGTGACGAAGTCAGTTTTCGTCAGACGACGGTAAGGACACTCCCGAGCTAACCGGGCCGCCTATTCAATTGGGGGCGGCCAGTGAGCGCATTTTCGAAACGAGTAATCAAGGCCGCGGGGTTTGGCCTGCTGGCCTTGGCCATGGCGGCGCCGGCCTGGGCCGAGATCGACGATCTCGTAAAGCGCGCGCTGGCGCTCGAGAAAGACGGGCAGATGGCGGATGCCTATGCCTTGCTCGCGCCGCAGCTTTCGGCCCGGGCAGGCGATCCCGATTTCGACTATGCGTACGGCATCGCGGCGGCCGATGCCGGGCACGGGCTCGAGGCGATCCTCGCCTTCCAGCGCGTGCTGGCGGTGCAGCCGGAAAATGCCGAGGCACGCTCCGAAATAGCCCGCGCTTATGCCCGTATGGGCGATCTCGAATCAGCGCGCGCTCAGTTCGATACGGTGCTGGCCGATCCCAGCATTCCCGATCCCGTGCGCCAGCGCTTCAGCCGGATCGTACGCGATCTCGACAAGGTTCGTGGCGGCGGCGAGACCAATGTGTCGGGCTTCGTCGAAGCCTCTGGCGGCTATGACAGCAACATCAATGTTGCGACCAGCCTGAACGCGATCACCCTGCCCCTCCTCGCCTTTCTCGGCCCGGCCACGTTGTCCGGCACGGCACGATCGCAGGACAGCGGCTTTCTCGGCGCGAGCGGCGGGCTGAGCGTGCGAGCGCCGCTGTCAGCGCAGACTTCGCTTTATGTAAGCGCGCTTGGCGACGGGCGCTTCAACACGCGTATGCCCGACTTCGACCAGATCAGCGCGACCGGCACCGCGGGCATCGCCCACACCCTCGGCAATCGCGACGTGGTGTCATTGAGCGGCCAATATCAGCAATTCTGGCTCGGCGGATCGCGCTACCGCTCAGCCGCCGGCCTGATCGGTCAATATACCTTTAGGCTGAAGGAAGGCCGGGCGCTGTCGCTGGCCGCCCAGTGGTATCGGCTCGACTATCCGACCGATCCGCTACGCGACGCCGACCGCTTCGCCGCGAGCGCGACCTTTGCCGATCGCACCACCGCCATCACCCTGGCGGGCGGCAAGGAGCAGACGCGAGGTGCCGCGTCCGACAACCTCTCCAACGCCTTTGTCTCGCTGCGCGGTGCAATCGAGAAACCGCTGTCACAGCAGCTCGCACTGGTCGCTTCGGCTGGTGTGGAAGGCCGCTTCCACGATGCCGACGATCCATTGTTCCTCAAGCAGCGGCGTGACGCCGAGCTCGACCTTTCCCTCGGCATGAAGCTGCTGGTCGCGCGCAATCTCACGCTGCGCCCGGGCGTCTCCTACACCCGCAACTTCAGCAACATCGCGCTCTACGACTATCGCCGCTTCACCGCGAGCGTCGCCGTCCGGGCCGAATTCTAAGCCATTCGCAAAGGGAAGCCGTTCATGAAACGCTTTGTCCGCAATACCATCACCGCCGCTCTGATCGCCAGCACCGCGCTGAGCGCCCCGCCGGCCCTTGCCGCCACCATCCTGTTCGCGGCTGCGACCGGCCCGAACGGTCATCTGATCGCGGCGGGCAACCTGCCGGCCGGGCAGGAGATCGTAACCACGACCGGCACCGTCCAGGTCCAGCTGGACGACGGCAGCTATGTCTCCTTCGTCGGACCGGCGCGGTTCTCGATCGGCGCCGACGGACGGCTGACGGTGCTCGCCGGTGCGGTGACGATCGTAAACGGCAGGGGTCCGATCACGGTCAACCTTCCGGGCGGCTCAGCGACATTCGGTGGCGGGGCCGGCTTCACTGTCGGCCCGGACGGCGTGACCGGTTTTCCGATGGGCGGCCCTGTATCAGTGACCTTGGCCGGCGGAACCCGGACCTTCGGCATTGGCCAACCCTTTGGCACAAGCCCCGGCGGAACCCCGATCGCCCTGTTCCGCTCCGGCCCTCAGGCAGTGCCGCCTGTTCGGGTCGCTCCCATATCGCTGCCGCCGGGGCTGATCCAAAACCCATCGATCCCGGGGCTTCCAGGGGGCGGAGTCAACACGCTCTACAACTATCTGATCGGGCTGATCGGCGGGGGCAATGGGCGCGGCAACCTGCCGGCTTTCCTTCTCACGCTGACGACCCCGGCGCCGACACCCACTCCGACTCCGACTCCGAAGCCTACTCCAACACCGACGCCGACCCCAACGCCAACCCCGACACCAACGCCAACTCCGACACCAACCCCCACGCCAACTCCGACACCAACGCCCACCCCGCCGACGACCGGCATCGGCAACAGCGTGACCGTAGCCGCTCCAACCGCGGTGTCCGGGCTCTACAAGGGAGGCCCCGCTGACCCTGGCACGCCCAACGTCAAGACCGATGCGAGCGGCCACCCGACCTCGCTCGATTATTACGGCTCGCCCGGTACTGCGGTGCTGACTCAGTTCGCCTCGGGGAACGGCTGGATCCTTGGCCGCTTCGGCAACGGCACCTTCCTCACCGGCGGCAGCAGCGGCACCCTGACCTTCGGCCCCAACGACGCGGCGCATTTCGTCTCGCAGGCGCCGACAACCGCAATGCCGACCTCGGGCACCGTGCAATATGCGGTACTCGGCGCAACTGAACCGACCTTCCCCGGCGGCGCCCGCACCTTCGACGACCCGGTGACCGTCATCAACCTGGGCGTGAGCTTCGGGTCCTCCGCGAAGTTCGGATATGACGGGATCATCTCGGGCAAGATCAACGGAACCGATCCCGCCAGCTTCTCCTTTTCGACCGCCGGCGGAAGCGCCGGCCCGTCGGTGACCAACACCTATTTGGCGGGCGGCAGTCTCTCGCTGTACGGCAACGCACCGCTCACCGCAGTGACGGCGAACCTGTGCGCCTCGACTGCGGCCTGCAATATGAGCGCAAACTTCATCTCGGGCGGAGCCGGCGCGGCAACGTTCGGGGTGGGCTGGGGGCTGGTCGGGACCAGCGACAACACCTCGATCCTGAACGGCGCCGCGATCCTCGGCAAGGCGACGACGACAACGATGGCGACGACAACGACGCCGCCCGCCGGCGCCAACCCGCTGCCCGCCAGGGTGACGGTGCTCGGCAACGGCCCAAACGGCAATGACGTATTCCAGTTCGAGAATGCGACGGTCGGGGCAAACGCCGATGGTTCGATCGACACCTATGCGGCGGGAACACTGAGCGCCAGCCGCGGTACCGCACAGGCGGTCGACTTCGGCACCGCGACGACGTCCACGTCAGTGATCGCCTGGACGCGCTGGGCCAACGGCACGCCCACCGGCACGCCGAACGGCACGACCGCGGTCGCGCTCTCCGCAAACCAGGGCGTGGTGACGCTGGCCGGCACCCCCTTCGCCAACCGGCCCACCACGGGCAGCGCGCAATATACGCTGCTCGGCGCGACCAAACCGGTGATCAGCGACGGCTCGCTCGCCCCCGGCACGTTCAGTGGCGCGCTGAGCCTGGACTTTGCCACCTCCCGCGTCGGCGTCGACCTGCTCGTGGCGATCGGCGGCGCTTCCTACGCGCTGCAATCGACCGGCGGCACCGCCAGCCCCTCGCAAAGTTCGATCGGCTATTCGGCCGCCGGGCAGATCAACGGGACGGTCACGGTGGCGGCGACCGGCATCTGCACGACCGGGTGCGGGGCCAACATCAACGGATCGCTGTTCGGCAGCGGCGCCCAGCACGCGGGCATCACCTACAATATCTCGCCCGGAACCGGCCTTTCGATCTTCGGGGTCGCGGCCTTCGGCAAGCAATAGCGCGCGCCATCGCCCCCGCCTCTCAACATCATCTTACAGGAGACTCACCATGAAAGTTTATCACCCTTTCGCGACCACGCTTATCGCCGGCCTTGCCATCATGCAGCCGCTTTCCTTTGCCGCCGCCGAGGACAATCAGCCGGTCAAGATCTCGTCGGCCCAGGCAGTGCACGGAACCCAATCCGTGGTGATCGGCGCGTTCAACATCGGCTTCATCTTCCAGTCGGTCGACAACACCAAGGCGACCGGCG
>JBDTXU010000455.1:0-1649 GCA_040006055.1 Sphingomonas bacterium | reverse complement strand
GCGCGCCGAGCAGCAGGCCGACGATGACATAGGGATTGGAGAGGGTGAAATCGACGTGGAGATCGGGGAAGTAGATGCCCAGATCAGTCGTATAGGCGCCGAACAGCACGAGCGCGGCGAGTGCGGCCGAGCCGATCGCATAGCCCTTGGTCACCGCCTTGGTGGTGTTGCCGACCGCATCGAGCGCATCGGTGCGATGGCGAACATCGTCGGGCAGGCCGGCCATTTCGGCAATGCCGCCGGCATTGTCGGTCACCGGGCCATAAGCGTCGAGCGCAACCACCATGCCGGCCAGAGCGAGCATGGCCGTTGCACCAAAGGCGATGCCGATGATGCCGGCAAGCTGGAAGCAGCCGATCACCGCAATCGAGATGACGAGCGTCGGCAGCGCCGGGCTTTCGAGGCTGACCGCGAGGCCCTGGATGACGTTGGTGCCATGGCCGGTCTCGGACGCCTTGGCGATCGAGCGGACCGGGCGATAATTGGTGCCGGTATAATATTCAGTGATCCACACCAAAGCGCCGGTGAGCGCGAGGCCGATCATCATGCACAGGAACAGACCGTTCCCGGTGAGGCTGACCGCTGCCGCGCCCGCAAGGGCTTCCGGGCTGGCCGCATCGCCGAGCGCGCTCGACCCGCCAATCACCGCTTTCATGTCGCCGAGCACATAGGCCGTCGCAC
Organism: Sphingomonas bacterium; assembly: GCA_040006055.1. Taxonomy (GTDB): domain Bacteria; phylum Pseudomonadota; class Alphaproteobacteria; order Sphingomonadales; family Sphingomonadaceae; genus Sphingomonas. Next base: position 968 of record JBDTXU010000455.1, on the reverse strand, counting down.
CATAGATTGCGAAGGCCGACAGGCCGACGGTGACCCAGAAGCCCTTGTAGAGCGCGCCCATGATCGAATTGTTGCTGCCGAGACGGACGAAATAGGTGCCGATGATCGAAGTGATCACGCACACGCCGCCAACCAGCAGCGGCAGGGTCATCAGCTGGAACAGATGGTCGGCATTGGGCAGCAGCAGCGCGATCGAGGCCATGGTCACGCCGATGGTGACGACATAGGTCTCGAACAGATCGGCCGCCATGCCGGCGCAATCGCCGACATTGTCGCCGACATTGTCAGCGATGGTGGCTGGGTTGCGGGGGTCGTCCTCGGGAATGCCGGCTTCGACCTTGCCGACCAGATCGGCGCCGACGTCAGCTGCTTTGGTGAAGATGCCGCCGCCGAGGCGGGCGAAGATCGAGATCAGCGAAGCACCGAAAGCGAGCGCGACGAGCGTGTCGACGATGACGCGGCGATCAGCCTGCACGGCCAGGTCATAATGCGCGATCGCGATCAGGTACCAGAACATCAGCGTGATCGCGAGCAGGCCAAGGCCGGCCACCAGCATGCCGGTGACCGCGCCCGAGCGGAACGCCATGGTCAGGCCGCCCTGCAGCGAGGTCCGTGCGGCTTCAGCGGTGCGGACATTGGCCTTCACCGACACGTTCATGCCGATAAAGCCGGTCACGCCCGAGAGAACGGCGCCGATAACGAAGCCCGCGGCCGAGATCGGGCCGAGAAAGAAGAAAACGATGATTGCGACGCCGACGCCGACAATCGCGATCGTGCGATATTGCCGGCCCAGATAGGCCTTGGCGCCTTCCGCGATCGCGGCGGCGATATCCTGCATTTTTTCATTGCCGGGACTGGCGGCGAGAATCTGTCGGCTGGTGATAATGCCATAAAGTACGGCGATCAGGCCGCAAATCATGGCCGCATAGACGATCGTCATGAAGCTCTTCCCCTAATTTGCCGGTCAG
>JBDTXU010000454.1:0-3665 GCA_040006055.1 Sphingomonas bacterium | reverse complement strand
CTATTCCGCGATGCCGCTGTTCCGGCTGGGCGAGCGATTGTCCTTTCTCGGCGCGGCCATCGAGCTGCTCCAGTCGATCCCTGCCCTGCACCGCGATTGCGACATCCGCGACTGGATTGCCGACACGATCGCCGTGACGATCGTGCTGTGCCTAGTGTATCTCGTCCGCGGACGCTGGCGCCGGGGCTAGCCGGCCTTTCCGTCCTGCCCACATATAATCCGACGGTCGTCGATCCAGTCTCAGGTGAGCGCCAGCGCCCGCGACCGCCCTTTCCTGAATGGCTGCGTTTCGATTGTCTCGACAATGGGAAAGAGCAGGCAAGTGCAGCGCCGGATCGGGCAGACCATAGCGAGGATCGCGAAGAGTTGAATCCAGCCTCGCGTCCCGCACGATCGCCTCGCAGCGACGCGACCTGATGGCGCGGCCGCACGCCGCTTGACGCTCAGGCCCCGGGCGCCTTGCCGCGGCGGGCGGCGATGAGTCGCAGACACGATTGCCGTAACGGTCATGCTCGGCCTGATGCATCTCGCCCGCCAACGGTGGCTCCAATAGACATTTTTGGGCAGGGGGTTGGAGGTTTTGGCGGTGGAGATTTGAGTGTTTGGTCCGCGCCTTGCCAAAATAAATGGGTGCTAGTGATAGATGCGTTAACCGGAGCGACCTAGATTGGCGATTGTCATTTGGGGGGGGCGGGCCTTGGCCACGAGGTATTCGCAGCTTTTCGGTCGAGTTTCCACTACCGGCGCGGACGGGTCTCTCGCCGATCCCGCGCGCGCGATCATCGGTCCGCGACGCGATGCTCTTCTCTTCTGGGGGGCACCTTTGATAGCCTTTCTGATCATCCAGGCATGGCTACGCGGTTGGGATCTGCTGGCCCCGCCGAAAGTCGCCGCGCCGATGGTGATCGGGATGTTCGGCGCCATCTCCGTGCTTACCTGGGCGCATCTGATCGCGGTCGTCCCTCGGGCTTATCTAAACAGCGAGGTGTTCGCGGCCTATCGGCTTCGACTCATCATCGTACCTGTTCTGCTCATTGCCCTGCTCCTGTTATCGCCTACCGCCCTCATCGTCGCCGGCGTGCTTGCTGTCTTCTGGGACGTGCACCACTCGGCGATGCAGAATTTCGGCTTTGCCCGCATTTACGACATGAAGGCGGGCAATCCATCACAGCTACTGCGCACGACTGATCTCAGGCTCAATTGGGCGCTCTATGTCGGCCCCATCGCCGCCGGTACCGCATTGGCCTCCCATACGGATCGTCTGCTCAAATTCGACGGCACCGTCTTCCAGACGCTGACCTCGCTGCCCGGTATACTCGCTGCCGATCATCAGGGCATCCGAATAGCGGCGATCGCGCTATATACGCTGGTCATCGGCTGGACCGCGATCGACTATGGCCGCGCGATGCGTGCCGGCTACCGGCTGCCAGTGCACAAGCTGGCGACGATGGTGATCACCGGCGTGGTGTCGATCCTTGCATGGGGCTTCTCGCCGCCGCTGGTGGCGCTCGCCGCGATCAACCTCTATCATGCGGTTCAGTATTTCGCGCTCGTCTGGACCAAGGAGAGCAGCCACATGACCGGCAAGCTCGGCCCCGGCAAGAAGGGCTATGCGGCGTTGTTCTTTTTCGCAGGCAGCATCGTTTTCGGGTTGGGCTATGCTGCGGCGGGGGCGGGCAGCGTCAAGATATTTCTCGCGCCGTTCATCGCCTGCTCGCTGCTCCATTTCTGGTACGACAGCTTTATCTGGTCGGTCCGCAAGCGCCAGGTCTGATCTCTAGAACGGCGGTCGGTCGGATGATGCCCGGGCCCGGGCCGTGCCTCGCTGTCCGGACCGAGACTGGGGCGCTGGCCGCCTGTTCGGCGCGGTGGCGGCCAGTGCCCAGGGATCAGGGCCGGGAATGGCGATGCCTTCAGGCGAGAAGTCGATCATCTCGCCTGTGGCGCGCGCATGGTTTCTCCACGGTGGGAGGCCGGGCGCGTTGGGGTTTCCGGTCTTCACGAAGTTCACGAGATAGGCGCTGGCCGTGAGTCCCGCGGCGCGATCGCGGGGTGTTGTCCTGTCGCCATATTTGATCGACACGGTATCGAGGAAATAGGGAATGTCGCTGGCGTGATCGGCACCGTGTGCGCCCTTGATCGACTGGGCGGCATAGGAGAAGCGGTAATAATAGACCGGCACGCCCTGCCCCGACACGATCCCGGCCAGATTGCGCGCGCCGGCGACCATTGCGCCGTTCCTGCCACCGATATCGTTGCTCGTCGCACCGATCATCAGCGGCACATGCGCGAAGCGGCCCGAAGCAAGAGCGGGCGCTACACTCACTGCCAGCACGCCGTCAGCGAAGGGGGCTGACACGGTGCCGGCGTTGCGGCCACCCCTGGTCGCCAGATTGAGGTCGCCCGTGACCTCCTCCGCCGACAGCGCGCGGAGCTTTTCGAGGGCGCGCGGATCATTGCCGGCAATGTCCTTCGAGGCGGCGAAACCGAGGCCGGCGCCTTCGGCGGATGCCAGCGTTCCGCCGCCGCCCATGCCGCCGCCATCGCCGCCCGACAGCACCACCGCCTTGCGGAACAACCCTGTGGTCCGCGGCGAGGTGACCAAGGCGAGCACTGACATGCCGCCGGCGCTTTCGCCCATGATGGTGACATTGGCCGGATCACCCCCGAAAGCGGCGATGTTCCGCTTCACCCATTTGAGTGCCGCGAGCTGATCCATATAGCCGTAATTGCCAAGCAGCCCCTTGTCGGGGTTCCGCCTGCTCAGCTCCGGATGCGCGAAGGTGCCGAACCGGCCGATCCGGTAGTTGAAGCTGACCATCATGATGCCGCGTTTCGCCAGTTGCGCGCCGGTATAGGTGGGTGGCGAGGCGCCGCCGTTGACGAAGCCGCCGCCATAGATCCAGACCAGCACCGGCAGCTTGCCCGTTGCGCGCACCGGTTTCCAGACATTGGCGTAAAGGCAATCCTCAGCCGGTGGCGTGCCGAGTGGCGCGGCATCGCCGGGGAACGGGAACTGCATGCAATCATGGCTATAGGCAGTGGCATCGCGCACGCCGCGCCACGGCACGGGAGGCTGCGGCGCGCGCCAGCGCAACTGGCCAACGGGCGGGGCGGCAAAGGGGATGCCCTTCCAGCTCACCACATCCCGCTCGACCGAGCCGCGTACGCGACCGCTATCGGTTGCGATGACGGCGGTCGGGGTCTGGGCGAAGGCGGGCGCCGATAGCGTGCAGGCGCATAATGCGAGTGACGACGATGCAAGACGGATTTTGCTCACATGCTTTCCCTGTATTCTTCCAACAGCCGACCAGGCGGTGCTCGTGCGGGGCCGATCTAGCTTGAGACTGGATTGTATGCCAGTAATCCTATGTCCTTCCCGGCTATTCTTCTCCCGGTGACTGAACGCGAAAGCCGAGCACAATGACGGGAGGGTTGTCATCCCAACGGTCGCCGGGCGTCGGGTGATTGACGTTCCAGTTGGCGGCAAAGGCCCGCCTCGCCGTCACGCTTTTCCCGGGGATGGGTCTGGGCCATCGCCACAGCAATCCACCAAGTATCGGGACTGCGCCTTCAGCGCGGATATCGGGCCGCGTGATCTGCTGGAGGTGTTCGGCGCGTGTCCATTCGACGACAAGCGTGATGCGCGACGCCCAGCGCGGCAT
>JBDTXU010000453.1:0-4732 GCA_040006055.1 Sphingomonas bacterium | reverse complement strand
GCCTCGATGATGTGATGATCGGTCACGCCGCGCCAGATGCGCTTGAAATGGATGCTGCCCTCGCCGGTGATATCCGCCGACCAGCGCGCATCCGTATCGGCGGCATCGAGCCCGCGCACGACCGTCGCGACCAACACGCCGCGCGCCTCGTTGCTGAGCGAAGGATCGAGCACCCCGCCCATCGCCAGCGCCTCCACCATGGTCGGATCATAGCGCCGCGGCACATAGCGCATCAGCGTCCGCATACGCCGGGCGTGATCGACCAGCGAGCGCAGGTCAGCGCCGGAGCGCGCGCCGCCGGCGCCTTCGAGCACCGAGCTCGCGACGCCATGCTCGATCAGATAATCGTCGAGCGCGTTATCGTCCTTCAGATACACTTCGGAACGCCCGCGAGCCGCCTTGTAGAGCGGCGGCTGGGCAATGAAGAGGTGCCCGTTGGTGATGATCTCGGGCATCTGCCGGTAGAAGAAGGTCAGCAGCAAGGTGCGGATATGCGCGCCGTCGACATCGGCGTCCGTCATGATGACGATCTTGTGGTAGCGGAGCTTCTCGACGTTGAAGTCGTCGCGGCCGATGCCGGTGCCCATCGCCTGGATGAGCGTGCCGATTTCGCGGCTCGACAGCATCCGATCAAAGCGGGCGCGCTCGACGTTGAGGATCTTGCCCCGCAATGGGAGGATCGCCTGGAAATGCCGGTCGCGGCCCTGTTTCGCGGAGCCGCCGGCGGAATCGCCCTCGACCAGGAACAGCTCGGACTTGGCTGGATCGCGCTCCTGGCAATCCGCGAGCTTGCCGGGCAGCGAGGCGATATCCATCACGCCCTTGCGCCGGGTCAGCTCGCGCGCCTTTTTGGCGGCTTCGCGAGCGGCAGCCGCGTCGATGATCTTGGCAACGATCGCCTTGCCGTGGCCCGGATTTTCCTCGAGCCATTCAGCGAGCTTGTCGGCCATCAGGCTTTCGAGCGGCTGGCGCACTTCGGACGAGACGAGCTTGTCCTTGGTCTGCGAGCTGAACTTCGGATCGGGCAGCTTCACCGAGACGATCGCGGTCAGCCCCTCGCGCATGTCGTCGCCGGTGAGCGTGACCTTCTCCTTTTTCAGGAGCCCGGATTTCTCGGCATAATTGTTGAGCGTCCGGGTCATCGCGGCCCGGAAGGCGGCCATATGCGTGCCGCCGTCGCGCTGCGGGATGTTGTTGGTGAAGGCGAGGACGTTCTCGTAATATGAGTCGTTCCACTCGAGCGCGACGTCGATCGTGACATCGTCGCGGGTGCCCGAGATCGCGACCGGATCCGGCATCAGCGGGACCTTGTTGCGATCGAGATATTTCACGAACGCGGCGATCCCGCCCTCATAATAGAGCTCGACCGTCTTCGTCTCTTCGTGCCGCGCATCGTTGAGGAACAGGCGCACGCCCGAATTGAGGAAGGCGAGCTCGCGGTAGCGATGCTCGAGCTTCTCGAAATCGAACTCGACGATCTTGAAGGTGGCGGGACTCGGCAGGAAGGTCACCCGCGTGCCCTTCTGGCCCGGCGCGGGGCCGACGACCTTCAAGGGCGCGACCGCGTCGCCAAAGGCGAAGCGCATATAATGCTCGGTCTCGTCGCGCCAGATCGTCAGATCGAGCCACTCGCTGAGCGCGTTGACCACCGAGACCCCGACGCCGTGAAGGCCACCCGAGACCTTGTACGCGTTATCGTCCGACGTGTTCTCGAACTTACCGCCGGCATGGAGCTGGGTCATGATGACCTCGGCCGCCGAGACGCCTTCCTCGGTATGGATGCCGGTCGGAATGCCGCGGCCATTGTCGGTTACCGAGACGGAGCCATCGGGGTTCAAGGTGATGTCGATCCGGTCGCAATGCCCGGCCAAGGCCTCGTCGATCGCGTTATCCGACACCTCGAACACCATATGGTGGAGGCCGGAGCCATCATCGGTATCGCCGATATACATGCCGGGGCGTTTGCGGACCGCGTCGAGGCCCTTCAGGACCTTGATCGAATCAGCGCCATAATCATTGGCATTGGGGACGTTTTCGGGGACACTCGGTTCAGGTGTATCTGTCATACCCAGCATATAGGGATTCAGTGCAAGAAACGGAAGCGAAATGGGCGCCGCCACACCCCGTGAGCGTCGCGATACGATCGAAATATGGAGAAGATGGAATGCGCAGATCAATCCTGTCAGTGATCGCTCTCCTGGCGCTGCCGATTGCCGTCTCTGCCCCCGCCGCTGCCCCACCTGCCGAAATGCCGGCAGATTTACAGGCCGCGGCGCACGCCTTCGATCAGGCACAAATGCGTAATGACGGCGCGGCGCTCGCGCGCCTGCTCGCTGATGATTATCTGCTGGTGAATTCCACCGGTACGCTCGAGACCAAGGCTGACTTCATCCACGATTATACCGCGCCGGGCTTCACGCTCGAGCCCTTCACCATCGAGCAGCCAGTCGAGAAGATCTGGGCTGATGGAGCTGTGCTGGGCGGCATCGCCACGCTGAGGGGAATGAGCGACGGCAAGCCCTATGAAGCGCGGCTGCGCTTCGCCGATATCTGGGCGAAGCGGGGCGGCCGCTGGCAGGTGATCTATACCCAAGTGAACCGGGTGCCCAAGCCCTGAGCCCTGCCCGCTCCCGATGGAGCGGGCAGGGTCGTTGGTCAGAAGCGGTCGGCGCGCTGGCCGAGCAGGGTCACTTCGACGCGGCGGTTCTGGCGCATGCCTTCGCGCGTGGCATTGGTCGCCACCGGATCATGCTCGCCGTGGCCGGTGACGCCGAAGCGGGCGCGGACAACGCCCATCGCGTCGAACGCCGCGCGCACGCTTGCCGCACGCCGTTCCGACAGGGCCTGATTGTGCGCATCGGTGCCGCGCGAATCGGTATAGCCGTCGATCGAGACCCGTACGCCAGGCTCCGACCGCAGATAGGCGGCGAGCGGCCGCAGCTTCTCGACCGCGCCGGGGCGCAGCACGTCGCTGTCAGTCTTGAACAGCACGTCTTCCTGGAGCCGCAAGGTCGCGCCGCGCGCGGTCTGACGGAAGCCATAGCCGTGCATCGCACCGCGATCCCATCCGCCGCGACCTTCGCCGCGAGGTTCCTCGACCACGACCCGGTCGCGCGACTCCCAGTTGAAGCGATCGCGGCGTGGGCCGGCGGTTTCGGCAAAGGCGCGGTTGGCGGCGCGCGCTTCGCGTGGGCTGATCCGACCGTCATGGTCGAAGTCGAAATTGCGCATCACAAAGGCGCGGCCGCGATTGGTCGAGCGCAATTCGGGATAGAGGATCGGCACGCCGCGGCCGGCCAGGCCATAGTCGCGGTCGCCTGAGCGGCCACCGCCAAAATCCCAGCTTTGGGCAAAGGCGGGGCCAGCGCACGTCACCAGCGCGACCGCGGCGATCGTGGTTCGGATCATTGGATTCATCTTAGTCATTATCATCTCCATGGCCCCCGCCATGAAGCACTCCTGCCACCTGCCGCTTGAACTCGACGTGAGCCGAAGCGACAGACGAGGTTCATCGGCGCGTGGTGCCGCTTCGGCTCAGCGCTCTGCCGTGATCGTCCCGCCATTGACCAGCAAATGGGTGGCGCCAGGCCCGAGTCCTTCGAACAATGCCTGCTCGGTACCCGTCATCCACACCTGACCGGTGCCGGCGAGGCGATCGAACAACGCGGTGCGGCGTCTCGGATCGAGATGGGCCGCGACCTCATCGAGCAGCAGGATAGGCGGCTGGCCCGTGCGTTCGGCGACGAGATCGGCATGAGCGAGGACGAGCCCGAGCAGCAGCGCCTTTTGCTCGCCGGTCGAACAGAGCGCGGCGGGCTGGCCCTTGCCGAGATGGGTTACGGCGAGATCGGTGCGGTGCGGGCCGGCCAGGGTACGCCCGGCGGCGGCGTCGCGGCGGCGGCCCAAAGCGAGATCGGCGGCGAGCGTTTTGCCTGTGCCCGTCCAGCCTTCCAGCGAAAGGCCGGCGCGGGCGAAGGGGCCTTCAGGTTGGTCGGCGAGGCGCTCTGCCAGCGCGGCCACCGTTTCGCGGCGGGCGATGTCGATTGCGCTGCCATGTTCGGCCATTTGCGCTTCGAGCGCGGTGAGCCATTCCGGGTCGGCCGGGCGTCCGCCCTCATTGGCCTCGGCGAGGAGCCGGTTGCGCGCGCGCATCGCCGCTTCGTAGCGGTTGCTGTGGACGGCGTGGCCCGGGTTGAGCGCGAGGGTCAGCCGATCGAGGAAGCGGCGGCGCTCGCTGGCGGGTTCGACGAACAGGCGGTCCATTGCCGGGGTGAGCCAGAGGATGGTGAGCCATTCGGCGAGGGCGGTTGCGGCGGCGGGGGCGCCCTGGATGCGGACGATGCGGCGTTCCGGGGCGGAGGGTTGGGTGCCGGTGGCGACACTCACCTCCCCCTCCCGCTCGCGGGAGTGGGATAAGATAGTTGCGACCCCGAAAGCCCCATTCCCGCCTTGCCGGGCCATCTCGCTGAGCGCTGCACGGCGCAGGCCGCGCCCCGGCGCGAGGAGGGACACAGCTTCGAGAACGTTCGTCTTCCCGGCGCCATTTTCGCCAGTCAGCACGACAAAGCCCGGCCCGGGCTCGATCACGGCGTCTGCGTGGTTGCGGAAGTCTGTCAGGACGAGGCGGGCGAGCATCGGCATCGCCTTAGCGCGTTTCCGCCGTTGTCGCCCCGTTTTCGCGAACCCTTTAGGGCCAATCGACATTCAGCCCATGCCGGCCTGCAAATGGCGA
>JBDTXU010000452.1:0-4270 GCA_040006055.1 Sphingomonas bacterium | reverse complement strand
CCTCAAGCCCCGGCCAGGCTTTCGCCATTTCCAGCAGCAGCGGAATATCGAAACGGCCGTCAGCCCGGTGCGAGATCACGCCATTGGGCGCGCCGCCGCTGCGGATTCGCCGGGTCAGCGCGCGCGTGTCGATCCCCGAGAGGCCGATCCGGTCGTGCCGCTTCATCCAGTCGTCGAGCCGTTCAACCGAGCGGAAGTTGGAGGGCGCAGTCACATCCTCGCGTACGATCATGCCGAGCGCGTGCGGCTCCTCGGCCTCGACATCATCGGCATTGGCGCCGACATTGCCGATATGCGGGAAGGTGAAGGTGATGATCTGCCCGGCAAAGCTCGGGTCAGTCATGATTTCCTGATAGCCGGTCATCGCGGTGTGGAAGCAGACTTCGCCGACCGCCTCGCCCTCAGCGCCGAATCCACGCCCCCAGGCAATCTCGCCATTTGCCAGAACCAGAACGCCCGTCGCCCCTGCAGGCGCGGAAATGGGTTTGGCGTCGGCCATCGTGGCGGGCACTCCTTCGGGTAGCGATGTTGCTAAGCGGTGGTCGCTAGAGACGCGAAGCGGGAGCGTCAATCTGTTAAAACCCCGGTGGTCCGGCTAGGGGTAGTGATTACCGAAAAGGACCGACCATGATTCGCGACGACATCAAGGCTGCACTCATCACCGCGATGAAGGGCGGCGACAAGGAGGGCACCGCGACGCTGCGCCTGATTCAGTCCTCGATCAAGAACCGCGACATCGAGGCGCGCACGGGGAAGTCGCCCGACGATGACGACACATTGGTGGTCGAAGTGCTGCAGAAAATGGTCAAGCAGCGCCGCGAATCGATCGAAATGTTCGTGAAGGGCAATCGCCAGGAGCTCGCCGATGCCGAGGCCGCGGAGGTTACCGTGATCGAACGGTTCCTGCCGCAGCAGATGAGCGAGGCCGAGACGAGCGCCGCGATCGAGGCGATCAAGACCGAGCTGGGCGCGACCGGGTTGAAGGATATGGGCCGGGTGATGGCCGAGCTGAAGGCGCGGCATGCACAGACGCTGGATATGAGCAAGGCAAGCGGGTTGGTGAAGGCGGCGCTGGCGTAAGGTGGCCAACTCGGCTGGAGACCCCGACAACGGTGACTCAGCGCCTCCCCTCCCGCCTGCGGGAGGGGACCGAGGGGTGGGCGCCCGGTTTCGGCTGGGCAGGCCGACAGAGAGGGCGCGCGAGCTTCGGAATGAGCTGACGCTGCACGAGGAGCTTTTGTGGCTGCGGCTCAAAGGTGGAAGATTGAATGGCCTGAAGTTCAGCAGGCAAATGCCGATCGCGGGCTACTTTGGCGATTTCGTGTGCCGGAGGGCGAAGCTTATCGTCGAGCTCGATGGGGGTCAGCACGCCGATGCAGAAGCATATGACGCCGAGCGCACGCGCTCCATTGAAGCCGCGGGTTATCGGGTCATCCGATTCTGGAACAACGACCTGACGTCGAACATGGATGGGGTGTTGGAGACAATCGTCGCTGCTGCGGACGTGGCTGGCCGGGAGCCCACCCCCGGCCCCTCCCGCAAGCGGGAGGGGGGAAGAAAAAGAAGTGCGCGCCCTTCCGGCGACCGCCAATGAGTCTCTCCCCACAATTCCTCGACGAGCTCCGCGCCCGCACTCTGCTCTCGGCACTGATCGGCCGCACCACCAAGCTGCAAAAGGCCGGGCGCGAATTCCGTGCCTGTTGTCCGTTCCACAACGAGAAGTCGCCAAGCTTCTACGTCAACGACGACAAGGCCTTTTACCACTGCTTCGGCTGCGGAGCCCATGGCGACGCGATCCGCTGGATGACCGACCAGCGCGGCCTGCCCTTTATGGATGCGGTGAAGGAGCTCGCCCAGGCAGCGGGGATGGAATTGCCCGCGATGGATCCACGCGCCGCTGAAAAAGCGGAGCAGTCCAAGGGGCTGCACGACGTGATGAAGGCGGCCGCTGACTGGTTCGAAAGCCAGCTCGGCGGGCTCGACGGCGGCGAGGCGGTTGCGCTGCTCAAGAAACGCGGCGTTTCCGACACAGCCCGCCGCGATTTCGGCCTGGGTTTCGCCCCCGATTCGCGCGGCAAGCTGCGCACCGCCCTTCGCGACTTCGGCGACGCGATGCTGATCGAGGCGGGGCTGCTGATCTCGGTCGAGGACAAGGAGCCTTATGACAGGTTTCGCGGCCGGCTGATGATCCCGATCCGCGATCCGCGCGGACGCACCATCGCGTTCGGCGGGCGGATCATCGGGGACGGCGAACCCAAATATCTGAACTCGCCCGAGACCCCGCTCTTCGACAAGGGCCGCAGTCTCTACAATCTCGACCGTGCCGCGCCCGCCTCGCGCAAATCCGGCCGCGTACTGGTGGTCGAGGGCTATATGGACGTGATCGCCCTAGCCCAGGCCGGCTTCGGCGAAGCAGTCGCCCCGCTCGGCACCGCGCTCACCGAGGCGCAGCTTGAGCGGCTATGGCGGCTGACCGACGTGCCGATCCTCTGCTTCGACGGCGATTCGGCGGGACAAAAGGCCGCGATCCGCGCAGCCAATCGCGCCCTGCCGATGCTGGCGCCGGGCCGCAGCCTTGCCTTTGTCACCCTCCCGGCCGGCGTCGATCCTGACGATTTCGTCCGCGCCAATGGCCCAGCCGCCTTCGCTGCCCTGCTCGAAAAGCCCGAACCGCTGGTTGATCGCCTCTGGGCGCACGAGCTCGCCGCCGAGCCGCTCGACACGCCCGAACAAAAAGCAGGGCTCAAACAACGCTATACCGGCCTTGCCCAGGCAATCACTGATGCCGATGTCCGCACCCAGTATCTCGCTGAATTCAATCGCCGCTTCGATGCCCTTTATGCCCGTGTCCGCGCGCCCTTCGTCCCGTTCGAGCGCGCCAAGCGCAAGCCGGGCCAGAAATGGAAAGCGCCCGACATCCCCGTCACTGATGGCGCCAAGGGCGTCCGCGCCGGCGGAATCGACCGGATTCTCGCCAAGGCAGTGCTCGCCGGCCTGATCCGCCACCCGGCGGAAATCGCCCGCCATATGGAGGTTCTCGGCTCCCTGAAGCTCGCCGATGGCGCGCTCGGACGGCTGTTCGAAGCGGTTGTTGATCTCGCCGTCGAAGATCAGGCGCTTGATAGCGAGCGCCTGCTTACCATATTGGCGAAATCAGGATTCGATATAATGGCCACCGATCTGTTACGGGCCGACCAACTATCGTGCTCGTTTACGCAGAAAGACGCCGAGCCGGCGCGGGCGCGTGAGGATCTCGACGAAGCGATCGCTATTCTGGTGGCGCGTCCCGAAGTGGATGCCGCGCTGGCGGAAGCAACGACCGCGCTGATGGCGGGTTATACGGATGAAGCCTTCCAACGGCAGGTTTCGCTGGTGAAGGAACAACAGGCGCTCGACGCACGACTTGCAAATCTGGTGCAAGCGAACGAAGACGCCAGAGCTTTTAGTGCTGAGGGCAATTGATGACGAAAATGAACGGTGGCGGTGGTGATGAGAGCGGTGAAAGCACCGACGCTCCGCTGATCGACTTGAACGATGCGTCGATCAAGAAGTTGGTCGCTCGCGCCAAAAAGCGTGGCTACATCACCATCGACCAGATCAATGAGGCTCTGCCCCAGGATCAGATGTCGTCCGATCAGCTCGAGGACATGATGTCCGCGCTGAACGAGATGGGCATCAACATCGTCGAGAACGATGAAGCCGGCGAAGACGGCGAAGAGGCCGATCAGCCCGAGGACGAGGTCGAATCGGTCGATTCGTCCGAGGAAAGCGCGCCGGCGCTCGAGACCAAGAAAAAAGAAATCATCGATCGCACCGACGATCCGGTGCGCATGTATCTGCGCGAGATGGGCGCGGTCGAGCTGCTCAGCCGCGAGGGCGAGATCGCCATCGCCAAGCGCATCGAGGCCGGCCGCGACACGATGATCCTGGGGCTGTGCGAAAGCCCGATCACCTTCAACGCGATCATCGACTGGTCGACCGCGCTCAACGAGGGCACGATGCAGCTGCGCGAGATCCTCGATCTCGACGCGATGCTCTCCAAGGACCCTGCGCCTGAATCGCTGACCGACGACGACGAAGGCTCGGGCGAGATTTCGGAAAAGACCGCTGGCCCGTCCTTCAAGGAAGAGGAAGAGCCCGAAGAGGCGCCCGCCGAGGAGGAAGAGGATTCGATGCAGGAGCGGCGCACGCCGCGCGCATCGGATGACGAGGAGGAGGACAATACCCTCAGCCTCGCGCAGATGGAGGAGCAGCTGAAGCCGCAGGCGCT
>JBDTXU010000451.1:0-6043 GCA_040006055.1 Sphingomonas bacterium | reverse complement strand
CCCCGACGGCAACAAGCTCCAGGCGGTATGCCATCGCCGATCAAATGACGCGGTGGCTTGACCCGCACCCTGCATTTGCCTAACCGGCACGCCCACGCCCGGGTTTCCCGGACATGGCCCCTTCGTCTAGCGGTCTAGGACGCGGCCCTTTCACGGCTGAAACACGGGTTCGATTCCCGTAGGGGTCACCAGGCAAGCGATTTATCGCATTGATTTTGCTGGTATAAAACAAAAATTCGCCGACCCGACACCACAAATGTTCCCACATTTTGCGTGGGGCGTGATGGAATGATTCGGACGTCAACGAGACGAGTTCAGCAACATCCTGCCTGCTGCCCGGCGTCGCAGGGCTTGGTAACTACGAATCTGCATATGAGGACGGCTATAAAACCCTCTTCCTCGCGCCGCTGTCGTTACCCTAGTTGGAAATGAGTCGCGCGCCAGCCGGCGACCCGCGCCCAGTTGATTGTGGAAGGTGTCGAGATGGCAGCTACTTCTCTGCTTCCCAACCCAGCGCCTCAGCATCCTTGAACGCCCTGGCGTTTGCGGCGGCGAGCATCTGATAGCGCGGACGAAGTTTTGCTGGGATGAGAGCCGGGTTCGGATATTTGTCGACGAACTCGGTCTGCATCAGTCCGGCTATCGCGCTTCCCTTTTTGACCATCGTATAGACTTCACGCGGGTTGACCGCCAAAATCGCGCTGGCAGCCTCAACCGCTTCGCCGTATCTGTGGTGATCGAGCAGGAAGTCCAGCACAACATTCGCCATCTCAGCGATCGTCTCGCGCTTGGTCAGCGTTCGCATATAGGCGCCGCTTTCGATCGCCCGGTCGGTCATCGGCAGATTCTGACGATACCATTCGGTGCGCGCTTCATGTCCGCCGCTCGTCGACTCAAGGTTGTGATCCACGCCGTTTGGATCGGTGTAGCGGATAAAGAGATGCAGCGGCGCGGTGGCGAGATGGACGTTCAAGCCAATCTTGTCGGCAACGATCAGGAACAGAATCGGCATGGACACGCAATTGCCCTTCCGCGTCCGTATGTAGGTGGAAAGCTGGCGGTTGGTCAGCACCTTCCCAAACGGGTCGGCCTGATCGTACTGGAAGGCCCGGTTATAGTTCCACGCTCCCGCGTCATAGATCGCCTTGCGTACAGCGGCGAGCTTGTAGGCGTCGGTCGGGTTCGGCCCTGCCATTTGTCGGGCCGCGTCGGCCAAGCGATCGATCATCGCCTTAATTGTGCTGGGTTCGCTCGTCGGGTCGATCAAACCGTCAATGGCGATAATGGCCGCGCTATAATCAAGCTGAGAATCTGGACGGGTCAGCGCCTCGTGGATCGCCGCAGCCGGCGATAACGGCGCGGTACCCGCTCTTATCGATCCTTGGAATGTCAGAGTCGCCGCAATTATGACTGAACCAAACTGGCGACGAGATAGGCGCATAAACAAATGATTCAGTTGAAATGAAATTTTACAATTTTTCGAACCATAATTGTGTCTCGAACCTCAGAGCCGGCATTTTTTCTGAGCAGCCCTGATATCCGCATTTCTATGGGATTTCCACCGCGAACCGATTCTAGTTGTATTTTGTCTAGAAGAGGGGAGTACCGTTTTAAGAAAAGATTGCTATTCGAAAAATCAATAGAAAACGCGCGATCTGGGCATGCTTTTATAGTTGCAAGGCTGCCATGTTGATCCGACGTAACCAAAATATCTAGGCTTCTTAAATCGCGACTCCCTCCGTATGTCGGCGAGCATATGGCGGGCTGGGCAGCATTAAGCTGGTTGGCGTGGGCGCACGCTGCGGCCAACAGCGGCAATGCGCTAAATATTGTAATATACTTCATGGATTACCCTAAACTACATGCAAGTCGGATGTTGAGAACCTTTGCAAGCATTATTGACTGAGTTAATTGCATTATTTTCAATTCGAGTGGCTCTGTCAGCACCATAAACAGGTGACTGGGTAGAGTCCGAGACGCCGAGAGCCCTGCTTGCAGCCTCTTGCGTAGTGTATCCACCAACTTCATTACTAAGCCGGCTCGCACGATCGGTCATCGGCCTCATGTGATCAGGATTTGATTCATGTCCAATAATGGTTGCGCCAAACTTTGTTGGATCATTGGCGGTCATCCCCGCCAGCTTCTCTAATGTTGGAGTGTAAACTGTCATTGTTGACGTAGTAACATCCATCGTTGCGCTCACAGACGGATTACTCTTGTTCACTCCACCTTCCGCAACGGTGATGCCTTTTGCCCCGGGATCACCAATTTTCTGCAAGGATCCGTTTATCGAGTTAAATTCTGGCGTATTGGGTTTGTAGCTATCTCGGGCGACAATAAGACTTTGGCGATAGTTCTCAAATTTAGTGCAATCGTTACCCGCTGCGCACTCATACATACCTGTCGGGTCTCTGCCATTTGCGGGGTCGTTGTTCACATAGGCATAGAGATTGACCTGGTCCTTGTAGCCGACCGGATCAACCTGGAGAAATCTAGCTTGCGCACTTGAGGCTAGAGCCGACGAAACGAGCGCGGCCGTGATTATGCAGCTACAAATTCGCCTGAAGTCCACGCGCGCCTCCTCTGATCAGGGCATCACAACACTGGTCGGGCGAAGCGTCAACGCGAAACTACAATCAAATCGGATGCATTGACTGTATGGTCGGCCATTCCGTGCAACGCCTTGTCCGGGCCTGCCCGCCGATCACTCCAATGGATTTTGCGAGGCAGAACCCGGCGTAACGACCACAATACAGCGCTGGATTTCTTTGACTTTGTCCGCTGCGCTTCGGCAACGAGCGATAGCCTCGCGGTTGTCTTGCAAGATGCGATTGGCGAGAACGACCGTTTGCCAACGCTCTGGTTCGGATCGCGCAAGCATTCGCTCGCCCGCTCCCCACATATCGAGTCGGAGAGACCGTGCCGCGAGCCGCTCAGGCCACCGCCAGCTTTCCGGCGCGATGCGTGCGGCCAGGCCGGGAACGATCGACCATAGCAGGATGCCCACCAGCATACCGCCCGCCGTCATCAAACGCTGTCGCCGAAGCTGGTCGTCCGCGCTCCGCGCCGATCGCACCACCGCGCGCAAATCGTGCGACGCCTCATCGAACCGTCTGTGCGATTCCGTCAATGCGTCACGATCCGTTTGCCGTGCCTTCACAGCGGCGGCGTCGATCCGGCCCGCCATCTCGTTGGGCGTGATCTGCATCGCGGGTCGTGCGGCAAGCGTCTTCATTCCCTGAGCCGTCGCCGCCAGCCGCTGCGCAATCTCACCGAGCGTGGCGCTGTAGTCGGGAATATCGATGCTCGCCCGCTCGGCGGCCAGATGTTCGACCGCGCGGGACATCAGGGCGATTCTGCCGTCCAGGCGCGCGAACGCCTGCGCGGCGGTTTCCGGTGCGGGATCCGGCTCATTCAACAGGGATTGTTCGTCGCTCATTTCTTCCTCCTATCGGCTCATTCCAAGGCTGCGGGTCTGTTCGAAGGACACATGATCCGCGAGGTCGCGGGCCAGGTTGCGGCCCATGTCGGCGTCGATCCCGAATTCATGGCGCCGGCTGCGCAGCAGCGATTCCACCTGTGGGTCGCGCTCGAGGCTCTTCGCCATGCCGGCCATTTGACCGCCGACCTTGCGCGCCCCCCGGAAATCACCGTCGCGTTGCAAATCCTCGCGGTGGCGCTGCAACTGCTGCCACCCTTCCACGAACTTGTCGGCACGTTGAAAGGGATCGGCGCGGATTTCGGCCTCAAGCTGCATTGCGCGCATTGCGGCCTGGCCGCGGCCATTCGCAGCCTCGCGGACAAGCTCGGGGCTGTGCTGGAAGGCCGCGCGCAGATCGGTTGAGGCATTGGGCCGGACGGCGTCCAGCGCGTCTCTGGCGCGCTCCAGCGCCTCGCGCTGGTGCGGCATGGCGGCCAAGCCGGACTTGCGCGTCTGCGCGATCTCATCGAGCGCCCTGGCGTAACGCTCGACCGCGCCACGCTGTCCCCCGGCGCGCAACAGCTCGGGCTTTGCCGGTTCCTGCGGCGCGGGCCGGAAATCCGCGAACATATCCTGTTCGCGCGGCGCCGGGATCTTCGGCTTGAAACTGTCGAAGATCCCGCGCGCCTTCTCTGCCCCCGCGCGGACGATCTCGGCGACGCGCTCGCGGAATGTGATGCCGCGCCGCTCCGCGAATGCCTGCGCTGGATCGGCACGCTCGTAATCGCTGGCCATGTCCTTGGCGCGTTCGCGCGATAGCGTGCGGACGAGCTTGCCTTGGTCGGCGAAGTCGTCACGGCCGTAGTGAAGCTCGACGCCATCGCGGTGGCGGGAGAGCGCGACATAGGCTCCGTGGCTATCCATGCCCGGCGTGGCGAGGATATGGGCGCGATCCACGGTCATGCCCTGTGCCTTGTGGATCGTGGCGGCATAGCCGTGATCCACATGGGCATAATCCTTCGTATCAAAGGTGACCGCTCGCCCGTCATCAGTGCGCACGGCAATGCTCTGCGCGCTGACCCGTTCGATGGTGCCCAGCGTCCCGTTCTTCACGCCATGGCTGCGCTCGTTGCGCAGGAACATCACCCGGTCGCCTGTCGCGAAATGCCGCTCGCCGCGCTCGACCATAACGCGCACATCGTCGCCCAGCTCGCCAGCATCGCGCATCCGGCCACGCGCCATCTCGTTGAGGTCGCGTACCTCGTCATTGGTATGGGTGAGGATGATGCGTGTATCGCCGGGGTTGGCCTGCCGCGCCCGGTCCCAGCGATCGACAAGTTCGCCACGCGCATCATCGCGTGTGGCCGCCGGGTGGACCATGCCATGCGCGCCATATTCGCGGATCGCTTCGCCGGTCCTGTCGGTGGCGAGATGGCGCGTTGCGTCGCGCTGCCAGTCCTCGCGCTGGCGGCGAACCTCGGTGATCTCGACACCGCCATGCCGCTCGTGGATCGAGCGGAACGCCGCGCCCGCCTCGATTGACTGCAATTGCTGCGGATCGCCGACCAGCACGACCTTTGCGCCTGCCTCGGCGGCATGGGATAGCACGCGCTCCATCTGGCGCGTGCCGACCATGCCAGCTTCGTCGATTACCAGCACATCGCGTGCGGTGAGCAATTCGCGGCCCTGCGCCCATCCATGATCCATGCTGGCAATGGTTCGCGAGCCGATGCCGGAGCCATTTTCCAGACCCTCGGCGGCGATACCGGACAGGGCCACGCCGCGCACATTGAGACCCGCCGACTCCCATGCCTCGCGCGCTACACCCAGCATGGCGCTCTTACCGGTGCCGGCATAGCCAACCACGATGGCAAGATCGTGCGGACGCATTATATGGGTGAGAGCGGCCTTCTGCTCCCCCCCGAGAATGAGGCCGTCACTCCCGGCAGCATCGATGGCTCGGTCCATCGTTGTTGTCGGGAGCCCATGCCCATCGCGTTCCGCCATGATCTCGGCGGCGCGCTGCATCCGCTGCTCGGCCTCGATCATGTCTCGCGATGTGAAGCGATCCTCGCCGCGCCCGTCCTTGCCCAGGGCGACGAGATCAGGCGAGCGGTGCACCGCGCTCATCGCGGCGTCGAACTGCTCCTTGCCGTCGCTGTGACGATGAATGAACATCGCCATATCCCGGCGGGTGAATGTCGCCTGTTGGTGCGTGATTGCGTCCAGCGCAACGCGCGGTTCCGCAATGATGCGTTCGCTATTGCGCCGCGCGATCTCGCGGTGATCCTCGATCCGCTCGGACTCAAGGTCACGCTCGCCCATGCGTTGTGCGGCCGGGCCAATCTTGTCCTGCGGCTCAAGGTCGATACCCTGCGCTTCCAACGAGCGGTGATCGATACGCGCGTCGATATCGAGTTCGGCAAGCCGGGTGTTGACGTGTTCAGCCCAGCGCTCGCGCCATTGCTCGACAAGGTCGGTGCGGTTCCAGTCGCGCACCTTGGCGCCGAACCCGTCCTCGCCAACCTCGCGCATGGTGAGCATGACATGGGCATGGGGTTTGGCCAGCCCGTCCGCGCCGATGTCCCAATGCACATTGAGGTCGGCGATCATGCCGCGATC
>JBDTXU010000450.1:0-2352 GCA_040006055.1 Sphingomonas bacterium | reverse complement strand
TCTGGATCGGGCAGAATTATCATGACCTGAAAGACCCCTTCATGGGGCCGGTCGACATCGCGGCGTTCAACAAGGCGGTGTTCGCGGCGCTCAAGCCGGGCGGCGTCTATGTCGTTCTCGATCATGTCGCGGCGAAAGGATCGCCAGCCAATGTGACCGACACGCTGCACCGGATCGAGCCGTCAGTGGTGCGGCGCGAGGTCGAGGCGGCGGGCTTCGTGTTCGATTCCGAAAGCGCAATCCTCGCCAACCCGCAGGATCCGCACACCGCTGGGCCGTTCGACGCGTCGATCCAGGGGCGTACCGACCAGTTCCTGTTCAAGTTCAGAAAGCCGCGATCATGAGGCTGGCCCGCCTCTTGTTGGGCGGGCTGGCGATCGCCCTGCCCGCCGCGCCTGCACTCGCCCAGGAGCCGCCGGCCGGGGCAATCGTCGCGCCCGCGCCCGCCCGGCAGGCGCTCGACGATGCCTGGTGGACCGGGCCGATGCTGGCCAACTCTGCCGCCACCCTGCCGCGCGGCCATGCCCTGGTCGAAACCTACGTCTTCGACCGGATCTCCGGCGGCGCCCAATCCTACGGATCGCTTACCTATCTGCTCTACGGCTTGACCGACACGCTGACGCTTGGCGCGCGGCCGATGGTGGGGTTCAACCCAAGGGGAGGCGCCAGGGGCGTCGGGATGGCCGATCTCACCTTGCAGGCGCAATATCGGCTGTCGTCGTTCAGCGCCGACCCGTGGAAACCGGCCATCGCGGTCTCGGTTCTGCACAGCCTGCCCACCGGCAGATATGACCGGCTCGGTGCCCGGCCCGGCGACGGCCTGGGCAGCGGCGCCCACACTACCACCCTTGCACTGTATGCCCAGAATTACACCTGGCTCCGCAACGGCCGGTTGTTGCGGACCCGGCTGAACATCTCGACTTCGCTGCCAGGCAAGGCGCGGGTGGAGGATGTCAGCGTCTATGGCACCGGCGAAGGTTTTCGCGGGGAAGCTCGGCCGGGCGTGTCGTTCGATCTTGGCGGCTCCGTGGAATATAGCGTGACGCGGAGCTGGGTGCTGGCGCTCGACCTTGTCTATGATCACACAGCGCCGACCCGTGTTGCCGGCGTCGATGCCGGGGGCGTTCCGGTCGCCCGTCGCTACGGCACCAGCGACAGCTTCGCGATCGCGCCGGGAATCGAATATAGCTGGATGCCGAATCTCGGCGTGCTGCTGGCCGCGCGCTTCGTCCCGCGCTCCTACAATACGGCGCCGTCGATCACGCCAGCGGTGGCGATCAACTTCGTTTATTAGGGTCTGGCCAGCCGGAAGCGCGCCATTGCGGACACAGGTGATCCGTGAAAAAGGGCCGGCATGGCACCACCCGGCGAAGCTCTGAGGCGAGCATTCACAGCGCGCTCCGTCAGGCGCTCCTTGTCAGTGGCGGTGATCATCGGCACGATCCTGAACGGCATCAATCAGGGAGACGCGTTTTTCGGCGGCCACTCGCTGGTGATCTGGAAGCTCCTGCTGACCTATTTCGTGCCATTCGCGGTCGCGAGTTATGGAAGCTACGCTGCTTACCGCTCTGGATGACGGCCCTGGCTGCGTCCGGTTCCCAGCAGGTCGGCCGGTCCCGATCAAACCTTCCAGCCGTCCGTATCACCCCTCCGCCATCGCCTGACGGACCACCTCCATCGCGGTGCGGATCGCCGGCGGGTCGATCATGCCGAAGCCGAAAACCAGCCCCGCCTGCGTCGCCGCGCCGAGATAATAGCGACTGAGGCTGCGGATATGCACGTTCCGGCGTACCAGGGTCCGCGACAGGGCATCGACATCGACAGCCCCGTTCGAAATCGCGGTGACGTGCATGCCATAAGCCGATTCCACCGGATCGAGCCATGCCGCGAAATCCCGGCGCAGCAAATCGAGCAACAGGGCACGGCGCTCGGCGTAGAGGCGGCGCATCTTGCCGATGTGCCGGGTCAGATGTCCCCCTTCGATGAACCCAGTCACCGCCGCCTGGGCGGGCATTGAGCAGGGGCCATCGGCGCAGATCTTGGCGGTTGCGAGCGCACGCGTCGCCCAGCGCGGCGGCAGGATGAAGCCGAGTCGGATGTTCGGCAGAGTCGATTTGGAGAAGGTGCCGACATAGAAGACGATGTCATCCTCATCGACCGTCTTCAGCGCCCTGATCGGCCCGCGCGCGGCGCGGAATTCGCCGTCATAATCATCCTCGACGATGATCGCGCCGCTCTCTCGCGCCAAGCGGATCAGCGCCGCGCGCCGCTCCTTCGACAGGGTCGACCCCAGCGGAAACTGGTGCGACGGGCTGACGCAGATGATGTCGGCATCGCGGGGTAGCTGATCGA
>JBDTXU010000449.1:0-1550 GCA_040006055.1 Sphingomonas bacterium | reverse complement strand
CTCTTCCTTCAGCCACTCGTCGATCGGCGGGTTCAGCCCCAGCGTCTCGGCAAGCTTGGCGCGCATGCCCTCGATGTCCCATTGCTCGGGATAGGTGCCGACCGGGCAGGCTTCGCCGACGATATTGTTGACCAGCTCGGTGCGCATATCGGTCACGACATCGCCGACCGTGTCGGCGTCCATGATGTCGGAGCGCTGCTCGTAGATGACCTTGCGCTGGTCGTTCATCACGTCATCATATTCGACGACCTGCTTGCGGATGTCGTAGTTGCGCGCCTCGACCTTCTTCTGCGCGGTCTCGATCGCCTTGGAGAGCCATTTCGAACCGATCGCCTCGCCGTCCCCGATGTTCGATCGCATCATCCGCGCGAACAATGTGTCCGGCCCGAAGATGCGCAGCAGATCGTCGTCGAGGCTCAGATAGAAGCGGCTGAGCCCCGGATCGCCCTGACGGCCTGAACGGCCGCGCAGCTGGTTGTCGATGCGGCGGCTTTCATGGCGCTCGGTGCCCAGCACGAACAACCCGCCGGCGGCGAGCACCTCGGCCTTTTCAGCGGCGATCTCGGCCTTGATGTTGGCGATCGCAGCTTCGCGCTCAGGGCCCTCGGGCATTTCAGCGAGCTCGTCGCCGACCCGGAACTCGAAATTGCCGCCAAGCTGAATGTCAGTGCCGCGGCCCGCCATGTTGGTCGCGATGGTGACGACGCTCTTGCGGCCGGCCTGCGCGACGATATGCGCCTCGCGCTCATGCTGGCGCGCGTTGAGCACCTCGTGCTTCACGCCTTCCTTGACGAGGAAGTCGGACAGCAGCTCCGATTTCTCGATCGAGACGGTGCCGACCAGCACTGGCTGGCCCTTTTCAGCATGGATCTTGATCTTCTTCGCGATCGCCTGGAATTTATCGGCGGTGTCCTTGTAGAACTCGTCCTCCTCATCGACGCGCTGCACCGGCACATTGGTCGGGATCGTCACGACATTCATCTTGTAGATGTCGAAGAATTCGGCCGCCTCGGTCGCGGCGGTGCCGGTCATGCCCGAAAGCTTTGGGTACATGCGGAAATAATTCTGGAAAGTGATCGAGGCCATGGTCTGGTTCTCGGGCTCGATCGCAACGCCTTCCTTGGCTTCGACCGCCTGGTGAAGCCCGTCCGACCAGCGCCGGCCGTCCATCATGCGGCCGGTGAACTCGTCGATGATGATGACCTTGTCGTCCTTGACGATATAATCGGTGTCGCGCTTGAACATCATGTTCGCGCGCAGCGCCTGGTTCAGGTGATGGACCACCTGGGTGTTCTCGAAATCATAGAGGTTCGCGCCCTCGAGCAGCCCCGCCGCCTCGAGCATGCGCTCGACCTTCTCGGTGCCGTCCTCGGTCAGGATGATCGACTTCTGCTTTTCATCCTTCTCATAATCTTCCGGGAGCAGCTCGCGGACCACGAGATTGACGCTGCGATAGAGATCCGACTTGTCGTCGGTCGGCCCGGAGATGATCAGCGGGGTCCGCGCCTCGTCGATCAGGATCGAATCCACCTCGTCGACGATCGCGAAAT
>JBDTXU010000448.1:0-4924 GCA_040006055.1 Sphingomonas bacterium | reverse complement strand
GGACGATCGCCCGCCTCGGCAGCATCGCCGATGCCGAGGAGGCGATCCATTACGCAGCGCCGGTCGGCCAGAAACAGGCTTATGTCAGGCAGGCGATCGACGCGATTGCACCGTTCCTGCCGGTTCAGCCCGTCGGCGCGACAAGGGTGATGGTAATGTAGTTCCACGGAAAGTCGGGCCAAGCGGCCGTGTAGGAGAGGGTGGCCGTCTGGTTGAGCGCCACCTGCCCACTCGCCAGATCCTGCTGCTGGTTGGGGCCATAGGGATCCTGAAAATGCATCCGCGCCCCGATAAACGGTATGCCGTTGGCATCGCGATCGAACGTATAGAGCAGGGTCAGGATTTGATCGCCCTGGTCGTTCCCCTGCGCCCGATAGTGAACGAACCCACCCAGATTCTGTTCGCCACCGCCCGGCTGTTGCAGCCTGGTGAAGGTGTTGCTCTTGTTGCCGAACGCCCAGTCGAGCGAATAGCTGACCTGGATCTCTCCATAGCCGCTGCCGATCCGGTCGACCTGCGGCTTGAGGGCCGAGGCGACGATATAGGTGCCGGTGCCACTGCTGGCGAAGGCGCGGACATCCGGGAGCGCCAATCCGGCGATCGTGTTTCGCGCCTGATCGGCATGATCGCCGATGCGCGCCAACAACGGTCCATAAGCGGGGATGATCGCAGGCGAATTCTGCAAATTGGCCGCGGTGCCGGCGACATAAGTCAACGCCGAATATTCGGAGGAGAGCGCGAGCAGCGCATGCTCCTCGGTGGTGAGGCCGATCGCGCCGACATTGCCGCCCAGCGCATTGGCGATATCGGCGAATTCATTCCAGCTCACGCAGATCAGCGCGACCGGCGCGCCGTTGATGCCGGGCAGGGGGCCGTTGGCGCTCGGCGAGAAGGCTTCGACCGCGCTCTGCATTCCCTGAATGTCGAGGCCGCTGAACGAGATCGGTGTTGAGCCGACCACATTGGTGTCCTGCGAGGAGGTATAGTGGATATTGCTGCTCTGCAGTTGCTGCTCGAAGCTGGCCGAAACCGAACCGTTCACGCCAAACCCGGAGACTGAGCCGCTGATCGACGCTTTGAGCTGTTCCTTGTCGCTGACCGATTGAGTCTCGATCCGCGAATAGCCCGAGAAGGAGCCGCCATAAGCGATGCCGATAATGCAATGCGTGCCGTATGCGGCCAGGAAGGCGTCGACGCCCTGAGTCCTGAGCATATCCAGTGCGTCGGGTGCAATCGTTGCCCTCGTCCAGTCAGCCATGCGGTCCTGGGTGCGCACGATGCGGGTCCAGGTGAGGGTGATCGAGGTGTCGCTGTTTGCCTGTTCGCGCAGGTAAGACACGGATGCCGACGCCGACCAGGTGACGCCCGATGCGCTCAGATTGGCGGTCGTGCTCATCAGCTGCGAAAAGCTCGCGCTGTCCTGCACGACCAACGTCGTCATATGGTCGCCGCTGTCCGACGGCACCGAGATCGTCGGCGCCGGAAGATTCTGCAGACAGCTTATGGCGAGCCGTTCGCCGGTCAGCTGATTGACGCCGTGGCCGAAAAGTACGCCGTCCGGCGCGTCGATCGGTGCAACCATAATCATCGTCATGACACGCTCCTCCAAAGTTGAGGGCATCTCGTACCGCGGGAGAAGCGGGGCGTATGTCGCTACAAATAGTGACAGAAGCGAAATGACGTTACGGAAAAGGGTGGAGTTCACGCAAAGGCGCGAAGGCGCAACGAAGGCGCGCTGACAGAGAAGCGGTCCTGACTCTTCGCTTCGCAGCTCCGTGAATTTGAGGGAGCGCAGGCCCGGCTTGAACGGCTCTTCGCGCCTTTGCGTGAACCCCCTTTATCGCGAAATCGACTATGGATCGGCGCTGGTTGTGGCCATTGGAATGGAAGCTCCGCCGCGGCGGCCGGTTATTGGGTCAACACATCCGGCGAGCGACCAATTCCTGACGATGGGTCACGCGTCGGAATGTCTGCTGAATTGGCGGCTGGGAACGCCCGGTGGATCGGCAGGAAGAGCGCGAACCGCGTCCCCATAACTCCCGATCGGACCTCGACCCGTCCGCCGATCGCCGCGGCACGATCGGCCTGGTTGCGCAGGCCGCGACCACGGCTCGCGATGGCGGGGTCGAAGCCCGCGCCGTTATCCGTCACCTCGATCATCACGTCGCCGTCCGCAACCCGGGTCGCGAGCCTTATCTCGCTCGCGCCCGCATGCTTGACGACGTTGGTGAAGGCTTCCTGCAGGATCCGCAGGATGTGAAGCGAGTGGCGCTGGTCGAGCCAGATCAGCGGCGGCACCTCGGTGACGTCCCAGCCGAGGCGGATATTCGTTGCCTCGAGCCGGGGCTGGAGACGGAAGCGCAGCGTGCCGAGCAGCAACAACAGGTCAGTCTCGACCGGCTCCATGGAATCGATCGTAAGCTTCACATCGTCGATACAGCTCTTCAGAAGTTCGGCGATGGCGTTGTCGTCGATCTCGCCATGTTCCACCACCCTGAGCGCGGTGATCAGCGACGAGCCCAGCCCGTCATGCATGTCCTGCATCAGGCGCTGGCGCTCCTGGTGGAGAAGATCGCGGCGTTCGATCTCGCGCCTTTTCTGGTGGCTCGCGAGCAGTTCGGTTTCGCGTTCAGCGAGCCGATCAGCGAGGACGATGTTGGCGCGCTCCACCTCGCTGACCGCCCTGGTATAGCGGCCGAGGATGATGTGGCAGAAGGCGATGGTGGTCGCGATCTGGGCATAGACGGACAGGAACAGATTCTCGATATCGATCAGGTTGTTCTGGAGCAGCCAGTCATACGCGCCGAGCAAGGCGGCGAGGACGCCCCAGGCGGCGAGTGCGCACCCCTCGAACGAACGGACTCGCCAGCTCCAGTACAGCCCGTGCAGGCACACCAGATTGCCGATCACGAACATCACCGGATACATCAGCGGGGAGATGATGGTCGCGTCCGGCGGCCCACCCAGCAGCGGCTCCATCAGCGGCAGGGTCGCGATCGAGAAAATCGCCGTGAACGCGGCCACCGTCCAGGTCAGCAGCGGCTGGCGGTGCAGGTGTTTCCGGGTCAGGAACAGATGAAGGATCGCGACGATCCACGTGATCGAATTGACGGTCAGCCAGCCGAACCAAGCATCGGAAATCGGCAGCCGGTGCAGCCCCATATATTGGTGCATGGTCCGCAGGAAGGTGGCGACGGTCGCGGCGAAGAAGATCAGGTAGAGCGTTTCCCG
Source organism: Sphingomonas bacterium (assembly GCA_040006055.1). Taxonomy (GTDB): domain Bacteria; phylum Pseudomonadota; class Alphaproteobacteria; order Sphingomonadales; family Sphingomonadaceae; genus Sphingomonas. Next base: position 1,693 of record JBDTXU010000448.1, on the reverse strand, counting down.
CCGCCGCCCCAACCAGACGAAGAGCGCGAAGAACCCGCTGGCGAGCAGGACCCAGCTGCCGACATAGGGCAACTGAACCTGAAAGAAGTCGCGGACCATGTAAGCGGGCCCCGTCTCGGCATAACCGCCGACCCAGAGGCTCGACAGGGCCCCGCCGATGCCGCGCATATGGCGAAGGCGCACCAGCACATCGTGCGGCGGGGTGCCGCCTTCCGTATCGTCGAACGCGATCCAGAGTGGCTGGTTCGAGCCGTTCCATTGCAGGTTCGCATGCGACTGATAATGGAGCGCGCCATCGATATAGATCGCGATCTCGCCATCGGTCTTCCAGCGCGGGATGTAGAGATAGGCCTCGGCTGGGGGCCGCGCCCCGGCGGGCAGGCGGACATGATACCAGGTGGTCCGGGTCGGTGTGATCGCCCCGTCGGCGGCTTGTCCGGGCAGGATTTTCGGGCGCGGCGCATAGGGCAGGCGGACGCGGTGCCAGCGTCCCGCGATCGCCGCTCGATCGACCGTGCGGGGCGGGCGCGCATAGCCATCTGTATCCTGGACGAGGACGTCCGCTTCAGTGAGGTGGATCCCCCCTGGCCTGGTGGCCGAGAAGATGGCGATCAGGGCCGCCACCACCGCCAGCGCGACAAGCGCGTAGCGGCGGAGATCCCTAGAGAATTCCATGGCTGCGGGCCTCGAAAATGGCTTCTGCCTTCGATTTCACCTCGAGCTTCTGATAGATCCGCCGCACAAAGGTCATGACCGTATTGCGCGAGACCGACATGAGTTCGGATATCTCGTCATAGCTGAAGCCCTTGGTGATGAGCTGGAGCGCTTCGTGCTCGCGCGGCGACAGGGGCACGGCCAGCGGTATCAGTGCCTCCGGCTGCGGCTCGTGCGGCCGGAAGCGCAGCAGGATCTGGCGCGCGATACGCGGGCTGATCGGGCTGCCCCCCGAATGGAGGCAGCGTATCTCCTCGGCCATCGTCCGGGCCGAGCTGTCCTTGAGCAGATAGCCCGTCGCGCCAGCCTCGATCGACGGGATGACATGCCGGTCATCGGCGAAAGTGGTGCTGACCATGATCCCGCAATCCGGCCATGCGATATGCGCCGCGCGGATCACATCGATCCCTGATCCGTCGGGCAGGCCCAGATCAACGACGAGAATATCGAGCGGCTCGCCCTGCAGCAATTTCGAAGCCTGGGCGACATTATGCGCGGTCCCGGCAAGGACCATATCGCCGGCCGCGGCGATGGCGGCGGCAAAACTGTCCTGGAACGAGAGATCGTCCTCGACGAGCGCAACACGCAGAAGAGGCGAGCCGTTGGTCCCAGTCATCGGCCGCTCCGTTTCCCCACCAAATCGCCCATCAACGGCCTGCTCGACCGGGGTTTTACCACACCTCCTCATGGCGCCGTGTCGCTATTTATAGCGATATGGCGATCCATTTCGTTGACGTAATTGCGATCGTTGCGGCCATGATATAACCCGGCGCAAGACTTTGCGACCACCCCCGGGAGGCCTTGATGATCGACCTGATCGCCCTGCTGATCGCCGCCCTGTTGGGCACCGGCGCCGCACCACAGCCACAACCATCACAACAGCAACAGCCGAGCTTCAACTGCGCCAAGGCGGCGCACCCGCTCGAAAAGACGATCTGCAAGAGCGAATCCCTGTCGCTGCTCGATAGCCTCGTCGCCG
>JBDTXU010000447.1:0-2088 GCA_040006055.1 Sphingomonas bacterium | reverse complement strand
CGCGCTGATCGCTCTGGCTCGACTGCGAAGCGGCGGGCGCGGCCGCAAGAACCAGGCCGGCGAGCAATACACCGCGCAATTTCCCAAACCGCCTTGTCGTCACGTATCTTCTCCTGTTTCTGTTTATTGTCTGGCCTGAGGCAGGCCGTAGAATTCCGCCGCCGCGCCGCTGAAGAGACGCGTTTGCGCCGCACCGCTGACCCCGGTCAGCCGCTCGGCGGTCTTGACCCAGTCGCGGTAGCTGTCGCCCGAAAGCCGCAGCACCGGCCAGTCGCTGCCCCACATAAGCCGCTCGCCAAAACTCTCCAGCAGATGTTCGACATAAGGCGCCAATGCAGATGCGGGCTGGCCTTCGGTCTGTTCGGTGCGCAGTCCCGAAAGCTTGCACCATAGGCCGCGTGCGGCCAGCGCTGCGATCTCGGTCCGCCACGGGTCGAGCAGGTTGCGCGCGATAAATGGCTTGGCCGCGTGATCGATGACGATCGGCAGATCGGGCCAGCGATCGGCAAAGCGCGCCAGCATGGGCAGGTGGCGCGGCTGGATCAGCGCGTCGAGCCTCAGGCCATGATCGAGCATCGCGGCAAAGGCGGGGGCCAGGCTATCCTGAAGCAGCCATTCCGTATCGTCGATCGACTGGAGCATCGGACGCAGGCCGCGCAATTTGGGAGCCTCGGCCAGCGCAGCAATCCGCGCGGGCGCGGCCGGCGCTGCGAGATCCACCCAGCCAACCACCGCACCGACCAACGGGGTGCGCGCCGCGAGATCCAACAGCCAGTCGGTATCCACATCGCTGGGCTGGGACTGCACCAGCACGGTGCATTCGAGCGCGAGGCCGCTTGCCTCCGCCGTCAGATCCGCCGGACCGAAATCGCGGTGGATCGCGGCCTCGACCGGCGTCGGCCATTCATGGCCCGGGGTGGCGAGGGACCAGAAATGCTGATGCGCGTCGATCATCGGCCGGGCACCCCAAGCTTTACAGCAGGGGCCTGTGCGATGCATCTGGCGACACAGACGCGCGAAAGAGGTCCATGGTCCGTACCACCCCCAAAGGCTCCTATTCGGCGCCGGCGATCGAAAAGACGTTCGAAATCATCGAACTGCTGGCTGATCGGCCCGACGGTGCGCTGGTGAGCGAGATGGCGAGCGAACTCGGCCGTTCGATCGGCGAGCTGTTCCGCATCGTGATCGTGCTCGAGCGGCTCGGCTATCTCCGCAAATCGGCGCGGTCGGATCGCTACACCGTCGCTTATAAGCTGCTTGAGATGGCCTTTCGCGCGACGCCGGCGCAGGATCTGGTGCGCGCGGCGCTGCCGGAAATGCAGAGCCTGGCGCTGGAGACGGGCCAATCCTGTCACCTGGTCGTGCCCAATGGCGGTCGGGGGCTGGTGATCGCACGCGAGGAACAGCCGGGCATGCGCGGCTTCTCGCTCAAGGTCGGCAGCAACGTCGACATCATCCGCAGCTGCTCGGGGCAGGTCATCCTCGCCTTTTCGACGCCGCAGCGGGCTGAATCGATCATCGCGGCAGCGAGGGACGATCATGGCGCCGTCTTCGATGCGGACGGCCTCACCGCCCATCTGACGGTTATCCGCGAGCGTGGATATGATGGGAAGCAAAGCCCGATCACCCACGGTGTCACCGACATCAGCTGCCCGGTGTTCGGTTTCGACGGCGGCGTCATGGCTGCGCTGACCATCCCGTTTCTCGAGCTGATCGACGGCTCTCAGAAGGTCGGTCTCGACGCCGCGCGCGAAATGCTCCGCCGGGCCGCGGCGCGGATTTCCGACACGCTCGGGCATAATCCGGAGCACGCGCTGCCCTCCGCCGCCTAAAGCTGATCGCCGGCCTTGCGCACACGTTGCGCATAGGCTGCGATCACGATGAAACACCCCAATGGCAACGCCAATGACAGCGGCACGCCGCCCAAATGCACTGAGACCAGCCCCATCAGCGGCGGGAAGATCGCGCCGCCGATGATCGACATGATGATCAGGGACGAACCGAGCGGGCGCGCCGTCTCCAGGCCCTCCACTCCGAGCGCGAAGATGGTCGGGAACATGATCGACATGAAGAAGCTCGTCAGCATGA
>JBDTXU010000446.1:0-16661 GCA_040006055.1 Sphingomonas bacterium | reverse complement strand
GCCTGTCGGTCGCGGCGGCGATCCTCGAGGAGGTGCATCGCTCGGGCGGCAACGGCGGCGCCTGCCATGCCCAGATGTATACGATGGGGACCTTGCTCCGCCACGGCAGCGATGCGCAGAAGGAGCGCTACCTCCCCGCGATCGCGAAGGGTGAGCTCAGGCTGCAGGCATTTGGCGTGACCGAGCCGGGCAGCGGCACCGACACCAGCCGGATCACCACCACCGCGCGGCGGGACGGCGACACCTATGTGGTCAACGGCCAGAAGATCTGGATCAGCCGCGCCGAGCATAGCGACCTGATGGTCCTGCTCGTCCGCACCAGCCCGCGCGACGAAACGGCCAAGCCGACCGATGGCCTGAGCGTATTGCTGGTCGAGATGGGCGGCGCGATCGGCAATGGGCTGACTATCCGCCCGGTCCGGACGATGCTCAACCATGCCACGACGGAATTGTTCTTCGACGATCTGGTCGTCCCCGCCGCCAACCTGATCGGCGAGGAGGGCAAGGGCTTTCGCTATATTATCGACGGCATGAACGCCGAGCGTATCCTGATCGCCAGCGAATGCATCGGCGACGGTCGCTTCTTCATCGACCGTGCGGCTGCTTATGCGCGCGAGCGATCGGTATTCGGGCGGCCGATCGGACAGAACCAGGGTGTTCAGTTCCCGATCGCCCGGGCGCACATCATGGTGACCGCCGCGGCTGAGATGGTCGCCAAGGCTGCGGCGATGTTCGAAGCTGGCGTGCCCTGCGGCACCGAGGCGAACATGGCGAAGCTGCTTGCCTCCGAGGCATCGTGGTACGCCGCCGATATGTGCCTGCAGACGCATGGCGGCTTCGGCTTTTCCGAGGAATATGACATTGAGCGCAAGTTCCGCGAGACACGGCTGTATCAGGTGGCGCCGATCTCGACGAACCTGATCCTCAGCCACGTCGCAACGCATGTGCTGGGGCTGCCCAAGTCCTTCTGACCCGGTGGACAGGCGGCCGTGGTATGGACTCCATCATTTGCTCACTCAGCCGGCTGAAGCTTGTCCTGCGTCTTGGTCAGGAAATCGCTCGCGTCGTGGCGTTCATGCAGCTGACTGGCCGGATCGCCTATGACCCGGTTGACCATGCGACCGCGCTTCACCGCCGGGCGCTCGGCGATCAGGTCGACCCAGCGCTGGACGTTTTTATATTCCTGCATCTGCAGGAACTCGGCCGCATCATTATAGGCGAACCCCTTGGCGAGGCTGCCATACCAGGGCCAGGCGGCGATATCGGCGATCGTGTAATCGGGGCCGGCGAGATATTCGCTCTCGGCGAGGCGGCGGTCGAGCACGTCGAACAGGCGCTTCACCTCCATCGAGAAGCGATCGATCGCATATTCGATCTTGATCGGGGCATAGGCGTAGAAATGCCCGAAGCCGCCGCCGAGATAGGGCGCGCTGCCCATCTGCCAGAACAGCCAGGACAGGCATTCAGCGCGGGCATGGCCATCGGTGGGCAGGAAGGCGCCGAATTTCTCGGCGAGGTGCATCAGGATCGCGCCGGATTCGAAGATTCGGATCGACTCTGGGCCGCTGCGATCCATCAGCGCGGGGATCTTCGAATTGGGGTTCACCGCGACAAAGCCGCTGCCGAACTGGTCGCCCTGCTGGATTCGGATCAGCCAGGCATCATATTCGGCACCCGTGTGGCCGAGCGCGAGCAGCTCCTCGAGCATCACCGTGACCTTCACGCCATTGGGCGTTGCCAGCGAATAGAGCTGGAGCGGGTGGCGGCCGATCGGGAGCTCCTTATCATGGGTCGGGCCGGCGATCGGGCGATTGATGTTGGCGAACTGTCCCCCATTCTCCTTGTCCCAGGTCCAGATTTTCGGCGGGGTGTATTCGGACATGTCGGGCTCCGGATGATGGGGCAGTTCCGGTTAGATGCGATCGCGTTGCGGCTTTTGCTAGGGCTGCTCTGCGGCAACACCGAACTGATCGGCCGTGTTGGCCAAGAAAGGACCAACTCCTCGATAGCTGCCCTGCATTTCCGTCGCTAAGCTCCGACACCAAACAATGTCTGGAGACGGGAATGTCGTCATCACTGTTCGATCTGACTGGCCGCACCGCGCTTGTTACCGGCGCAGGCCAGGGCATCGGGCTGTCCATCGCCACGGGCCTCGCCGCGGCGGGCGCGGCCATCGTCCTCAACGGCCGCAGCGAAGCCAAGCTCGAGCCGGCGGCTGATCAATTGCGCGCGACTGGCGCGACTGTCTCCACCGCCGCCTTCGATGTGACCGACGGGGCGGCGGTGCGCGCGGCCATCGATGGAATCGAGGATGGCGGGACCGCGATCGATATCCTCGTCAACAATGCCGGCATCCAGCGGCGACGCGCGCTCGAGGATTTCGATCATGACGACTGGCGCGAGCTTATGGCGACCAATCTCGACGGCGTCTTCTATGTCGGCCAGGCGGTGGCCCGGCACATGATCGCGCGGCGGCGGGGGAAGATCATCAACATCGGCAGCGTCCAGTCCGAACTCGCGCGCGCCACTATCGCCCCGTACGCCGCCTCGAAAGGCGCGGTGAGAAATCTGACACGTGGGATGTGCGCCGACTGGGCGAAGTTCGGTCTCCAGATCAACGCCATCGGCCCGGGATATTTCCAGACCGAGCTGAACCGCGTGCTGGCGGATGATCCTGCGTTCGACGCCTGGCTGAAACAGCGGACCCCAGCGGGCCGGTGGGGGCGCCTCGAGGAGCTGCAGGGTGCGGCGGTGTTTCTCGCGTCTGCCGCCTCCGATTTCGTCAACGGCCAGACGCTGTATGTCGATGGCGGCGTGACGACAGTGATCTGATACGTGACAGGGCAGCGGCAAAGGGGCGGAATGACAAAATCAGCAGTGGTCACCGGAGGCAATGACGGCCTCGGGCGCGAGATGGTGTTGGCGCTCGCCCGGCTCGGCTGGGATGTGGCGTTCAATTATCTCGCCGGCGCTGACAAGGCCGAGAGCCTGGTGGCCGAGGTGGAGGCGATCGGCCGACGCGCGCTTGCGCTGCGATCGGACGTCGGCATCAAGGCTGATGTCGACGCCTTCTACGCAGCGATAGGCGAATGGGGCGGTACGCCCGACGTGCTGGTCAACAATGCTGGCGTACAGACATGGTCGCCGCTGCTCGACCTGGCGGAGGAGGATTGGGACCGGGTGATCCGCACCAATCTGAAGGGATGCTTCCTCAATACGCAGGCAGCGGCGCGGCGGATGGTGGCGGCGGGAACCGGGGGTGCGATCGTCAACCTCGGGTCGGGGTGCAACCGGCTCGCCTTCCCGAGACTGGTCGATTACACCGCGTCCAAGGGTGGCATCGAGCAGCTTACGAAGGTCGCTGCACTGGAGCTCGGGCCGCACGGCATCCGCGTCAACTGCGTCGCGCCCGGCGCAATCGAGACTGATAGAACGCGCGCAGAGACCAGCGACTATGCCGGCCAATGGTCGCCGCTTACGCCGCTACGCCGCGTCGGTACGGTGGGGGATGTTGCAGCAGCGGTCGTATGGCTGGCGGGGCCGGAATCAAGCTTCGTCTCGGGCCAGACGCTGCTCGTCGATGGCGGCGTGTTCTCGCAGGCGGTGTGGCCGGATTACTGAGCCCTCCTAACTGCAATCAGGCCTGGGCGCGGAACTCCTCGGGATCGGGATCGCGCAGGAACCGTCGGCCGGTCAACGCCGGCACATCGCTCGCGGCGACGGCGGGGCTGAACAGATAGCCCTGGCCGAAATCACACCCCCTGCGGCGCAGGTAATTGCGCTGCGCGGGCGTTTCAATCCCTTCCGCCACCGTCATCATGCCGAGGCTATGCGCCAGATTGAGGACAGCGCCGACGATCACCGCATCCTCATCCTCATCGCGGTCGTCGGTCAGCCGCGAGACGAAGGAGCGGTCGATCTTCAGGACATCAACCGGGAACTGCTTGAGATGGGTGAGCGAGGCATAGCCGGTGCCGAAATCGTCGAGCGCGATCGTTACGCCCGCATGGCTCAATGTGGTGAGCGTCTTCTGAACCCGCTCCGCCCGCTGCCCGATGAACACCGATTCCGTGACTTCGAGCTCCAGCCGCTCGGGCGGGACGCCGAAGCGTTTGAGCCGATCCAGCATCCGGTCCGCCAGTTCGCCGTGCCGGAAATCGGGGGGCGCACCGTTGATTGCGATCTTGCCGAAGGGAATGCCGGCCTGCAGCCAGTCGCGCATATCGGAGAACACGCTGTCCATCATCCGGTCCGTGAGATCGGCGGCGAGATCCCTGTCGTTCAGCGCTGCGTTTATCGACCGCGGATGTTGCAACCCCTCGCGCGGATGATACCAGCGCAGCAGTGCCTCGAACCCAACGACCTCGCCCGTCATCAGCCTGATCTTGGGTTGATAATAAGGGAGAATACGGTCGTCGCTGAGCGCGCTGCGCGCCTCCGACAGCATCGTGGCCTGGCGGCTGGCCGCTTCACGCATTACCGGGCGGAAGCCTCGGATCCTGCCGCCGCCAGCCGCCTTGGCGACATACAAAGCGAGATCCGCGCTTTTCAGCACTTCAGCCGCGTCGTCACCGTCGCGTGGCCACACTGCCACGCCGGCGCTGACATGCGTGTCTATCATCCGGCCAGCGAATGGAACGGGCAGATCAAGGCCGCGCAAGGCGGCACGGACTTTGGCCTCATTGGCTTCCGCGACGGTCAGGCCTGGTACGATGATCGCAAACTCGTCCCCGCCGATTCGTGCGACCGTCGCCGGCGGCGGCGTGTTGCGGCAGAGCCGGGCACCGATCTCCTTCAGCAGCGCGTCACCGGCGGCATGGCCCATACCGTCATTCACCGTCTTGAAATGGTCGACGTCGAGGACGATCAGCCCGACAATGCGCCGCGATGCCGCCGCTTCCTTCAACGCGATTTCAAGCCGCTCGGCGAACAGGGCGCGGTTGGGCAGCTCGGTCAGATGATCGGTATAGGCCAGCGCCCGGACCTTGGAATGCAGGACCACCCGGTCGACGAGATAGCGATAGTGATGGACGATCAGCAGCAGGATCAGCCCGAAGATCAGCAACAGGTTGAGGCCTGTGGTGAAGCGTTCGCGATCGGGCGCCAGGAGCAGGCAGATGATCACCGGCGAGGCCGAGAAGAGGATCGTCGCGAAGGCGGCCCGGGGCAGGCTTGCAAGGCAGAAGGTGCAGGCGATCGAGCCGAAGGTGATGAACATCGGCACGAACGGCCGGTCACCCACAGACGAGCTGAGCAGCAGGATGCTCCAGATGCCGAGCCCGAAGGCGACCATGCCCGCCAACATGGTCGTGTTGGCGAGATAGCGGCTGATCTGAGCTTCACCGGGGTGCTGGCGGCGACGAAGAAGCCACACGACCGCGCGCACGAGGATCAGCCCCAGAAAGCCGCTCGGGACAATCATCGAAAGCGCAGCCGAAACCATGCCATGAATCGAAAAGGCGAGAATGAAGGTGTTGACTGTAAGCACGCCGTAGAGGAGCGGCACCTGGGTCTTCAGAATCTGGAATTGCTCCGCCTCGAGATCTCTCTTTAGCTCCGGCGAAAGCCGGTGGGGCAAGAACAAGGCGGTTTTCATACCCCATCACGCTAAATTGACACTCTTAAGAAAGCTTGAGGCAGAGGTGCGGACATATCGTTTTCGAGCCGGAGCCACGTGAACTCTTTCCGCCGCATCGAGATGCGACGGCGCTGACATATCCAAAAGTGCGGGCTATGCCGGAGGGCGCGGGAGATCTGGAGAGACCTACAGCATGTTGAAGGCCCCATTCCGCTATTGGCTTGCCCCGGCTGCCATGTTCGCGTGCGCACAGGCGCAAGCCGAAGCGCCCAGGCTGGTGAAGCATGGCAGTGCGACCCAGCTCAGCGTGCAGGGCAAGCGGATGCTGTTGATCGCCGGCGAGTTGGGCAATTCGAGCGCGTCGAGCGCCGCCTATATGGCACCGCATTGGGCCAAGCTGAAGGCTATTCATCTCAATACAGTGCTGACACCGGTTTCCTGGGAGCTGATCGAGCCGCAGGAAGGGCGCTATGACTGGTCCTCGGTCGATGCGCTGCTGCGAGACGCGCGTGCCAATGATCTGAAGCTGGTGCTGCTCTGGTTCGGCGCATGGAAGAACAGCATGTCGACCTATGTGCCCGCCTGGGTGAAGCGCGACCAGGAGCGGTTCCCGCGCGCGCAGCTGCCGAACGGACAGGGCGTCGAGATCCTCTCCGCCTTCGCGCCCGAGACGCTGAAGGCTGACCAGCGAGCGTTCGCGGCGCTGATGCAGCATCTTGCCGAGGTGGACGGTGCGCGGAACACCGTGCTGATGACTCAGGTGGAGAATGAGATCGGCATGCTGCCGGTAGCGCGCGACTATGGTCCGCTTGCGTCCGCGGCATTCCGGGAGCCGGTGCCCGGGGCGCTGATCCGCTACATGACCGAGCATCACGCAACACTCGAGCCCGAGTTCCGTCAGCGCTGGGAGGATCATGGCGCGAAGACCTCAGGCGGCTGGACTGATTTGTTCGGCGAAGGCGATGCCACGGCAGAGATCTTCAGCGCATGGCATTATGCGCGGTTCGCCGATGGCCTCGCGGCAGCCGGCAAGGCGCGGTACCCCTTGCCGCTCTATGTGAACGTCGCACTCAACCGGCCGGGCCGCGCACCGGGCGAATATCCGAGCGGCGGGCCGCTCCCGCACCTGCTTGACGTTTGGAAGGCGGGGGCGCCGACGCTGGACCTGCTGGCGCCGGACATTTATTTCCCGAACTTCGTCGATCTCGCGACGCGCTATAAACGCGCCGACAATCCGCTGTTCGTGCCGGAGGCGAATGGCGCCGAAAAACCCGAGGCGCCGGCGAACGCCTTTTACGCCTTCGGCAAGCTGGACGCGATCGGCTTTGGCCCTTTCTCGATCGAATCAGTCGATGACAAGAAACCGAGTGCACTCGCCGACGGCTATGGCGTGCTGGCACAGATGAGCCCCGATATCCTCGCGGCGCAGGGCACTGGCCGCATGTCCGCGTTCAAGCCGCGGGCGCTGTATGACGAGACAGTGCTCTATGCGCCGGTGACTGAGAAGATCGGTGATTACCGCTTCACCGTTGCGTTTGCCGATATCCAGCTGCCCAAGCCGAACCTGGACATGGCGAGCTATGGCGGCATCATCGTTCAGATCGGCCCCGAGGAGTATCTGATCGCGGGCCAGGGCATCACCGTCACCATGGCGCCGATCAGCGATGGGCCACCGCTCGCAGGGATCGACAGCGCCTGGGAAGGGACATTCGACGCGACGGGCAAATGGCTGCCGGGACGATTGCTCAACGGTGACCAGACCCATCAGGGCCGACATATCCGACTGGCACCAGGCGCTTTCCAGATCCAGCGGGTGAAGCTTTACCGATATCGGTGAGCTTCGAACTAGGGAATGCTACTGTTAGCCGGCGCTTCGCCGCGATTCACGCGTGAGGTCATGCCGGTGGCGTCGGCATCGTCCTGGGTCTGTTCGTCAGGCGGCAGCGGCACGTCGCGCGCCACGGCTTCCGTCGTGTTGGTCGTCACCGACTGCGTCGGGGCGGTCGGCGCGGCGGTGTTGGTCGCTTCCGTCACATTGGTTTCGGGCACTGCGCCATTCTCGTTCGCAACGGGTTGATCGGGCGTCGACTTCTCGCACCCGGCAAGCGCCGTCAGCGCCAGCAAAGCTGCCACTCCACGAACCAGCATCGTCTTCGTCATGACAGAACATCCCCCAGCGTAATGGTCGGGTGCGCCGACCGGGCTTCGATCTTGGCGGCTAAAGTACGATCCCAGCCATAGGGATCGTCGCGGAAATTCATCTGGCCATTCGCACTGGCAAAGGCCGTCCAGTACAGAAGATAGACCGAGACCGGGCGCGACAGGCTGACGCGCTGGGTGTTCTTGGTCGCAACCACTGCCGCGATCTTCTCGGGCGTCCAGACCGGATCGCCCTTGAGCAACAGCTCAGCGAGGTCAGCGGGCTTTTCGAGCCGGACGCAGCCATGGCTTGCAAGCCGATCGAAGCTCGCAAACTTGGCGCGCGACGGGGTGTCGTGGAGATAGACTGAATAGCTATTGTCGAAATCGAACTTGTAGCGGCCGAGCGCACTCTGGGTGCCAGCGGCCTGCTGGAGACGGCCGTCAATCAGCTTGAAGCCGTTGCGCTTGAAATAGCCGGGGCTCTTCTTTTCCTTGGGGAACAGTTCAGCGGTCGCGATCGAGGGCGGCACGTTCCAGGGAGGGTTGAGCACGATGCTGCGAATGACCGACGACAGCATCGGCGTCTCATGACCCGGCCGGCCGGTGACGCCGCGCATCGACAGGACCGGCGTGTCGCCATCAAACACGGTCAGCACCGCGGCCGCGATGTTGACCTGGATTCGGTCGCGCGGGAGTTCCTCGGGGAGCCAGCGCCAGCGCTCGAGATTGGCCATGATCTGGCGCACCCGGTCAGCGGCGGGCACGTTGAGCGCGGCCAAGGTCTTGCTGGAAACCACACCGGCGGGATTGAGCCCGTAGCGGCGTTGGGCGCGCTGCACCGCCGCCTGGAGATCGGCGTCCAGCGTATCGCCGGTGGGGACGACGGCCTTGTCTTCGACTGCAAGGCGCTGGCGTAAGGCAAGCACGCGCGGGCCGGTCGAGCCGAGGGTGAGATCGGGGCCGGGGTCGAGCTTCGTCCAGCCGCCCGCCGCCGCGATCGCGCGATAGTTTTCGAGGCCCTTCACCAGCCCGTCATAGCCGGCATAGGGCGGCGGCAGCGCCGCGATCCACGACGCGAGCCGATCTCGCCGGACCGCATCGGCAAAGCCGGGCAGCGGATCGTAAGCCTGAGGCTTCATGCCCCAATTATGGTCGAAATCGGCAGCCGCCAGGCGCCCGGCATGCACGGCCCGGGCGTGATCGAGCGCGGCGCGGACCAGGGCGGCATTATCGAGCTGCGCGGCCGGCGGGGGCGGGACCGAGCGCAGCCCCTGCTCCATGGCGTTGTCGTCGAGCATCATCCGCAACTGCCCCGCCTGGGCAGGAGACAGGACTGGCAACGGGATCGGCGCCGCAGGGGCCTGCGGCAGAGTCGGCGATACCTGAGGCGGCGCGACGTTCTGCATGGCATAGAGCGGTGCCGCGACCAGCGCCGGGGCGAGCATGAGCGCAGCCAGCCAGGCTGAGGCCCTCCGCTTGCGGTTTCCGGCGTATTCAAAGTCTCGCGTCATATCCGTCCTGTTGTCGCCGGGCGTTGCCGCCCATCTGGCACGTCGATTCTCGCCCTAAACTGAACGAGTGGAGGAAAGCCAGTCTCGGCTGATGGAAAAGAGCCCCGGTTGATTCGCTGGATACACGATGTGGCCTGGGAACAAAAAGGGAAAATATTTGAACGGTGTGCTGGGACGATACTTCGCCCTCCCCTCAGCTCCCGTCGTCGAGCAATCGCCGCGCGATCACCTGCGCCTGTATCTCGCCGGCGCCTTCGAAGATGTTGAAGATGCGCGCGTCCGCCAAAAGCCGGCTAACCTGATATTCCGTGGCGAAGCCGTTGCCGCCGTGGATCTGCAGCGCATTGTCCGCAGCCGCCCAGGCGACGCGGGCGGCGATCAGCTTGGCCATGCCGGCCTCGAGGTCACAACGCTCGCCCTCGTCCTTGCGACGCGCGGCGAAATAGGTGAGCTGCCGCGCGCCCATGATCTCGGCGGCCATCATCGCCAGCTTGTTGGCGACGCGGGGGAATTCGAAGATCGACCGGCCGAACTGATAGCGATCGAGCGCATAGCCGAGGCCAATGTCGAGCGCGGCCTGGGCAACGCCGACAGCGCGCGCAGCGGTCTGGATCCGAGCGCTCTCCAAGGTCGCCATCAACTGCCTGAAGCCCTGGCCCTCGACGCCACCGAGCAGGTTTTCAGAGGCAACGCGGAAATCATCGAAGCCGAGCTCATATTCCTTCATGCCGCGATAGCCGATCACACTGATCTCGCCGCCGCTCATGCCCAGGTTCGGGAAGGGATCAGCGACAGTCCCGCGCAGCTTGGGCGCGATCAGTATCGACAGGCCCTTGTGATCGGTCGTCGCGGGATCGGTCCGGACCAGCAGGGTCATCATGTCGGCGCGGGCGGCGTGGGTGATCCAGCTCTTGTTGCCATTGATGCGGTATTCGCCGTCGACGAGCGTGGCGCGGGTGCGAAGCGCGCCCAGATCCGAGCCGGTGTCGGGCTCCGTGAAGACGGCGGTTGGGAGTATCTCGGCACTGGCGAGCCTGGGCAGCCAGTGCGCCTTTTGCTCCTCGGTGCCGCTGGTCAGGATCAATTCGGCGGCGATCTCGGAGCGGGTGGCAAGCGAGCCAACGCCAATCCAGCCACGCGACAATTCCTCGGAGACGACGCACATCGCCGTCTTGCCCATGCCGAGGCCGCCATGTTGCTCGGGGATGGTCATGCCGAACACACCGAGCGCGCCGAGCTCGGCGATCAGCGACAGCGGGATGAGCTGGTCGGCGAGGTGCCATTCCTGCGCGAAGGGCGCGACCTGCGCCTGGGAGAAGGCGAAGAACTGATCGCGGATCAAGTCGAACATGCTGTCGAGACCGCAATTCTCGAGCGTCGGCTTGCCGCGGGCAGCGACGAGATGACCGGCAATCGCCGTCTTCACCGCCTGGGTGCCGCCGTTGCGGATCAGATGCCGGAGCGGCAGGGCATCGAGCAGCGCCAGGGCCTCGGCATCTTCGGTCAGTTGCGATGGGCGGATCGTCTCGCCCTGGTTCATCGGGATGCCGCCGAGCAGCTGCGCACCGTACTCGGCGAGGAGCAATTGGGCGAGCAATGCGTCGACCTCGCTGAGCGCGCCCCTGGCCTCAAGCTTCGCCGCCCAATCGGCGACCTCACGCATCAGCGCCGCATAGGTGGCGAACCAGCCGAAACCATGGACGACATGCTGTTCGAGATCGGCAAGAACGCGATCGGGCTTGCCATCGGCGCCAGCGATCCGGGCGCGGACCGCCGGGCGGACCGCGGCGACGAACGCCTGGGCATTGTCAGCCGCTCCGGCGAGCAATGCTGTGAGGCGCAGCAGGATCAGTGGCTTTGTCATTTTCCTTCGTCCGCCTGTCCGTGTTGCGCGATGACGCCCTCGCGTTCCAGTCCGGCGAGGCGATCGGGTTCGATGTCGAGCCAGTCGGACACAATCTCGCGGCTGTGCTCGCCGACCAGCGGCGGCTGGTGGCGGTAGGTGGTGGGAGTGGCGGAGAGCTTGCCCGGAAACGCGACTGTCGGGATCTCCACCCCATCCTCGCGGATGAAGCGATGGACGGTGCCGCGAGCATCCACGAACGGATCCTCGAACACCTCCTTGATCGTATTCACCGGCCCGGCGGGAACCCCGCAGGCGGCGAGGCGGTCGATCAGCGCGTGGCCGTCCAGACCCTTGACGAGATCCTGGATGATCGCCTCGATCGCGTCACGATTGATCAGCCGGGCACGGCTGGTGACGAAGCGGGGGTCGGCGCCGAGCTCGGGCACGCCGAGTTCCTTGCAGAGCTGGCGGAACTGGCCGTCATTGCCCACCGCGATGATGATCGTACCGTCGGCGACGGTGAAGGTCTTGTAGGGCACGACGGTCGGGTGGCGGTTGCCGAGCCGCCCGGGAACGACCCCGCCGACCAGCCAGTTCATGGCCTGATTGGCGAGCATCGCGATCTGCGTGTCGAGCAGCGAAATGTCGATCTGCTGGCCGACACCGGTGTGCTCGGCATGACGAAGCGCGGCGAGGATGCTGACGGTTGCGTACATGCCGGTCGAGAGATCGGCCATGGCGACGCCGGCGCGGAGCGGACCGCCATCCTCTTCGCCGGTGATGCTCATGAACCCGCCCATGCCCTGCGCCACGAAATCATAGCCGCCACGCGCCGCATAAGGGCCGGTCTGGCCGAAGCCGGTGATTGAGCAATACACCAGGCGCGGGTTGATCGTGGCGAGGGCGGGATAATCGAGGCCGTATTTCGCCAGACCACCGACCTTGAAATTCTCGACCAGGATATCGGCCCGGGCCGCGAGCTCGCGGATCAGCGCGGCGCCGGCTGGATCAGCGAGATTGATCGCAGCCGAACGCTTGTTGCGATTGCACGAGAGATAATAAGCGCTTTCGCTAATCTCGTCCTCACCGTCCGCGCCACGCAGATAGGGCGGCCCCCAGGCGCGGGTGTCGTCACCTTTGCCGGGCATCTCGATCTTGATCACGTCAGCGCCGAAATCGGCGAGGATCTGAGTCGACCAGGGACCGGCCAGCACACGCGAGAGATCGAGCACCTTCACGCCGGAGAGCGCGCCGGGGCTCGTCTCACCGAAAGGCGGGTCGGCGGCTATTTGGTCGCGCCCTGAAGATAGGCGATCAGATTGGCGCGGTCGGCCGGCGCCGTGAGCCCGGCAAAGGCCATCTTGTTGCCGGGGATCAGCCTCGTCGGGCTCGTCACATAGCTGTCGAGGGTCGTTGGCGACCAGGTGATCTTCGCCGATTTCATGGCCGGTGAATAGTTGAAGCCCGCAACCGTCCCCGCCTTGCGGCCGAACACGCCGTACAGGCTCGGCCCCATCTTCGGGACGCCGGGCTTGAGATCGTGGCAGATCGCGCAACGCGCAAACACGGCCTTGCCCTTCACCGCGTCTCCGGCGGGCGCGGGCGCGCCGGCCGAGGCCGTCGAGGCGACAAAGCCTAGTAATGCCAGCGCCGCGGCGACCACGGGTTTCGAAACGCTCATCTTTTTCCTCTCGACCATATATGATCCCGCTATTCCAAAGCCAATCTGCTCGGCCCGCGCGCATAAGGCGAGCGCGAGTTGCTGGCCTCTGAATGACATCTCAGGCCGCCCGTTCGAAGATCGCGGCGATACCCTGGCCACCGCCGATGCACATCGTCTCCAGGCCATAACGGCCGTCTCGCCGCTTCAGCTCGCGGACGAGGTTGGCGAGGATGCGGCCGCCGGTGGCGCCGATCGGGTGGCCAAGCGAGATACCCGAGCCATTGACGTTCAGGATGTCGCGGCGGGAATCATCGGCATCCCAGCCCCAACCCTTGAGGCAGGCAAGAACTTGCGGCGCAAAGGCCTCGTTGAGCTCGACCAGATCAATGTCCTTCCAGCCAAGCCCGTTCCGCGCGAACAACCGCTCGACCGCTGGAACCGGGCCAATCCCCATCCGGGAGGGCTCGCACCCGGCCGCGGCCCAGCTGTGGAACCAGGCGATCGGCTCGAGTCCCAATTCCTCGAGCTTGTCCTCGGCGACGATCAGGCAGGCGGCGGCCGCGTCATTCTGCTGGCTGGCATTGCCGGCGGTGACCACGCCGCCCTTCTCGATCGGCTTGAGCTGGCCGAGGGCTTCAGCTGTGGCGTCGCTTCTAATGCCTTCGTCGCGAGCGAAGATCACCGGATCGCCGCGTTTCTGCCGGACGGCAACGGGAACCAGCTCGTCGTCGAACTTGCCCTCGGCCCAGGCCTTGCTCGCGCGCTGGTGGCTCGACGCTGCGTACTCATCGCAGGCCTCGCGGCTGATGTCGTAATCAGCGGCGAGGTTGTTCGCGGTTTCGATCATACCACTGATCTCGCCGAAGCGTGCGATCGGCTGCGACATAAGTCGACCGCGCGTCAGCCGGTCATGCATCACGGTCGAGCCCATGCGGGCACCCATGCGGTGATCGATCGAATAATATTCGACGTTCGACATGCTCTCGACCCCGCCGGCGATGACGATATCGGCAGCCCCGGTCTGGATGCGCATCGCGGCGTCGATCACTGCCTGAAGGCCGCTGCCGCAGCGCCGGTCGAGCTGGGTGCCGGGCACCGAGATCGGCAGGCCGGCGGCAAGCGCCGACCAGCGGCCGATGCACGGCGCCTCGCCATTGCCGTAACCTTGCGCGAAGACGACATCGTCGATTCGCTCGGGATCGATACCGGTCCGCTCGATCAACGCCTTGATCACGATCGCGCCGAGATCGCCCGCCTGGATCGACGCGAGCGACCCGAGGAACTTGCCGACGGGTGTACGGATCGGGGCGACGATGGCGGCTCTGCGCATGGGGAATCCTGTCTTCATGACTCATTCCCGCATTTGAAGGTTGCAGCCATGGCTGTCACCCCGTCGCAGCGGATTGCCGAGATATTGCCTTCGTTGCGTACCAGCGCGACGGGCTGATCGACGAACAGAGGTGCGAGCGCGCGGAAGGCGAATTGGCGGATTGGTGCGCCTTGTTGGGTGCCGAAGCCGAAAAGCCGAGCAGCGATGAACGGACCGTGGACGACTAAGCCGGGATAACCCTCCTCGCCGGTCGCATAAGCCGCGTCATAATGGATGCGGTGGCTGTTGAAGGTGGCGGCGGAGAAGCGGAACAGGTCAATTGTTCCCGGTAGCCAGGTGACCGCGCCCGGGACATCGCCCTGTTCGATCGGGATCACTGCCGGGATCGGCGCACCTCCATCTCGGTAGACGATGGTCTGCCGCTCGCGCACTCGCATTTGTCCGGCTTGCTCGATCTCATGCTCGACCTCGACCAGCGCGAGATCGCCGCTGCGCCCGGCCTTGATGGTGACGCTGGCGATACGCGACGTCCGGGTCGCTTCCCGGCCGGGCAACAGAGGCGCGTCGAAGGCCATGTCGGCCGCTGCGAACATACGGCGCTGGAGGGTTACCGGCGGGAGGAAGCCGCCGCGCTTCGGATGGCCATCAACGTCGAGCTGGTCAGAAGCGGCCACCGGAAGGAAACAGGCCCAATGTGCGAGCGAGGGCAGGAGCGTCTCCACATCAAGGCTCTCGCCGAGCGCGGCAGCATAGCGGCGCAGGCTTTCAACCTCGATGATCTCGGTTCGCTCCTCGATGCGGCCGATCCATGTATGCCAGTGCGCGACCGACCCGCTGTCGAGAGTCATGCTACCAGCCCCTTGTCGTGCAGCCGTGCGATCGCACCGCTATCGAGGCCGAGTATGGTCGCCAGTATTTCGTCGGTATGCTGGCCGAGCCGGGGCGCCGCGACAACTGCGCCGCGCACTTCGCCGCCAAGCGTCGCGGCGGTGCCAGCGGCGGGATAGCTGAGGCCGCTCGGATGAGCGATGGTCTGGAATTGCGGGTTCTCCGTGAAGAGCCGGGCATCGGTTGTCACTGCTTTGTGCAGGCTTTGATAGCGGCCCCAGGTGACGCCGCCGGCGTCGAACAGCGGCTGCAGATCAGCGGCAGTGCGGCGAGCGAAGGCTGCTTCGAACACGGGAAAGAGGCGCTGGCGATGGGTGAAACGCGCGCCCTCGTCGCGCTTGAAAGCGACCCCAAGCTCCGCCTCAAGCGCGGCGACTGGCGCAGCAAGATCAAGCGCCTCGACCAGCCCCGCCCATTGTCGCGGGGTGATCGCGACGACGATCAGCCTTGCCCCATCGGCGCAGAGGAAATCGCGGCCGAACGCGCCGAACAGGTCATTGCCGAGACGCGGCCGGTCTCTGCCCGTCAACACCTCCGCGACCTGGCCAATATGGCTGAGGCTGGTCGCTGCGAGATCGGACAAGGGGACGCGGATCTCGGCGCCCTCCCCGCTCGCCCGTCGGCGCAGTAGCGCCGAGGTCATCGCAAAGGCGGCATAGGCGCCGCCAAGCAGATCCCAGGCCGGCAGGACATGATTGACCGGGCGCTGATCATCAGCGGGTCCGGTCATTATCGGCACGCCGACTGCCGCGTTGATCGTGTAATCGACCCCGGGCGCGCCATCGGCCCAACCCATCACCCGAACGGTAATGATGTCGTCACGCCGGGCTTTCAGTGCCTCGTGCGAAAGGAAGCCCTTGACCGGATAGTTGGTGAGGAACAGACCCGCATTATCGCCCGGCGCGGTGGCGATCGCCACTGCGAGCTCGCGGCCTTCGGGCGAGGCGAGATCGATCGCGATCGATTTCTTGCCCTTGTTGAGGCCCTCCCAGTAAAGACTTACGCCCGAGCCCGGCGCGAGCGGCCAGCGATGATAATCCGGGCCTCCGCCGATCGAATCGAAACGGATCACCTCGGCGCCCATCTGGGCGAGGTGCAGGCCGCAGGACGGGCCGGCGATGAACGCCGAGCCTTCGACGACGCGAAGCCCGGCGAGCAGATCGTACATTGAGTCATCCCCTGCCAGCCCATGAGCCTATGCCCGATCGCCACTGGATAGACCGCAAAAGGGAAGCGGTGAATCAGGCCCGGCTGAGTCTGCGTCAATAGGTCAGGCGAAGCACATCGACGATCAGGAGCACGACGAGCAACGAAACGCCGCTGGCAATATAGATAAAGGCGCCGCGGTCGCACTTCTCACGCGAGACGTGAAAGCCATGCATCATCCATCTCCGCCACCGCTTTATCGAGTCGGTTGCCGGGTGGCTGGGTCAGCTGATGTTGTAAGCTTCTGCTTTCGCCGTCGTCAATCTATGACCGCTTCGGCCGATAGCGCGACTGGGTCACGGAAACGCCGGGGACGGTGACACGGCACAGCGCCGTCTCACCGCCTGGCACCTGATCAGGGCTTGAGGCTCTTGGCCATGTTGAGATGCGCGGTCACGGTCGGGATCAACCCGGTCGCGAAGGTCTTCAAGGCGGGCACGTCGCCGCCCGTCGAATAGCTCTTCAATGCATCCAGGGTCGCCTGATGCGCAGCGACC
>JBDTXU010000445.1:0-3263 GCA_040006055.1 Sphingomonas bacterium | reverse complement strand
CAACTCTGCCCTTGTCATCGACAAGGCCAAGGCCGTCTCCCTGATAGTCGACCCTCTGCGTCACACCCGTTCACCCTGCTGGGCACGACTTCTCCGACCCGGAAAACGGCAATGCGCCGCCATCCAGTGTCGTTCCGCTCAGGCGAAATGAGTCCTACCCTGTTATGAAGCAGGGTTAATCCGGGATTGCCGGGGATTCAAGGGGAAAACCGGGGACTTCCTCCCCGAAAGCCGTATCCGGCTCGATTCTACGGGGATTTTTTCGCAGCCATTTCAATTCGTTCTTGCTGTGTTCTCAACGACTCGGCGAACAGGGGGAAGAATCCCCGGAGAAACCTCTCGCGAACCACGGTTTCCCCACTTTTCCCGCCCGAATCCGAGTCGCAAAGCCGCAAGCCCGTCATCGATTGGATTTCGCGGATTTTGCGTCGGCGGGCTGAGCCGCATTGTCACCGGTCACGGTGCTCGGTGTGATACCGAGTTCGACAAGCGGCTCG
The DNA here is from genome assembly GCA_040006055.1 of Sphingomonas bacterium. Classification (GTDB taxonomy): domain Bacteria; phylum Pseudomonadota; class Alphaproteobacteria; order Sphingomonadales; family Sphingomonadaceae; genus Sphingomonas. The sequence continues at coordinate 2,766 of JBDTXU010000445.1, read as the reverse complement.
TTGGTCGGCGCGACGACAGGGAGCGCATTATTGCCCGCGGCCATATTGGCGACGACATCGGGATGCGCACCGCCGGCGACGATGAAGGGCCGCTCCTTGCTGGCAGTGCTGAAGATCGCGGCCGCGAGGCCGATGAGAAGCAGAACCGCTGCGAGGCCGATCATCCCGACCCTCACCCGCTGCGACGTCTGCGCCGAATCCTGTGCAATGATTTTCATGTCTGTGATATAAATGTAACGCATGAATAGCGTCTTGTCGATGGCACGCTTCGTCGCTCTGGAAACGGCATCAAACTTGCCGGCAAAAGGTGCTGAGCGCCCACCTAGTCCCGATCAAGCCAGGGCGGAACGGCCAGGCCTTTCGCCTCAAGCCAGGCGCGATTGTAGAGCGTCGAGAGATAGCGGAACCCGGTGTCGCACAGGATCGTCACGATCCGCTTCCCCGGCCCGAGCTGCTTCCCGAGCGCGACCGCCCCCGCCACATTGATCCCCGAGGAAAGCCCCAGGCACAGCCCCTCCTCGCCGAGCAGCCTTGTGACCCACTCCATCCCCTCGGCATCCGAAATCCGGAACTGGGTATCAACCGGCGCGCCTTCCAGATTGGCGGTGATCCGCCCCTGCCCGATTCCTTCGGCGACTGAGCTGCCTTCGGCTCGCAATTCGCCGCATGCATAATATTCGTAGAGCGCAGCCCCATAAGGATCGCTCAGCGCGATGCAGACATTCTCGTCTTTCGCCTTCAGTCCCAGCCCGACTCCAGCGAGCGTGCCGCCCGTGCCGACCGAGCAGGTGAACCCGTCGATCCGCCCCTCCATCTGCGCCCAAATCTCTTCAGCGGTGCCGACGATATGGGCGCGGCGATTGGCGATGTTGTCGAACTGGTTCGCCCAGATCGCATTCGGCGTCTCCTCGGCGATCCGCCGCGAAGTGTGCACGAAATGCCCGGGGTTCGAATAAGGCGCCGCCGGCACCAGCACGAGTTCGGCGCCGAGCGCGCGGAGCGTATCCATCTTCTCCCGGCTCTGCGTCTCGGGCATCACGATGATCGTCTTGTAACCCTTGGCATTGGCGACCAGCGCCAGCCCGATGCCCGTATTCCCTGCTGTCCCCTCGACGATCGTCCCGCCCGGCTGGATGGCGCCCCGCGCCTCGGCATCCTCGACGATGAACAACGCCGCCCGATCCTTCACCGAGGCACCCGGATTGGCGAATTCGCACTTCCCGAAAATATCGCACCCACTCGCCTCGCTCGGCCCCTTCAGTCGAACGAGCGGGGTGTTGCCGATGAGCGCGAGCGTATTGGAGACTGTCTGCATAACCCCCTAGATAACCGTCCGCGCCGATCCGGCAAGCAACGGCTGCTGCATCCGGGTCAAGCCGAGGTTGCGACCCCAGCCGCGCGCAGATGCGGCTCCAGCCGCCCGTTCAGCCACAGGAAGAACATCCGGTAATCGCTCGCCAGGGACCAAAGCGGATAGGTGAAGGTCGCCGGCCGGTTCTTCTCCACTGTGAAATGCGCGCCCCACGCAAAGCCATATCCGGCGAGCGGCATCAGCGCCCACCACCACCCGCCCCTGGTCAGCGCGATCGCGAGGAACAGGAAGGTCAGCGCAGTCCCCGCATAATGCAGCCGCCGCGTCACGGGCTTCGAATGCTCGCGCAGATAGAAGGGCCAGAAGGCGGCATAGGTGGTGATCGGTTTGGTCGCCATGCCCCCGATGCTAGCCGCTTGGCGTCACGATGCAACACCAGCGCGAGCCGTGATCGGCCCATAAAAATTTCAATCTCCCCCGATGAGATGGGAAAACCCTTGCCACCCCTGAAAACACGTGCCACAAACGCGGCGAAAATAAGTCAGCAATATGGCAGGGAGTGTCCAAATGAAGGCAATCTCGATCCGATCGAAAGCCCTGGCGTGCGTCGCCATCAGCGCCCTCCTCCTTTCCGGCTGCGACAAGGGCAATCGAAGCTCGAGCAACCAGCCCACCGAATCCGCCTCCCTCGACGCCAGCGGCGACATGGCCACCGCCCCGGCCGACTCTTCCGGCGAAAAATACAAAGCCAACGACATCTCCCCCGTACACGCCGTCGCCGACGCGCCAGTCTCCACTTTCGCTGTCGATGTAGACACCGGCGCCTATGCCAATGTCCGCCGCTTCCTGAACCAGGGCCAGCTTCCGCCAAAGGACGCGGTCCGCACTGAGGAGATGATCAATTATTTCCGCTATGATTATGCCCTGCCCGCCGACCGCACTGCCCCCTTCAGCGTCACCACCGATGTCGCGAAAACACCCTGGAATCCCGAAACGCGGCTGCTGAGGGTCGGCCTGCGCGGCTATGATCTCACCTACGGAAAGCGCCCGCCCGCCAACCTCGTCTTCCTGGTCGACGTCTCCGGATCGATGGACGAGCCCGACAAGCTCCCCCTCGTCAAAGCCGCTCTCTCGCTGCTCGCGGACAATCTCCAGCCGCAGGACAAGGTCGGCATCGTCGTTTATGCCGGCGCCGCCGGGGTCGTGCTCGAGCCGACCAGCGACGTGTCCGAAATCAAGGCAGCGCTGGACCAGCTCAACGCCGGCGGCTCGACTGCGGGCGGCGAAGGCATCAAGCTCGCTTACGACACGGCCCGCGCCAGCTTCATCAAGGGTGGCATCAACCGTATCCTGCTCGCCACCGATGGCGATTTCAACGTCGGCATCACCGATCAGCGCCAGCTCGAACAGCTCATCGAAAAGGAGCGCGACGACGGCATCACCCTCACCACGCT
>JBDTXU010000444.1:0-7256 GCA_040006055.1 Sphingomonas bacterium | reverse complement strand
TCGCGCGGGCGATCGAGGCAACCCAGCTTTCGGCGCTCGCCGAGGTGCCGGTGCGGTTGCTGTCGACCGGACAGCGGCGGCGCGCGGCGCTGGCACGGGTGGTGGCGAGCGGAGCGCCAGTCTGGCTGTTGGACGAGCCCGCCAATGGCCTTGACGATGCGAGCGTGGGGACGCTCGAGACCCTTATTGCCAGCCACCGCGCGGCCGGCGGCATAGCGCTGATCGCGACGCATTTACCGATCGATGTTCCGGGCGCGCAGTCGATTGCGCTTGGGGATGCCGCGTGACGCCGCTTCTCGCCCTTATCGCGCGCGACCTTCGCCGCGCCTGGGCCGGCGGCAGCGTGACCTATACGCTCGCCTTTTTCCTGCTCGTGACCATCCTGTTTCCCTTCGGGATCGGGCCCGATGCGGCGCTGCTCGCGCGGGTCGGCGGCGGGGTGATCTGGGCGGCCGCGTTGCTCGCCGCGCTGATGCCAGTTGAGCGACTGATCGGCCCGGATGCGGAAAGCGGCGCGCTCGACCAGTTCGCGGTGCGTGGGCTGAGCATGGCGAGCGTGGCGGCGGCGAAGATCGCGGCGCACTGGCTGGCGTTCGGCCCGCCGCTGATGCTGGCGGCGGTGATCGCGGCGGGGCTGCTGGACATGTCCGGGGCGGCGCTGCTGAAGGTCGAGATCGGGCTGTTGATCGGGACGCCAGGGCTGGCGGCACTGGCGGTCGCGACCTCTGCCCTTGTTTCAGGGCTGCGCGGCGCTGGCGCGGTGGCGGGGCTGGTGATGCTGCCGCTTGCGGTGCCGTTGCTGATCTTTGGGGCGGGATCGATTGATGGGGGATTCGGGGCGGTGAAGTTGCTGGCGGCGGTGAGTTTGCTGTTGCTGGCGGGCGCGCCGTTCGTGGCAAGTGCGGCGATGCGGGCGGGGATGGACTGAAACTTTCCCCTCCCGCAAGCGGGAGGGGGATTTAGACTACCGACTCCACCTCGCCCAGATCGCCGTCGGGAGCAGCAACCCCCGCGCTTCCTCGCGTACCGCCAGCTCGCCAGCCTCAATCGTCCCGCCGAGATCACCGAGCGCCTGGTTGAGCAGCTCCCCGATCGCCAGCGCCGACATGCGCACCGCATAGACCGTCAGGAACAGAAACCGCGAATCGCCATCAAGCAGCTTGCGGCAATCGGCGATCAACCCCGGCAACCCCTCCTCGAGCCGCCACACCTCGCCCTCGGGCCCGCGCCCGAATTTCGGCGGATCAAGGAGGATCCCGTCATAGCGCCGCCCTCTTCGCACCTCGCGCGCGATGAATTTGGTCGCGTCGTCGGTCATCCAGCGAATCGGCTTGTCGGCCATGCCGGAGAGTTGCGCATTGGCGCGGGCCGCCTCGACCGATTTTTTCGACGCGTCGACATGCACCATCTTCGCGCCCTTCGACGCCATCGCCAGCGTGCCGACGCCGGTATAGCCGAACAGGTTGAGACACTCAGGCGCCTCCATGCCGGAGGCCCTTTCGCGCATCCAGGACCAGACCGGCGCCATGTCGGGGAAGAAGCCGAGATGGCGGAACGGCGTGGTCTGGGCGGTGAAGCTGACATCGTCCCATTTGAGCGGCCAGCCCTCACGCGGCACGGGTTCGGCGAATTCCCAGCGGCCACCGCCGTCCTCGTCCGAGCCCGGCACGAATTCCGCGTGCGCGCGCCAATCGTCCTTGGCGGGCGCCCATAACGCCTGGCCCTCGGGGCGGATGAAGCGGAAGCGGCCGTAGCGCTCGAGCTTCTTGCCGCCCCCCGAATCGATGAGGCCGTAATCAGCCCAGGGCTCGCCGATGAGAGTCCTGAGCTCCATCAGAAACGCCCGCGCTTCACGGCCGCGCCACCGCCCGCTCGGCGATATAGGTGGTGACGGCCTCGAATGTGCCGGGGAGACTCGCATAGCGCTCCTCGCGGTCGAACAGATCACCGATCCGAGCCGGGAGCGCTGGCCGCACGCCTGTCGCGCGCTCGACCGCGTCGCCGAACTTCGCCGGGTGCGCGGTGGCGAGCGTCACGATCGGCACATCGGCGGGCAGATCGGCGCGGCGCGCTGCGGCGAGGCCGATCGCGGTATGTGGATCGATCACCTGGCCGGCGCCGTCGCACGCCCAGCGCATTGCCAACGCCATGTCGTCGAGATCTATCCGGTCGCTCGCGAACAGATGCGCAGCACCCTCGCGCTGGGCGTTGGTGAGGCGCATCGCCTTCGAGGCCTCGAAGCCGCGCATCTGCTCAGCCGTCGCGGCGCCGTCGCGGCCGCCGAGATCGAACAGCAGCCGCTCGAAATTGCTCGAGACCTGGATATCCATCGACGGACTCGGCGTCGGGACGACCGTGCCTTGCGAATAATCGCCAGCACTGAGCGCGCGGTGGAGGATGTCGTTGACGTTGGTCGCGACGACCAGCTTTGCCACCGGCAGCCCCATCTTCGCTGCGACGTAGCCGGCGAAGACGTCGCCGAAATTGCCCGTCGGCACAGAGAAGGCGACCGGCCGCTCAGGCGCGCCAAGCCGGACGGCCGCGTAGAAATAATAGACGACCTGCGCCATCAGCCGCGCCCAGTTGATCGAATTGACCGCCGAGACCGCGAACTTCCCCGAAAAGCCGGGATCGTTGAACATCGCCTTCACCAGCGCCTGGGCATCGTCGAAGCTGCCCTCGATCGCGATATTGTGGATGTTGGGCGCGAGCACCGTCGTCATCTGCCGGCGCTGCACATCGGACACGCGGCCCTTGGGGTGGAGCATGAAGACATCGACGCCCGAGCGCCCGGCCAGCGCGTCGATCGCGGCCGAGCCGGTATCGCCCGAGGTCGCGCCGACTACGGTCAGATGCTTGTCGGTCCCCGCGAGGAAGCGTTCGAACAGCAGCCCGAGCAGCTGGAGCGCGACATCCTTGAAGGCGAGCGTCGGGCCATGGAACAGCTCGAGCAGCCATTGGCGCTCGTCCAGCTGGACGAGCGGCGTGACGGCGGCGTGCGCGAAACGGCCATAGGCCTGGGCGCAGAGCCCGCGCAGTTCCTCGCGGGTCAGTGTGCCTTGGACGAATGGCGCCATCACCACCACGGCCGTATCGACATAGGATAGCCCGCGCAGGCCGGCGATCTCGTCCGCGCTCAGGCTCGGCCAGGATTCGGGGATATAAAGGCCACCGTCGCTGCCAAGGCCGGCGAGCGTGACCTGTTCGAAATCGAGTACGGGAGCTGCCCCGCGGGTGCTGATATAGCGCATGGGGTGGCGACTAGCGGTGGTAGCCCCGCCACACAAGTAACCCTCACCCCGGACCTGTTCCGGGGTCCATGGTCCCGCGTACATAGCGGCTGGAGCTTTTGCGGAAGCATAGATGCCGGAACAAGTCCGTCATGACGACTATAGTGCAGCCGTTGCTTTCAATCGCCTTCTCAGCGCGACCCCATAAATCACCGCCGCGACGGCCGCGAACAGAAACCATTGAACCGCATAAGCGAGATGATTGTTCGGCACGGCCGACAGGTCGGGCTCGGGGTTGGCGTCGAGACCAGCCGCCGGCTTGTCGGCGACGAGCATCAGGGTTTTGGGTGCGCGCGAGAAGAGCGAGGCGATCAAAGGCCGGTGATCCGGCAGATGGGCGATGTAGCCGCTGACCTCCCCACCCTTCCAGTTCGGCTTGGCGTCGACGGCTGAGGCAACACCGATCTGCACCGCGAACCCGGGCCCTTCGGCGCCAGTGCGGCACTGGGCGATCTGGCGCCAGCCGGCCCGACCAGCCGCGCTCCGCCCGCCCTCGGCCTTGAAGCTTACGGGTTGGAGGCAGAAGGCGCTAGCGCGGCGGAAGAGCAGGCCTTCGCCGATCGGAATGCGGGGAAAGGCGATGGGCGGGAGCGTGCGATTCGCGGAGATCTGCACCAGCAGCGCTTCCTTCTCGCCTTTGCGCTGGAGCTGCCAGACGCCAAGCGCGATCATTGCCGCAATGGCGAGGCCGACCAGGATCGTGGCGAAGACCGGAAAACGTTTTTTCATTGGTCTGAAATGCGCCCCTCGCGTGCCGAGTTCCGATATTCGAGCGCGAGCAGCACGCCTTTTGCAATCCTGAGCGCGCCAACCACGCTGACCACGCCGAGCGGGATGAGGATGAGCGCGAGCAGCCAGAGCGGCGGCTCGACGGTCAGCTCGAGCGTCAGCGACAGGCCGACAAGGAGGCCGCCGAGCAGGAAGGTCAGGAACGCTGCCGGCCCGTCACCGACATTGAAGCCAGAGAAATCGAGGCCGCAGGCACTACAGCTGCTCGTGAACTTGATCGGCCCGGTGAACAGGGTTTTGGCGCCGCACCGCGGGCACAATCCCTTGATCGCAACATTAGCAGGCGTTGGGGCGGGCGAGAGGCTCGGCGAGGAAGGCGTTTCAGGCGTGGCCGACGCACCATGGGTCGGGCTGCATGTCGACCGGAATGCCGGGGGCATCGGGCGCCGGATAGCGCAGCTTGAAGGTGAAGGCGCGGTCGCTGGGCCCGTAGCGGTCGAGCAGCCAGAGCCGTGCGAGCGCGTCGTGGATCGTGGGGATGGTACCGGCGGGGATCCACCACAAAACCTGATAGGCGCCATCGAAGCGCTCGAACCAGGTGCGGCGCTGCGCCATCACCGGGGTATGGGCGCTGCGATAGACATAGTCGAACAGCGATTCGGCATCGGCCCAGACCGACATGTTGAGGATCACCCTCGGATCAGGAGTCGGCTGCAGATCGGTGGCGCTGTTGCCCTCGCCCTTCAGCCGCCAGATGAAACCGGGGGTCGCCTCGGCCAGCGCGTTGATGGAATCCAGCTGCTCGAAAAAGCCGGCTACCTGCGGATCATCGGCCGGCGCGGCGAGCCGACCGATATTGACCTGCGCGAGCTGCCAGCCGGCCATCTGACTTAGCCGCTATGGACCGGGGCGCCCCAGCCGCCCCAGACATAGATGGAGACGAACAGAAACAGCCACACCACGTCGACGAAGTGCCAGTACCAGGCAGCGGCTTCGAAGCCGAAATGCTGGCGCGGGGTGAAGTCACCCTTGTAGGCGCGGATCAGGCACACGGTCAGGAAGATCGTGCCGATGATGACGTGGAAGCCGTGGAAGCCGGTAGCCATGAAGAAGGACGCGCCATAATTGATTCCCTGGAAGGGGAAGGGCGCTTCCGAATATTCATAGGCCTGGATCGAGCTGAACAGCAGACCGAGGATGATCGTCAGCCACAGGCCCTTGAGGACGCCGTCGCGGTTGCCGACGCCGAGCAGGCCCCAGAGACCGGTCTTCTCGCCGCCCCGCTGGCCATGGATCAATGCATGATGCGCCCAGGTCACTGTGGTACCCGAGGTCAGCAGGATGATCGTGTTGAGCAGCGGGAATTTGAAGGCGTTGATGACTTCGATGCCCTTGGGCGGCCAGGCCGAGGCAGTCGCCGCCGCATCGGTGATCAGGCTCGTCGTGTGCGTCGCCATGTCATAGGCAACTGGCGCCGGGAACAGCGAGAAATCGAAGAACGCCCAGAACCAGCCGACGAAGAACATCACTTCGGAGGCGATGAACAGGATCATGCCGTACCGCAGGTGAAGCTGCACGACCGGCGTGTGGAACCCCTGATGCGCTTCGGTGATCACATTCGCCCACCAGCTGAACATGGTGGTGAGCACGCCCGCGACGCCGAGGAAGAATATGATGCCGCCGCCATTGGGATGGCCGAGATGCCCGCCATGCATCCACATGATGCCGCCGACAGCCATTGCCAGCGCCGAGAAGGCGCCGACGAACGGCCAGATATCGGGTGCGAGAATATGATAATCGTGATTCTTGGCGCCGGCCATTTCGGTCCCCGTTCAATAGGCTGTCGAGCCCGCTCTAGCTTGCAGCTTTCGCGGAATCCACAGGGTAAAAAGTGTAGCTCAAGGTGATCGTCTTGATGTCCGCCGCATCCGGATCGGCAAGCATCTTGGGATCGACGAAGAAGATGACCGGCATGCGCGCGGTCTCACCGGGCTGCAGCGTCTGCTGCGTGAAGCAGAAGCACTGGATCTTGGTGAAATATTTGCCCGCCTGAGCCGGCGTGACGTTGAAGGTCGCGGTGCCGGTGATCGGGTGATCGCTGGTGTTGGTCGCGGTGAAGAACGCCATGTCCCGCGCGCCGACCGCCACCGTGTCCGACGGATTTTCAGGGACGAACTTCCAGGGCAGCTTGGGCGAGACATTGGTGTCGAAATCGACCCGCACCTGATGATCGACCGCGCCCGGCGCGACCTTTCCGCGCTGGGTTGTGCCGTTCAACCCGGTCGCCTGGCAGAACGCGCGGTACAAGGGCACGCTCGCCCAGCCGAGGGCGGTCATGAAGCATATGCCGAGAAGGGCGAAAACCAGGGTGCGGATCTTGGGGGTCAATGCGCCATCCCCGCCTTGATCTTGGCGATCGAGATACCGAACATCAGCACGACGAACGCACCCAGCAACAGCGCCATCACGATGGAGCGGCTGCGCTGGCGCTTGCGGATCGCCTCGCTTTGCGCCGCGCCGGGCTTCTGCCACGGGGACGCGCCTGGGCGCGGTGCGTCGTCAGGCTGGCTCATGCGAATACCCAGCGGTCGATCACGATCGCCCCGAAAAGAATGAAAAGATAGAGGATCGACCAGGCGAACAGCCGCTTCTCGGGCCGCATCGCATCCTCGGCGCCGGTGCTGCGGAGGCTCACCTGAAGGGCCAGCGCGGCAAACACGAGCGTCGCAACGATAGCGACGCCGCCATACAGCACGCCGGTCAACCCAAGCGCCCAGGGCGCGATGGCGGCGACCGCCATCGGGATTGTGTACAGGCCGATCTGCGTCCGCGTGACGCGCTCGCCCGAGACCACCGGCAGCATCGGCACGCCGGCGGCCGCGTAATCGCTCTTCATGAACAGAGCGAGCGCCCAGAAATGGGGAGGTGTCCACAGGAAGACCAACGCGAACAGCAGCACCGGAAGGACCGCGACATGGCCGGTCGCCGCTGCCCAGCCGATCAACGGCGGGAACGCGCCGGCCGCACCACCGATGACGATGTTCTGCGGCGTGCGGCGCTTGAGCCAGACGGTATAGACCAGCACATAGAAGAGGATCGACACGGCCAGGATTCCAGCCGCGAGCAGATTGGTTGCGAGCCCCATCAGGATCACCGAGAAAGCGCCCAGCCCCACACCGAAGTGCAGCGCCGATTGCCGGTCCATCCGGCCGGCGGGGAGCGGGCGGCGCTCGGTGC
>JBDTXU010000443.1:0-1678 GCA_040006055.1 Sphingomonas bacterium | reverse complement strand
ATTACGTCCAGCGCGTGCTCGAGAATGCGGTGGTCTATGACCTGATGAACCCGCAGCACTCGCGCTCGCAGGGCGCGAACCGGCTGAGCTGGTATCTGGGGAAGAGCCGGCCGGGCTGACGGACGAGTACTTGCCGTCCAACACGGATACTGGTCTCGCATAATGCGAATCAGGGGGTGAAACCCGGAAATTCGCGTCAAAACTGTTCGGGATTTCCAACATTTGCGTGTTTACTGATGTTATCTCAGAGACTTAACGTCTCGCAATAATTTTTGGGCCCGATTTGGCCCGTCGACGTAGAATTCGATTACTATTCGTTTTTGATTGGCCCGATCGACAAGGCTATAGTGCCCTATCCAGCGCGCCCCGCTCAATACAGCATTTTGGGAAAGCGCATTTTTGCGAGCCACTGGGCGGGATTTAAAATTCATGTCGCCGTCTTTCGCGTTGGAAAATCGAGTGTTTCCGCGGCGCCTTACAAATGTTTTTCGTCATGGTGTCTTTAGGCTGCCGGATGGGGACATCGCGAATGTCGCTCTTGAAGTAATGCATTTTGCGAGTCGCTCGATTACTGCCGCATTTTACTTCCCCGGGGCGAGAGGCCGGGGTTGGATCGCCCCCGGACGATCCGCCCCGGAACTCATCGCCACGGAAGAAGAAAGGCCAGACCCTGGGGGAGAGAGGCACGTGCGTCTGCTTCGCCCCTCGCGCGCGGCGGCGTCCTGATGATCTCGACAGTTAGAAAGAGCGGGACCGGACCTGTCATTGTACCGGCCAGACAGGACGATAGCAGTGATTGCGTGCGTTTGAATCGCCTTGGGAGAGCGGGGTTCGACGCGGTGCCCGCATTGCGCGAACGGCGGATCAACGGTTGACGGATTATGTGTGTTATACTAGGGTAACACAGTAGATTGGCTCGTCGATGCGATGCGCGTCCGTCAATACAATCAAGGTGGGGAACGGTCGTCATGTCGCACAAGTCTCTCGCTTTCGTCGCTTTGCTTGCCGCCTTCAGCGCCCCTGCCCTGGCTCAGCCTGCCGCGCCCACCGTTACGATCGACAGCGGAAAGCTGGCTGGCAGTGAACGGGGCGACATGGTGACGTTCCTGGGCGTTCCCTATGCGGCCCCACCCATCGGCAATCTGCGCTGGAAGGCGCCGCAGCCCGTGAAAGCCTGGCAAGGCACACGCAAGGCGACCGATTTCGGATTCGTCTGCCGCCAGACCGCCGACTGGGTGAAGTTGCCGCAAAGCGAGGATTGCCTGACGCTCAACATCTGGGCGCCCGCCAGGAAAGCTGCCAAACCCTATCCCGTCATGGTCTGGATCCATGGCGGCGGGATGACCAGCGGCCATGGCAGCGAATGGGGGCCGGAGGGCGGCAAGAGCGTCGTGCGAAAGGGCGTGATCTTCGTCTCGATCAATTACCGGCTCGGCATATTCGGCTTCTTCGCCCATCCCGAGCTTTCAGCGGATGCCCCCGACCATGCCGGCGGGAACCAGGGCTTCCGCGATCAGATCGCGGCGCTGCAATGGGTGAAACGCAACATCGCCGCCTTTGGTGGGGACCCTCATCAGGTCACCATCGCGGGCGAATCGGCGGGGGCATCGTCGGTGAGCGCGCTGACGATTTCCCCTTTGGCCAGCGGACTTTTCCAGCGTGCCATTGCCGAAAGCGG
>JBDTXU010000442.1:0-17396 GCA_040006055.1 Sphingomonas bacterium | reverse complement strand
TCCCGCCGCTCGCCCATGTCGTGGTCAGCATCTATGTGCCGGGCTCGGCCGAGCACCTGACCGGCCATCCGCTGGGCGTCGCCACGACCCACATCGCGTCCGGCGACCAGACAGCTGCGGCCGAAATCACCGGCACCACCTCCAAAATGCGCTACATCCTCAGCGGCATCGACGTCTCAGGCGGCACGGCGACGTCGACGATCGTCACCTTCGGCGATTCGATTACTGACGGCGCGCTTTCGACTGACAACGCCAATCTTCGCTGGCCCGACATCCTCGCCGAGCGCCTACGCGCAGCGGGCAAGACCAGCTTCGCGGTCGCCAATGCCGGCATCTCGGGCAACCGCCTGCTCGCGACCGGCGCGGGCCCGGCGGCGCTCGCCCGGTTCGATCGCGACGTGCTGTCGGTGCCGGGCGTGCGTTATGTGGTTGTGCTCGAGGGCGTGAATGACATCGGCAGCGCCGCGCGCAGCAAGAGCAACATGCCGCTCCCGAAGGATATCATCGGCGCCTATCGCCAGATGATCGCCCGTGCGCATGATCGCGGCGTCAAGGTGATCGGCGCGACCGTCCTGCCCTACAAAGGCGCCGGCTATTATTCGGAGGACGGCGACGCGGTACGCCAGGCAGTCAATGACTGGATCCGCGCGCCCGGCCATTTCGACGGCGTAATCGATTTCGACCGCGCGGTGGCTGACAAGACCGATCCCCAGACAATGGCAGCGGCGTTCGACAGCGGCGACAAGCTCCATCCCGGCGACGCGGGCTATAAGGCGATGGCCGAGGCCGTAGATCTGGCGCTGTTCAAGTGAGAGATGCGACGCCACGTGTCTCGCTGTCGTAACCACGCGCTACCTCTGCGAGCGTCTCGGGGTTGATATGCTGGTTTCGACAACAGGGCGGGCTTCCTCCAGGTCGCGGTCATGGTTCAGCAGCTGCGATGCCGCACGATGCTCGCAGCCTGCTCCTCCGACAAAAGGCGCTTGGGAACGAAGCTGAACAGCGTGTCGGTCTGGCGGAGCAGGATGGCATCGCGGCCTTCGATGATCTCGACAAAATCCTCCCATTTGAGCTGCGCGTGACCCCGCTCCGATGTCATCGAAATGCCGACATCGGACCATTTGACCGCAACCTCGCCTTGCAGCGATTTCTGTTGCGCGAAGGTCAGCCGGGCCTGGCCGGGCAGACGCAGATAGGCCGCCAGGAGGACCGACGACAAAAACAGGAGCCAGGAGGCAAGCCCGATCACGGCCATCAGCACCATGGACAGGTCGAGAAGCCAGGCGATAGCGAGTCCGGCCGTCGCACCGAGCGCGCCGCCCAACAGAGAGGCGCGCCGCATCCGCCGCGCCTTCAAGGAAGCGGTAAAATGCAGCCGGTTCGCATTGAGGACATCCTCAAGCATAGGCTGGAAGGAAATCGCAGGCACGGGTACATCATGCGGCGCCTTCTGGCCTCGAGCAATGCCGATCATGTCGGAACGCCAACGAATCCTGGAGTTCGGGCTGATCAAGGGCCAAAGCTGATCCGCCACGCCGCTCATGGTTTCGGGGGAATGCAATGAAACTCGCTGCCTGGCAGGCCCCGTTCCTGCCGCGCGGGTCGATGGCCGCGATAGGCCTCGTCCGGGAGCGCATCGCCTGGTGTGAGGCTGAGGGCATCCGTATCCTGCTCTGCCCCGAAGCACTGCTTGGCGGGCTCGCCGACGATGCGGAGTATCCCACGGAATCCGCGATCAGCGTCGAGAATGGTGAGCTCGAAGCATTGCTCGCCCCGCTCGCCAGCGACATGGTCTCCACGATCATCGGCTTCACCGAGATCACCAGCGCCGGCAAGCTCCATAACAGCGCCGCCATCGTCCACCGCGGCGCGCTGTTCGGCGTCTATCGCAAGCGGCACCCCGCGATCCGGCGCTCGGTCTACAGCCCGGGCGAGGAGGCCCCGGTCTTCACGATCGATGGCCTGACCTTCGGCATCATGATCTGCAACGACACCAACTATCCCGAACTCGCCCGCACCCTGGTCGCATGCGGCGCGCAGGCGCTGTTCGTGCCGAGCAACAATGCGCTGAGCCCGGAAAAGGCCGATGTGGTGAGCGCCACCCACGCGGTCGACATCGCCTGCGCCCGGGGAAACTGCGTACCGGTCGTTCGGGCGGATGTGGCGGGGCGCAGTGCAGATCGCGTGGCGTTCGGGACCTCGATCATAGTGGGTGCCGGCGGCGGCATCCTCGCGCTGGCATCGCCGCTCGTGGAGGATATGCTGGTCGCGACGGTTGCAACCGGCATTGACCCACCAGGCGCACCGTAGGCATGACCGCGTCAGGTTCGGGGCCCAAGCCAGGCCACACGTCATAAAGCAGTCAGGCGGAAAGCGGCCCAATAACAGGTAAAGCGGCTGTCCTGGTGAGAAAAGGAGCGCAAGGATGTATCCGGTCAACTCTAAGCTGCTGGGATTGGTGGTTTGCGGGTGGTTTTGCTGCGCTGCTCCCGCTGACGCAGGGGACCGACGCCCGTTGACGCTTGAGGAAACTCAAATTGCCAAGGCGTTCGATACGGCGGTGAGAGCGGACGCGACGCTCAAGAGCTTTTCGAGTCTCCCTTGGGCTCCGAACGCTGAAGTACTCAATCCCGAAATTCTTCAGTTATTGAAGTCCTGCAAGCCCTCAGGCGCATCGGTCTATAAAGGTACATTGATGCTTTCCTGGGAAGAATCGGCGGACGCCAACCTGCCATGCGGCGAGGCTGGATATTATGCATTTCTGAAACTGAAGAACGGACGCGTAAAGCGCGTCACATTTGGAGCGTCACAAATCATAGTGACCTCCGGAAGCGGTCCCAAGAGTTGACACAGTCCGCCTCAGATTTCCCTGCCGAACAGCCGCTCAACACCAGAGGCAGACGCTCCCGGCCGTGAGTTCACGCCCCAAACGTCCTCAGCCCCGCGCCCCAATCGCCAGCATGTCGATCAACGCCGCCAGTTGCGGTTGCGGCTTCGAATCTCGCCAATAGGCCGAGACCGGGAACTCAGCGCCGATCGCATCGATCGGCCGCACCACGATCCGGTCGTCGAGACGGTGCTCGACATGGCTCGCGCAGATCAGCGCGATGCCCTCGCCCTCGGCGACCTGATCCATCACCAGCGGCGGCCCCAGGTCCATCAGCACAGCGTTGAGCGCCGGTGCGTGCGGGTTGATCCGCTGTGACAGGAAACGGTGCATGTCGCTGCCATGTTGCTGGCGCGAGACGATGAAGATTTCGTCGCGCAACTGCGCTGGAGTCACCAGAGTCTGTTTCGCGAAACGATGCTCGGGTCCGGTGGCGATCATCACCTGATCGTTCCAGAGCTGCATCGAGGGAAGGTCGAACCGCTGCCGCCCTGGACCCATCACCAGCGCGAGCTCGCCCGCGACCAGCGCCGGCAGCAAGGCCGTGCGGGACATTTCATGCACGCCGATCCCAGCGCTCGGGGCCGCCCGCGCGAAGGCCAGAAGCCGCTCGCCGAGCCGATCGCGGCAAATCGAGGCGAAGACCCCGATCGCCAGGTCCGATTTGCCGTCATCATCGTCGCCGCTGCTGCGAGCCGGCGCCGTAGTGGATGCGCTGTTCATCGCGCCGGTGTGAAGGAGATCGCGCAGGTTCCGCCATGGCTTGCGACGGGAGCGACGAAAGTGCGACGAAACTGACGAGCGCGGCGACGGGCCTGCGACGTGGCTCTCGCCCCGACGCCCGGTTTGTTGCTAGACCGTTCCAATGAACGGGGTCATCGCACCAACCGAGCGCCGCGAAGGCCGGCAGGCGCACGACCGCGCCGAGGCGGCGCTGCGTGAGCGCGAGCGCAACCAGGCGTTCCTGCTCGACTGGAGCGACCGCATCCGTGGCGAGGCCTCGCCCGAGGCGATCATGGCGATCACGCTTGAAGCGCTCGGCCGCCATCTCGGCGTCTCGCGCGCCATCTGGTCCGAAAGCGACGCGACCGGCGGCGCCTTCGCGATCCTTGGGGAATGGCGGAACGAGGTGCCTGGCCTCGCCGGCACCGATTTCTCGCTCGGCCATGTCGGCACGATGACCGAACGCGGCGGACCAGCTGAAGACGTTGTCCGTTACGACGATATCGCGGGCGACCAGCGGATAGACCCGGCAGTCGCGCAATCCTGTCGTGACGCCGCGGTCGCAGCCTTTGTCAGTGTGCCACTCATTGAAAAGCGCCGGGTCCGCGCAGCCATCTCGGCCCAGCACAATATAGCGCGCGCCTGGACCGACAGCGAGGTCCAGCTGATCCGCGATATCGCCGAGCGCACCTGGGTGTCGCTTGAACGCGCGCGCGCCGAGGCGGCGCTGCAGGAGCGAGAACGCCACCAGTCCTTCCTGATCGCCTGGGGAGACCGGATCCGCCCCGAAAACGAGATCGACGCCATCATCGCGATCACGCTGGAGATGCTCGGTCGCCATCTCGGGGTCACGCGCACCACCTATGTCGAGGCCGAGCCGTCCGGCCGCGCCTTCACGGTGCTCGGCGAATGGCGGCACGGCGTCATGAGTATCCGCAGCGACAACTTCACCTTCCGAAGCGTAGGCGCCGCGGCCGATCGCGCCTGGGTCGCGGGCGAAGTCATCCGCTGCGACGATGTCGCGAACGACTCTCGGTTCGAGCCGAGCGTGATTGAACGCTATCTCAGCCGCGAGATCCTCGCCTTCGTCAATCTCCCGCTGGTGCAGGATGGCAAGATGCACTCGGCGCTCGGTGTGCACCACAATCGCCCGCGCTGCTGGAGCGACGCAGAGCTGCAGGTCATGCGCGATATTACCGAGCGCACCTGGGTGGCGCTTCAGCGCGCCCGCGCCCAGGCGGCACTGCAGGATCGCGAGCGCAACCAGGCCTTCCTGATCGCCTGGAACGACTGCGTCCGCGACGAAACCGACGCACGCAAGATCCTCGGGCACACCCTTGCGCGGCTCGGCGAGCATCTGGCCGCCTCGCGTACCAACTATGCCGAGGCGCTCCATGGCGGGGACACGCTCTGCGTTCTGCAGGAATGGCGCAATGGCGTGGCCAGCGTCGTGGGGAGCGAGATCCGGCTCGCCTGGGTCGGCTCGCGGCTGGCGGCGGCGCATCGCAGCGGCCGGCCGATCCGGATCAACGACATTGCCGACGATCCTCTCGTCTATGACGGCAATCGCGCCGTCTTCGAGTCAGTCGAGGCGGCGGCGATGCTCACCGTGCCGATGATGCGCGCCGGCGAGATCGTCGGGGTGCTGTCAGTCCACCAGTCAGTCCCGCGGCGCTGGAGCGACAGCGAGGTCGATCTGGTCTGCGAGCTCGCCGACCGCACCCTTGCGGTGCTCGAACGCGCCCATTCCGAGGAGCGGCTGGCCGAGAGCGAAGCGCAGCTTGCCGCCTTTCTCGAAAACGCGCCGATCGCGATGCACATCAAGGACGCCGAAGGCCGCTACATCCGGCTTAATCCGGAATTCGCCCGCGCCATGGGGCTTTCGGTCGAGGCGATGATCGGCCGCCGCCCCGCCGAGCTGTTCGAGCCCGAGGTCGCGGCGCAGGTCGAGATTCTCGAACACCGTGCGCGGCAGGGCGAGGTGGTGACCAGCGAAATCGATGACGGCTATGAGAGCAAATACGCCTCGGTCCTGACCATGTCCTTCCCCATCGCGGGCGGAAAAGGCGTGACCGCAGGCTTCACCATCGACCTGACTGACCGCAAGCGCGCCGAGGCGGCCCTCGCCCGCTCACGCGAGGCGCTTTACCAGACCGAGAAGCTGACCGCGCTCGGCTCGCTGCTCGCGGGTGTCAGCCACGAGCTCAACAACCCGCTCTCGATCGTCGTCGCCCAGGCGGTGATGATGGAGCGCCAGTCGCGCGGCGGCGAACTTGCCGAGCGCGCGCAGAAGATCCGCAAGGCAGCCGATCGCTGCGCCCGCATCGTCCAGACCTTCCTCGCCATGGCGCGCCAGAATCGCCCCGAGCGCGCCGCGGTCGATCTGAACGCAGTGGCGATGGCCGCGCATGAGCTCGCCGATTACGGCCTGCGGACTGACGGCATCGCCACGGTGCGCGAACTCGCGCCATCGCTGCCGCCGGTCTCTGCGGACTCGGACCAGGTCCACCAGATCATCATCAACCTGATCGTCAACGCGCAGCAGGCGATGGTCGAGGCCAATGTGCCGAACCGGGCGCTGACGCTCCGCAGCGGCCCCGGCGCCGAGCCCGGCACGGTGATGCTCGAAATCTCGGACAATGGCCCTGGTATTCCGGAGCATGTCCGCCGCCGCATCTTCGAGCCGTTCTTCACCACCAAGCCGCAGGGCCAGGGCACCGGCGTCGGCCTGTCCTTCTCGCAGGGGCTGGCCGAGGCGCATGGCGGCAGGCTCGAGCTTGTCCCCTCTCCTGTCGGCGCCTGTTTCCGGCTGACCCTGCCGGTGGATATGGATCACCCGGAGGCCGACTCAGCGGGCGACTTCGCCCTCCCCGTGCCAGTCGTCCAACGCCGCGCGCTGGTGATCGACGATGAAGCCGAGATCGCCGAATCGCTTGCCGATTTCCTCGTGATCGAAGGTTTCGACTGCGACATGGCAATCGGCGGTGAAGCGGCGATGGCGAAGCTCGCGCCGGGGCTCAAGGCCTCCGATTACGATCTGATCATCAGCGATCTGCGCATGCCCGGCATCGACGGCCAGCAGCTCTACGCCTGGATCAAGGCCGAGCGCCCCGACCTTGCCGATCGCGTCGCCTTCGCGACCGGCGACACGCTGGGCATGGCCGCCGCGCGCTTCCTCGGCGAGGCGAAGCGGCCAGTCCTTGAAAAGCCCTTCACGCCAGAGGCGCTCAGCCGCTTTCTGCAGGAAATGGACCGCCCATGAGCACGCCCGAAGCGCCTTATATTGTCATGGTGGATGACGAGGAGGACCTGCGCGAGCCGGTCGCCGAGTATCTGCGCGAACAGGGCCTCGAGGTCGACGAGGCCAGCGGCGGTGCCGAGCTCGATGTGCTGCTCGACACGCGCCCGCCCGCCCTCGTCGTGCTCGATGTGACGATGCCAGTGGAGGACGGCTTCAGCATCGCCCGCCGCCTACGCGCCGATCACGGCAATATCGGTATCGTCATGCTCACCGCACGCCGCGACGTGATCGACCGCGTCGTCGGGCTGGAGCTCGGCGCCGACGATTATATCATGAAGCCGTTCGAGCCGCGCGAGCTGCTCGCCCGCATCCGCTCGGTCCTCCGCCGCCTTACCGCCGAACGTGCCGCCACGGTGCCCGCCGCTCCGCCTGCTGATCACGAGGATGCTTACACAGTCGCCCCTCGCGCCGCCGATGCTGAGTATCTCCAAGAATTCTGGATCCCGACCTCGCGCGGCCAGATCCGCGTGCCGGTCGACACGATCGAGTGGATCGAGGCCGCCAAGGACTATGCGCTTCTCCACACCGGCGAGCGCAGCCACATGATCCGCGTGACGATGGCGGCGCTGGAACAGGGCCTCGACCCGGCCATGATGATGCGCGTCCACCGCTCCGCCTTTGTGCGGCCGAACGCAGTCCTCCAGATCAGCGCGATCGGCCGGCACATGGCGCTTGTCCTGCGATCGGGCGCCTCGGTGCGCGTCGGGCCTCGCCATTGGGATGAGGTGCGATACCGACTGAAGGGGTGAGGGCACCCGGCGCGCCTCAATCTTCCCTCATTTCGTCGCTTCGTCGCGCCCGAATCCACCGTCGGCCGCACTTTCGTCGCTGCCGTCGCGTCACGAATGCACCGCCCGCTTTTCCCACCTAACGGGATCGGGACGGCCATTGCTGGCCTGCAAATTCGGATCCTTGGGAGCCAGAGATCAGATGCGCACCAATATCCTTTTCGGCGATGTCGCCGCCTTTGCCTCCCCACAGGGCGGCAGCAGCGACACCCGTCATCTACCCCTGCTGGGCGTCAGAGCTCCCAACTGACGCTGCGCAGCGGCGCGCGCCGGGCCTTACCTCACCCCTCTCCCTGGCCCGGCGCGTTTCTACCCACCCACCATCTCAGGCGCCGCCAAGGCGTTCATTCAGGATGAAGCAAATGTTGAGACACGTCATTTCCTTCACGCTTGCGCTGATTCCGCTGGTCGCCGTGCTCGGCCTGGTCTCGGTGACTTCGTGACGCCGACCTGGTTCTGACGGTCAATACGAGCCGATCCAGTTTGCAATCGCCGCGCCGCGGCTTATCGCCGGCGCCATGAAGATGATTGGCCTGATCGGCGGCATGAGCTGGGAAAGCTCGGCCGAATATTATCGCATCCTGAACCAGGGCGTGCGCGATCGCCTCGGGCCCACGGCCTCGGCGCGCTGCCTCTTATGGTCCTTCGATTTCGCCGAGATCGAACGGCTCCAGCATGTCGGCAACTGGTCTGCGCTCACAGATCGCATGGTCGATGCGGCCCGACGCCTCGAAAGCGCGGGCGCCGAGCTGCTCCTTATCTGCACCAACACAATGCACCTGATGGCGGATGCGGTTCAGGCCGCGGTCTCAGTGCCACTACTGCACATCGCCGATCCCACCGCTGACCGGATCAAGGCGGCCGGTTTTCACCGCGTCGGCCTGCTCGGCACGGCCTTCACCATGGAGCAGGATTTCTACAAGGGCCGCCTCGCTGCCAGGCACGGGCTCGATGTGCTGGTGCCTGATGAGGCCGACCGCGCGACCGTCCACCGCATCATCTATGAAGAACTGGTCGCCGGCATCGTCACTCCGGCTTCGCGCGCAGCCTATCGTAAGGTGATCGCCCGGCTGGTTGCTCACGGCGCCGAGGCGGTGATCCTCGGATGCACCGAGATCATGCTGCTGGTCACGCCCGAGGACAGCGCGGTTCCGCTGTTCGACACGACCGCGCTCCACGCCGAGGCCGCGATCGAACAGGCGCTCGACAATGGCGATCTGCGCGCTAACAAGCCCGCATGAGCATCACCGCCACCATCATGAACGCGACCACCGGCAAGCCAATCCAGAAGATGGTGTTCGGCCGCCTCCCCCAACATGGCGCGGGCTTCGTCATCCAGTCCGGCGAACGCGTCACCGCGCAGCGCATCGAGATCGGCAAGCCGGCACCGGGTAAGTTCGTGTCGCCGGTCGAGATCTGGGTTACGCCTAAGAGCTGACGCCCGGGCTACGCGCACCACATTTGAGGCGCTGGCTTCTCGTCTGCAGCCCCCAGCCTGTCAGCCACGAGCAGAGCTTCGAAGCGCGGCGTCAAGCGACCGCGCGCCACGCCGTTCCGCCTGTGCGTCATGCGCGTGAAACTATCCTCCGCCAGTGCGTTTAACCATCGGGCGCGGAGCAAGTCCCTCCCGCCATGTTGAACGGAAAAAAGGCACCATGTCTCGCGAAGACCCAGCTTATTATGAACGCCGCGCCGAAGAGCAGCTCGAGCTCGCCCAGTCCTCCCTGATTCCTTCGGCCGTGAAGGCGCATTACGACCTCGCCAACCTGTATCTCGAGAAGCTCGAAGCGGCCAAAGCGAAAGCTGAAGCCGAGCGTTGGGCTTTGCGCGACGAGCCTGCAAAATCGCAACCAATCCGCTATTTAGCCGCTGTTCTTGAGGCCGGGTAGCGGACGCAGATACTGGAGAAATGCCATGCCCCGTGGCGACAAGAGCAGCTATACCGACAAGCAGAAGCGCAAGGCCGAGCATATAGAACAAGGCTATGAGGATCGCGGCGTGCCCAAGAAAGAGGCCGAGGCCCGCGCCTGGGCGACCGTGAACAAGGAGAGCGGTGGCGGCAACAAGTCCGGCTCCGGCCGCGGCAGGAAGGACACGCATGTTTCCTCGTCGCGCGGTGGCCGGGCCCACAAGTCGGGCTCGCCCGAACAGCGCTCGGCCGCCGCCCGCAAGGGCTGGGATACGCGGCGGCGCAACGCGAAGGGCTAAGCCGAATCCGGCCGCCTTCCTGGTCTTCGCGATCAGCATGAGCGCTTAATCCGCCGTTCAGCTTGTCGTTCCTAGCTTTTGGCTCCCTCTTGAAACCCGTGAGAAGGATGAATCCATGAGGAAAAAGACGATCGGCCTTCTTGCCGGCATCGCCGGTCTGGCCGTAGCGGGCACGGCGATCGGCGCGACGCCGCCCAAACATGCCCAACCCGAAACCACCCAGCCCGACCATGTCCTGAACATCGCGATGCCGGACGGCACCGTCCAGCAGATCCGCTACAGCGGCGACACGCCGCCGGCGGTCGTGTTCACCCCCATCAGCCAGGCCGCGGCGCCAATCGCGTTCGGCGATCCCTTCAGCATGGCGCCCTTCGCCGATTTCGACCGAATCGCGGCGGCCATGGACCGGCAGATGGATGCCATGCTGCGCCAGACATCGACGATGGCGGCTCAGCCGGTCGGCCCTGACGGCAAGATCGATCAGGCCGCCTTTGCGAAGATGCCCGCGGGCACGGTCCATTATTCCTTCGTGTCGAGCAGTAGCGGCAACGGCACCTGCAGCCGCAGCGTCCAGGTGACGTCGTTCGGCCCGAACCAGCAGCCCAAGGTCGTCTCGCAAAGCTCGGGCGATTGCGCGGGCGTTGGAGCGGCAGTGACGCCGGTTGTCGGGCATCCTGACGCCAGCGCCAAGGTGACGCCGGTGAAGCATGGCGCGGCGAAGGATTCTGCGGCCAAGGCTCCGTCCGGCCCGACCATCTGACGCTTGTGCCCTGGCGCGCATTGGGAGGGCGGCCCGGTTTCGGGCCGCCCTTTCCGCGTGGCGACCCGCGACCCGATACCGCCGGAACGGTTGTAAATCCGGCGCTCCCATGTTGCCGACGTGTCTTGCCCGGCTAGACTGAGACTTGGCCAGCGCGGTGCGAAGATCGCTGCGAGCCCGGGGGGAATGCCATGTATCGGAACGCGGCGATTGACGCCCTGCCCTTTTGTCGGGTGACGGCGCGATGACGCCCGTCTTCACAATCGCCAACAAGGCGGCCGATTTCCTGAAGGACGTGGCGCTGATCAAGGCGGCCGCCGCGCTGATCGAGCAATGGCCGGCCATGCCCGCGGTCAATGACGGCAGGAGCCTGGTCGCCTTTCTCGACGATGGCGGCGCGAAATTCGGCAATGACACCATCAAGGCCGCATTCGGCGCGGTGGGGCTGGCGGCTGAGTACAAGCTGGTGGCGGACAATCTCGCGACTTTGCTCGGCAAGGTCGACGCGCTCGAGGCCAAGCCGATTGCCCGGCTGTTCGATCGCCTCGACCGGTTCCAGGATAGCGACGTCAGGAACGACGCGTCCGACCCGGGGCTGATCCGCTGGCAACCGCTGACCCTCGCCCAGAACGCAGCCGTGGCGACCGGCGTCTCGATCGGCCTCGATGCCAGCGCCGCCATCGAGTTCGAGGCGGGCGATCAACGGCCCTATGCCAGCGATTCCGCGAGCGACCCGACGCTCACCAATCTGCTGCGGATTGGCGCCACCGGCGCGATCAAGGGATCGGGCAAGGCGTCTGTCCCCTTCCCGATCGGATCGCTGAAGGTCGGTGCCAGCGCGAGCGAGACCGCGACACTGGCTTATTATTTCAAGCCGCCCAACCCCGGCGAATGGTTCGGCGTCGCGGTCGCCGAGCGGATCACCACCATCCCCAACCCGATCGATTTCGGCGATATCTGGGAAACGCTTGGCGACCGGGCGCGGACCGGTGACCTCAAGGGCATCGACCTGCATCTCGACGGCGCGGTGGATTTCGCCGCCGAGGTCGCGCTGGCAATCGGGCGCAAGATCAAGGATGTCGGCGCGATTTCCGCCGGGCTCGGCATCAAGGCCAGCGTCAGCCGGGCCTCGCATCTCCAGGTCTCGATGCGTGCGGTCGGGCCCGACAAGGTGGCGATCACGCTCAGCCGCTCGCTGTCGCGCAGCAGCACCTCCGGCCTCGATCTCGGCGTCACGCTCGATGCCACCGAGCTTTCCGGACATGTCGCGACGATCGTCAACGACGCGCTCGATAAATGGGATGCGGCGCTCGATCCGATCCGGCCCTGGCTCTCGCCCGGCACCTTGCTCCGCGACAAGCTCTCGGCCGAATTGGCCGCCGCCATCGGCAAGCTGACCTCGAATGCGACGCTGAAGGACGCGCTGGTCGCCGATGCGCAGCGCGCGCTTGGCCTCACGCCGAGCGATGCCGGGCTCGCCGCCTGGGTCGGCAAGCAGATCACCGACGCGGTCAGCCGAAACGCGAGCGTGGTGCGCGATGGCGGCACGAAGGCTGTCGATGCGCTGATCAAGGATCTCGGCCCGACGCTCGCCGAGGCGCTCGCCAGGAACACGAATGCGGTGAAGGCGGAGATCGCCAAGCTGGACGGCTGGGTCGAGACCTCGCTCAACACGGCGATCACCGGGCTGTTCAACACGCTTGGCGGCAAGATCGGCGATTTGCTCAAGCAAATCGGCGTGGCGGTCGACCAGGTGGTGGACACGCTCGACGATGCCGCCGCGGTGTTCCGCAAGCTGTTCGCGCTGTTCGACGCCAAGGTGGCGCAGATCCGCGCGATCACGGCCAAGGCGGCGCTGGCCAAGCTCCAGCTTTCCGTCACCGCCGAGACCATTCAGACCAGCGGCAGCGAGTATCTGGTCTCCGGCACCTTCACCGCAAACACGCCGGCCACGGAGGCGCTATTCCACCTGATCATGGGCGGCAAGGGCCAGGCGATCGCCGATCTGTTCGCGGCCGGCGACGTGCCCGGCTTCACGCTCGACCGCGGCCGCTCCTTCCTGACCCGGTCGGCGAGCTGGAAGGATCGCACCGCCTACAGCCTGATCGTGTTCGGCTTCAATCTTGGCGGCCAGATGCTGCTCACGGCCGATGCGAAGATCAGCATCACCGGCAACAACGACATCAGCGTCACCGCGGGCAGCGCGGCGAGCGACACCACCAGCACGCTCGACGGATCGCAGATGCTGAGCTTCTCCAGCCCCTATGCCTGGTCGCCAGCGGCCGGCGGCGGCGAGCCGGTGATGACGGTCAATCTCGGCATCGACCGGTTCGAGAAGAACCTGAAGGCAAGCGAACTCCAAGCCTTTCTCGGCAATCTTCAGGCGAACAAGCTGCTCGACCAGACAGCGATCGGGCTTGCCACCGCCACGCTCAAGGGCTGGGGGCTGGCCGATGGCGCTGACCGCAAGGTTCCGGGGCGGATCAGGCTCGGCATGACGCTCGATCTCGCCGCGACCAGGCAGCTCATCCGCCTGGCCGACCGGGTGAACAATGAGCTGCCCGAGGCGGTGAAGATCCAGATCGTCGGTGCCTGCGTGAATGCGTTCATCAAGGCGGGCAAGATCTCCAGGGAGCAGGTCCAGACAGCGGCCCAGACCGTGGCGGCCGCAGTGCCGAACGCGACCGGCATGACCGCGGGCGAGGTGTTCTACAAATTCGCCACGCTGACCTTCGACCCCGAACTCATCAACCTCGACAGTTTCGCGCAGAACGCGCGGGCGCACATTATCGACCTTGTCGGCGGCTATGGTGCCGATGGCACCGCCCATGTCGGCAAGGCGCTCCGCCTGATCGATGCGCTCGATGCGCTGGGCGATCTGTACGATGCGCGACCCTGGCCGGTCGGCACATGGAAAGAGGACGACTATCTCAAGGCCGAGAAGCGGGTCGCCTCGGGGATCGGCGCCTGGCTCGCGCAGGTCAACACCCTGGGCGAGCTGTTCACGCTCAGCGACACGCTCAGCAAGGACATGCTCGCCTTCCTGCTGCTGGTCATCCAGTTCAGCGGGCTGAGGCCACCGGTGGATGCGACCACCAACCCACCCGGCGCAGGCTCGTTCCTGCATCTCGAAATGTCGAACGGGCCGGATGGGCAGGAGCAGCGCACCGTGATCATGTGATTCTGTGGCGCTGTGCTGGCTGTTCCTGGCTGTTTTTGGGGTGATTTTTTTGCTGGCTGTTGTGTTGGATTTTTTGGCTTAATTTATGGCGTTGTTTCAGATGCTTGTAGGAGTTTTGGCTGTTATTGAATAACAGCCAGAAACAGCCAGCATATCAGCCAGCGGGCTGGCTGTTCCGCGGAATAACAGCCAGCGCTGATCATCCTGCATGATTCAAAGTGAGAAAGAGCGGGACGCGGCGCCGGGGAGCGCTCTGTCCGATTTCACTCTGCCATGATCCGCTGTCAGGTTTGAATCGAGGCGTGGCGCCTATCGCCGGATGTTGCTCAACGCTGGTGCGCTGGAAGAGGTCATTGCGGGCGGCTCCAGGGGCCGCCTCGCCACAGGCTTGTCATCCCCGCGAACGCGGGACGCTCTCCTCATCGTGCGGCAAGGTCGCCGCAAGGAACGCACGGGGCAGCAGCGGAGAAAAGAGGTTGTGCACCTGGCATCCTGACGCGCTGGATAGCGGCGGTGCGGCATGGGTTGAATCAGGACTATGTCGGGGGGCTGATGTCAGGCCATGTCCTGAACTGGGGCGACGCTGGCGCAGGAAGGCCGGGCTGTTTGGGCGCGCGCGCGCTATGAGCGCGGCATGAGCCATTGTTGGGAATGTCATGAGGGCCCCCGGGGTTTTCTGACATTTCCAACAATCCGCGGCGGTGGCGGGTTCAGGCTATTTCACGTACCAGCTTAATCTAATTAGTATAGTGTCCCCGAAACCGTACAGTGATACTTTTGGAATGCACCGCAATAGCTTCTGCGCGCATCGCCTTGCCAATCCGTGCCTGAGCGCCCATAGCGGCCCCATCGAGTTTCGGCCGAACGACCCGGCCCCGCCGCAAGATGCGCGCCGCTTCCCAAATCCAGACCTCGAACCGACCGCCGCGCACCCTGTGCGGGGGCACTTATCAAGATCAAGGAATACCCCATGGCTACGGGAACGGTAAAATGGTTCAATGCGCAAAAGGGCTTCGGCTTCATTCAGCCTGACGACAACAGCACTGATGTGTTCGTGCACATCAGCGCCGTCGAGCGCGCCGGCATGACTGGTCTCGATGAGAACCAGAAAGTCTCCTACGAAGTCGTCGCCGACAGCCGCAGCGGCAAATCCTCAGCCGAGGAACTGCGCGCCGTCTGATCGGCACCAGCGAGACATTGAGCCCCGTGTCCGGTTCGCCGGGCGCGGGGCTTTTTGTTGTCGGCGCGAGGTGGTGGGGTGATGGGTGCGATTGCTCGCTAACAACGGGGCTGTCAGCGCGTTGGAAAGTTAAGGGTAAACGGAAGCCCGATTTTTGGAAGCTCCGTAAAGACCCGGACACAGCCTTAATGGCTGTGCGGGCCGGTGCCGAATTTACCTGGGATAGGTGGTGGTTCGAACCGAGGAGATCCGCCATCAAAGTGGCCCCGGATCAAACCATTCGGGCGAAGGAGTCACCACGCGATGCGCTCATTTTCCATCTCGGCCCAGGTCTGGCTGATCGCAATGCTGATCCCGGTCGGCAGTCTTGCGCATGCGGAAGGGTCGCCCCCGAGCTTTTCGTGCAAGGCGGCGAAAACCGATGTGGAAAGGACCATCTGCGCCGATCCTGAGCTCTCCGATGACGACCGAAAACTCGCTCTGGCCTATCAGGCAGCGTCGAAAACCGTGCCGCCGGGCGAGCTCGCTGCGTTTCGTCAGAATCAGCGAGCCTGGCTCGATAGCCGCGACTCCGATTGCACCCCGGAGGACAGAGCCTCCTGCATCAAGACAAGCTATGAGGCACGCCTCAAAACGCTTCAGTTCGAGCTCCGCTCGCCGCGCGAAGGTTTGAACGACTTGCTGTGGACAGACGGCGTTGTCTGCGCTGGCAACAAGGCCCTGATCCGCTTCGAACATGCCGATGGAGCCAACGCTCCGCCCGATATCGGCGGACCGCTAGCACATGCGATCGCCAGCAAAGCCCAATGCGGGCTGGCTGACGGTAGAATCGTGCGCTTCAAGACAACGCATCTCCAAGATGACCAGGCCTATGGCGAATGTGGGGCGGACGTAACCGAACTCTATTCGGTCTGGATCGGCGACGACAAAATCATCAGTCGCGAACAGCGTGCCGGAAAATGCGATTCCAATCCGGTTCGCGCGATCTTTCTCGACGGCCAACGCCTTGTTCAGTGCGTCGAAGCAAAAGGCCCGTTCGACGAGAAGGCGGACGCCCATCGCTGCAACGATATCTCGGCACGGCTTCGCAAGCCGATCCACGATACGCTTCCGTCCGGCCAGTTCACCATCACCTACGCCGCCAAGGGCATGCGTGGTTTTTGCGAAGGGATGATCCATCCCGGCGAGCCGGGTGAAGGCGCGCCGGACTGGCCGAACAAAACCGTTGCGCCGGCCGACACCGAGACACTGGCAAGGAGCAGGTTCGATCTCAACAACAGCGGCCATTCTCAACCTGTCATCGGGATCGCAGGCGAGAACCATTTCTTCGACGGCAATTTCTTCATGATCGCGCCGCGCTCGATGTCCGCTGAAGCTGTGGCCAAGGTCGTGGAGAAGCAATTGGACGAACCCGACCCTGATGCCGCGCGCAAGCTTGGGTTCCAAGTCTTTTCCGGCGATCAAACGCCGTACCGGGAGCCGCGATACGTCCGAAACACGGCATTTCGCAAGGATGGTGCGACCTGGCTCTACGCAACCTGGGCCGTTAACCTGCCGGAGCAGCCAACGGAGATCATCACCCAGCCGCAAAGCAATGGGACGCAGAAATTGATCTGCTCCTATCAGGCTACTCCCGATCTTTGAGCGCTGAGGTCCAAGGGTGACGGGTGCTGGACGTTGCGGTAGTTTTGGCGCGCACCTACCAATTCGCGAGGTAGTTCACGCGCCCCTATATCGGCTCAGCACGATGTCCGGTTGATCAGGCTCTGCGCGGCACCTGGCGCGCGGATTGTATGATCTGCGAGAGTCGCGCATCTATTCCGGATGTCCAATCCGGCATCGATCGCACTCAGGCTCTTTCTCCTGCTCGCCCTGCTTCAGGCTGGCCCCGCAGGCGCTTTGCTTTCGACGCAGCGACCGATTGACGGAGATCAGGATCATGCCCGGAACGCCGATCTTGCCGAGACAAAGGCTCAGGCAGCATGTGCCGGCCATATCGACCTCATCAAGGGGACTGGCGGTGAGCTGGCCTCGGACTATCGCTGCACGCGGGCGACACTTCATCTCTGCCGGGTTACGGACGACACCGCACCGCGTGTAAAGTTCGCGATATTGCTCGACGGGGAATCCGGGCTCGATACATATGATCCCGAAAGGCTTCTCGATCTCAGCTTTGACGGGGTACGCTTGGAAACGAAATGGCCAAAGTCGCTCTCCATCGGGATACCGCCATTTTGGGGCCTTGGGCCGCAGCAGGACGTCTACGATCACTGGGGCGATGGGGGCGGAAAGATCGATCTCGTTTATCTTGGCGTGTCAATCGGCGCGCAAAAGGGACCCCCGATCGGCGTCGAACAGGGACCCCCTT
>JBDTXU010000441.1:0-12184 GCA_040006055.1 Sphingomonas bacterium | reverse complement strand
GGCCAGACCAGCATCAGGACGTTGAGCGTCAGATTGTCGCGGATGATGGCGAGCGTCGTCAGCTCGAAGCCGATCGCGAGCGTGATGGTCGCCCAGGCGGGGAGACGGCCGGCCACCCAGAAGCCGAATGCCATCCAGCCGATATCGCACAGCGAATTCAGGATCGAATCGCCCGAATAGCCGATGGCGATAGTGGCCTCACGGTAGCGATCGATGATCAGTGGCGAATTTTCGAGCAGCTCCCAGCCGCCCTCGACCAGCACGGCGACCGGCAGCGCCCAGGCGCGCCATGCCGGGCGGCGGCGCAGGGCAAGACGCGCGGCGCCGTAGAACAGGAAGCCGTGGATGATATGGCTGAAGCTGTACCAGTCGGCGATCTGCTGGCTGGTCTCGGCGGACTGGACCGAACCCTGCCACAGGCTGATCCGGCCGCAGGGGCAGATCGGCGGCCGGCCGTTCAGCAGCTCGATCATCCCCACCAGGAGGATCAGAGCGAGCGCGACCAGGGCCACGCAGTGGCGCGCGGCGATGTCCCGCAATGTCAAAGGATCATCGCGATGCACTCGGCGGCGATGCAATCGAGCTCGTCGCGCGGCGCGCCCGCCCGGGCGCGGACGCCGAGCGAGTGGAGCACCGACATGACGATCCGCGCGGCCGGCGCTGGATTGGCGATACCGGCGGTGGCGAACAGGCGCGCCATCCGCTCGTCTTGCAGGGTGATGATGCCGAGCAAGGCGTCGCGGATATCGGGGTCGGCGGCCGCCTCGGTGGTCGCGGTGGCTACCGCGAGGCAGCCCGAGGGGGCGACCTCACCGGTCAGATAGCCGTCGATCGTCCGTGCGAAGATCGTCTCGAGCAGCACGTCACGCGGCAGGCGGGCGGCGGCGATGCCGTCGAACAGGCCCTCAAGCCGCTGGTGCAGACGCGACAGGGTAGCGAGGTACAAAGCGTGCTTGTCGCCGAACGCTGCATAGAGGCTCGGACGGGCGAGCCCGGTCGCCTCGGCGAGGTCGTCGAGCGAGGTGCCGGCAAAGCCGCGGGTGCGAAACCGCTCGGCCGCCGCCTTGAGCGCGGTCTCGGTATCGAAGCTGCGCGGACGGCCGCGCGCGCGGGGAGGCAGGTCGGTGGACAATTCTATACCAGTTCGCAAAGAATCCTTGACGTGATATTATGCGAAACGGTATGGAAATCAACCTCACCCCCCAGGGAGACCGATCATGAAGCTCTATTTCGTTCCCTTCGCCTGCTCGCTCGCCACCCGCATCGCGATCGAGGAGGCCGAGCTCGATGCCGATTTCATCCAGGTGCACCCCGGCGGGATCCTGCCCGATGGCCGGCCTTTCACCGCGATCAGCCCGATGGGCTATGTGCCCGCGATGGAGACGGCGAGCGGGCTGGTGCTGAGCGAGGGGCCGGCGGTGCTGACCTATATTGCTGACCTCGCCGCTGAGGGCGTGCTCGCACCGGCACCCTATACCGAGGAGCGCTATCAGATGCTGCGCTGGCTCAATTTCGTCGGGACCGAGCTGCACAAGGCTGTGTTCGCGCCGCTGATGACCAGCAAATCGAACGACGGGGCACGCGAATGGGCGCTCGGCCAGGCCGCCGCGCGTTTCGAGCTGCTCTCGGCGCATCTCGACGGGCAGGACTATCTGGTCGGCAGCTTCAGCGTTGCCGATGCCTATCTGCTGAGCGTGCTCAACTGGTGCGAATATGCGAAAGTGCCGCTCGGCGACTGGCCGGTGCTCGTCGCCTGGCGCGCGAAGATGCGCACGCGGCCTTCGGTCGTGCAGGCGATCGCCACCGAGATGCCGCTCTACCAGGCGGCCTGAACCCCGCGCCCCTGCCCGATTTGCGCATCACCGCGAATCGGGTAGTGAATTGGCATGCCCGCCGTCATCCCGTGCGACATCGCGATCGTTGGTGCCGGGCTTGCCGGCGGGCTGCTCGCGCTCGCGCTGAAGAAGAAGCACCCCGATCTCGACATAAGGCTGATCGAAGGATCGAGCCGGATCGGCGGCAATCATCTCTGGTCCTTCTTCGCGAGCGACGTGGCGGATAGTGATCGCTGGATCGTCGCGCCGCTGATCAGCTATGGGTGGACGGGCTATGACGTCGCCTTTCCGGGCCATGCCCGCACGCTGAGCGCCTCTTATTATTCCATCGAATCCGAGCGCCTCGACGCGGTGGTGCGCGGCGCCTTGCCGGAGAGCGCATTGATGATGCGCCGGAAAGTGCTGGGCGCGAGCCCCACAGCCGTGGTGCTTGCTGACGGCGACCGCGTCGAGGCCAAAGGCGTGGTCGATGCGCGGGGGGCGAGCGATCTCGGCCTGCTCGATCTCGGCTGGCAGAAATTCCTCGGCCGCGAATTCCATCTCACCGAGCCGCATGAAAGCCCGCGGCCAATGGTGATGGACGCGAGCGTCGAGCAGATCGACGGCTATCGCTTCGTCTATTGCCTGCCGCTCGCGGCGACGCGGATGTTCGTCGAGGACACTTATTACAGTGACACGCCCGAGCTCGACCATGCGCCGCTGAGCGCGCGGATCGACGCTTATGTCGCTGCGCGCGGCTGGCAGGTCGGTACCGTCGCACGCGAGGAAAGCGGTGTGCTGCCGGTCGCGATGGGCGGCGATTTCGAGGAATATTGGCGCTCCGGCGGCAACAAGGTCGCCAAGGCGGGGATGCGCGCCGGGCTGTTCCATCCGACCACCGGCTATTCGCTACCCGATGCGGTGCGGACCGCATCGCTGATCGCAAATGCGAGCGACCTGTCGGGCGCGGCGCTGCACGATCTGACGCATGGTTTTGCGCGGAGCCTGTGGCGCCGGCGCGGTTTCTACCGCATGCTGGACAAGATGCTGTTCAAGGCGGCCGAGCCCGCCGAGCGTTATCGCATTCTCGAGCGCTTCTATCGGCTCGATCCGGGCCTTATAGGTCGTTTCTATGCAGGACGTTCGACCATGACCGACAAGGCCCGGCTTTTGATGGGCAAACCTCCCGTCCCCGTCGGGCGTGCGCTGTCCGCGATTACGGGCGCTCCGGTGCGGAGTGCGGTATGAGCCGTAGGGCGATTATCGTCGGCGCCGGGTTCGGTGGGCTTGCACTCGGCATAAGGCTGCAATCGGCGGGCGTGGAAACCACCATCGTCGAGGCGCGCGACAAGGCGGGCGGGCGTGCTTATGTTTGGGAGAAAGACGGCTTCACCTTCGATGCCGGGCCGACTGTCATCACCGACCCGCCCTGCCTGAAGGAGCTTTGGGCGCTGACCGGGCGCGACATGGCCGATGACGTGACGCTCGAGCCGGTGCTGCCTTTTTACCGGCTCAACTGGGTCGACGGCACCAGCTTCGACTATACCAATGACGACAGCGTGCTGATGGCGGAGATCGCCAAGCTCAATCCCGAAGACGTCGCGGGCTATCGCAGGTTCCTCGAATATTCGGCGGGCGTTTTCCACGAGGGCTATGAGAAGCTCGGCCATGTCGCGTTTCTCGACTTTGCCTCGATGATCAAGGCGGCGCCGGCGCTGGCGAAATATCAGGCCTGGCGCTCAGTCTATTCGATCGTGTCCAGCTTCGTGAAGGACGAGCATCTCCGCCAGGCGCTGAGCTTCCATACATTGCTGGTTGGCGGCAATCCGATGACGACGAGCGCGATTTACGCGCTGATCCACAAGCTCGAACGCGATGGCGGCGTGTGGTTCGCCAAAGGCGGCACCAGCAAGCTCGTCGCGGGGCTGGTCACGCATTTCGAACGGCTGGGTGGGGTGCTGAGGCTCGGCGATCCGGTGACGAGCATCGAGACGCTGGGCGACAAGGCGACCGGCGTCACGACAGCATCGGGCTGGGAAGGCAAGGCCGATATGGTCGCGTGCAATGGCGACGTCATGCACATCTACCGCGACCTGCTGAAGACCTCGCGGACAGCGCAGCGGACCAAGGCGAAGCTCGAACGCAAACGCTATTCGCCGTCGTTGTTCGTCGTCCATTTCGGCATCAAGGGCACATGGCCTGGCATCCCGCACCACATGATCCTGTTCGGGCCGCGTTACAAAGGCCTGCTGACCGATCTCTACGATACCGGCGTGCTGCCCGAGGATTTCTCGATCTATCTCCACCACCCGACGGTCACCGATCCGTCGATGGCGCCCGAGGGGCATTCGACTTTCTATGCTCTGGTACCGGTGCCGCATCTCGGCAAATTCCCGGTCGATTGGGAAGAGATCGGGCCGATCCTCGAAAAGCGCGTTCTCGATGAGGTGGGGCGGCGGTTGATCCCGGATATCCATGATCGGATCGTGACCAAATTTCATTATGCGCCGAATGATTTCGCGCAGGATCTGAACGCGCATCTCGGCAGCGCTTTCAGCCTCGAGCCGATCCTGACCCAGAGCGCCTGGTTCCGGGTTCATAACCGCGACGACCATATCCCGAACCTCTATTTCGTCGGCGCGGGGACGCATCCGGGCGCCGGGATTCCGGGCGTGGTGGGGAGTGCCAAGGCGACCGCGGCGCTGATGCTGGAGGGGCCGAGGTGAGCATTGCCTGCCCTTGTTGTGGCTATCTCTCCTTGAGCGAGCCCGGCGCATTCGAGATTTGCGGCATCTGTTTCTGGGAAGACGACGGCCAGATCGCGGCGCATGCCGGCGAGGTTCGGGCCGGACCCAATGGGGATTTGAGCCTGGCACGGGCGCGGGAAAATTATCGGGCCTTTGGCGCTTGCGAAAGACGGTATCTCGTCAATGTTCGCCTGCCGGCCGTATCGGAGATCGCATGAATCGTCTTGCCGTCTATTGTGGTTCCGCCAGCCCGGCTGACCCGGTCTATATCGAGTCCGCGCGCGCCGTCGGCCGCACCCTCGCCGAGCGCGGGATCGGCGTCGTCTATGGCGGCGGGCGGCTCGGGTTGATGGGGGCCATCGCCGACAGCGCGCTTGAGGCGGGCGGCGAGGTGATCGGGATCATTCCGCAGGCGCTGGTCGCTGCCGAGGTCGCGCATCGCGGGCTGACCGAGCTTCATGTCGTCGACACCATGCACCAGCGCAAACAGGCCTTCACCGATCTCTCCGACGGGTTCGTCAACCTGCCCGGCGGCACCGGCACGATGGACGAATTGTGGGAAGCGCTGAGCTGGGCGCAGATCGGCTATCACGCCAAGCCGGTCGGGCTGCTCAATGTCGCGGGCTATTATGACCATTTGATCGCCTTTTATGCCAAGATGGGCGAAGTCGGTTTCCTCAGGCCCCAGCATCAGGGCATCCTGATCATCGACAATGAGCTCGATGGTCTGCTCGCGAAGATGGCGGGCCATGTGCCGATCGAAACGATCACCAAGATGAGCGCCAAGGACCTGTGAGTTCGGGACATGCGAGTCCGGTCCTTCCGAGCCGCGACGCGATCGTCGCGACGGCACAGGAATCGATTGCGCGCGGATCGCAGAGCTTTGCCGCGGCGAGCCGGCTGTTCGATCGCCGGACGCGCGAGCGGGCCTGGCTGCTCTATGCCTGGTGCCGCCGGTGCGACGATATCGCCGATGGCCAGGAGCATGGCCATGGCATGACCCTGGTCGAGGATGCGCCCGCGCGGCTCGCGCGGATTTCCGCGATGACCGAGGCGGCGCTGGCGGGTGAGTGGGTCGGCGATCCGGCCTTTGACGCACTCCGGATCGTCGCCGCCGAGACGAAGATGCCGCCGCATTTCGCGCGCGACCTGATCGCCGGATTCGCGCTCGACGCGAAGGACTGGCGGCCGCGTACCGAGGACGATCTCTACATCTATTGCTATCATGTCGCGGGCGCGGTCGGCTGCATGATGGCGGTGGCGATGGGGGTTTCGCCCGAGGACGAGGCGACGCTCGACCGTGCCTGCGATCTCGGCATGGCGTTCCAGCTTGCCAATATCGCGCGCGACGTGGCGGAGGACGATCGGGTCGGGCGCTGCTATCTGCCCGCCGATTGGTTGGCTGAGATGGAAATCCCGCCCGGCGAGGTGATGAACCCTGCCCATCGGCAAAAGCTCGCGATGCTTGGCTCGCGGCTCGCCGAACGGGCCGCCGCGTTCGAGGCGAGCGCGCGGTTTGGCACGCCGAAGCTGTCGTTCCGCTCGGCCTGGGCAGTGCTGGCCGCGGCGGAGATTTACGGCGCGATCGGCCGCCAAGTGGCGGCGCGGGGCGAACGGGCCTGGGATAGCCGGGTTTCGACCTCGGCTATGGCCAAGGTCGGAATGATCGTGCGGGCGGCGGCCGAAGCACCGCGGCGGCGCTCGCTCTATCCGCCGGCTGCGCGCCCCGCCTTATGGACGCGGCCCCGTTATCCAAGCAGCGGCTCGCCCGAATAAGGCTTGCGATGGAGCCGCGCGGCTAGCCAGCCGCCCAGGATCGGCAGGGCCACCGCGCAGACCTGCATCCAGAGCGGGTGGGGCAGATCGAGAATCCCGAGGACCGTGATCACGAGGATGAGTGCCGAGACGATCCATCCCGCCCATTTCCAGTCGCTGATCCGAAGCGCGAGCCAGGCGCCGCCGAAAGAGGCGAACAGCCATGGCGCGACCCAGAGCAGCTTCTCGACCATTGTCTTGTCAGCGATAATGCTGGCAAGCGTCACCTCATCGGCAATGTCGATATCGAGCGTGGGTGGGTAGAACTGATCGCTGATCCAGCCGAGCGCCGCGAATATGGCGAGGGCGGCAACCGCGCCAATGATGATACCAAGGACCTTGCGCATCGTACCCCCGTTACGCCGCCCATCACGCCGTTTCGCAACGACGACCTTAAGCGGCGGTACGAAAAGCGCCAGCAGCCTTAGCCGCGACGGCGGTCCTGGCTGTTCTGGACAAGCTGCTGCCCGATCGAGCGGCACGCCGCGCTGACGACTGGATAATCGATGTCGCTGTTGCGGATCAGTGCCGCGGACATTGCCGCCTGGCATTGCTGGACGGTCGCATAATGCACAGGCTCGACCCGCGCTTCGGCGCAGTTCGCAGTGCCGTCGCCGCAGCCCATGATCGCCATGACGAAATAGAGCGGTTCCATGCTTCGTCTCCAGTCAAGGCATCAATCGACGGGGCGCCCGATTCGTTCCGCGAAATGCTTTCAGTTCGAGGGTGCCGCCCCTACATGGGGCGACGATGCCCCCATTGACTGAAACCCCCACCAGCGAACGCCCGCTGATCCCGACGCTCAGGCGCTTCCTTCCCTATTTGTGGCCGGCCGACGCACCGATGCTGCGACTGCGTATCGTCGTTGCGATGACGCTGGTTGTCGCCTCCAAGCTCGTCCAGGTTTACTGTATCGCCTATTCGATGCGCTACGCCGTCGACCGGATGGCGAAGGGCGATCGGAGCGGCGCCTGGATCGTGGTCGCGCTGGTGCTTGGCTATGCGGCGGCGCGTTTCGGCACGACGCTGTTCGACAATCTCCGCAACACCGTGTTCGAACGGGTCGGCCAGGAGGCGACACGGCGGCTTGCGGCGAGCGTGTTCCGGCATCTCCACCGCCTGTCATTGCGATTCCATCTCGAGCGGCGAACGGGCGCGGTTACCAAGGTGGTGGAGCGCGGCACCAAGAGCATCGATACGATGCTCTATTTCCTGCTCTTCAACATCGCGCCGACCGTGCTCGAGCTGGTGCTGGTGCTGAATATTTTCTGGCAGAATTTCGGCTTGTGGCTCGTCGCCGCGACGATCGTGATGGTCGCGGTCTATATCTATTTCACGCGGGTGGTGACGGACTGGCGCGCGGCGCTTCGCCTCCAAATGAACGACCTCGATACCGGGGCGGTCTCGCACGCGGTGGATTCTCTGCTGAACTTCGAGACGGTGAAATATTTCAACGCCGAGGAGCGCGAGGCGCGGCGCTACGACAAGGCGATGCAGGCTTATGCCATCGCCGCAGTCCGCAGCGAGAATTCGCTGGCCTGGCTCAATATCGGGCAGGCGCTGGTCACCAACGCGATGATGGGCATCGGCATGGGCGTGATTGCCTGGGGCTGGGGCAAGGGCCAGTTCTCAGCAGGCGATGTGGTGTTCGTCTCGACCCTGTTATCGCAGCTGTTCCGCCCGCTCGATCTGCTCGGCATGGTCTATCGCACGATCCGCCAGGGCGTGATCGACATGGGCGCGATGTTCGACCTGATCGATACGCCGTCCGAGATCGTCGATGCGCCGGGTGCGCAGCCGCTTGTCATCCGCAGCGGCCATGTCCGCTTCGAGGATGTGCGCTTCGGCTATGATGCCGGCCAGCCGATCCTGAAGGGGATCGATCTCGATATCCCGGCCGGGCACACGCTGGCCGTGGTCGGGCCGTCGGGCGCGGGAAAGTCGACGCTCGCGCGGCTGATGTACCGTTTCTACGACCTCACCGGCGGGCGGATCACTATCGACGGGCAGGATATCGCGCAGGTGACGCAGGATTCGCTGCGCGCTGCGATCGGCATCGTGCCGCAGGATACGGTGCTGTTCAACGACACGATCGGCTATAATATCGCTTATGGCCGCGAGGGGGCCGAGTCCGACGAGATCGTACGCGCAGCGCGAGGTGCGGCGATTGCCGAGTTCATTGAACGCCAGCCGCTCGGCTATGAAACCCGGGTCGGCGAACGCGGGCTGAAGCTTTCCGGCGGCGAGAAGCAGCGGGTCGCGATCGCGCGGACCCTGCTCAAGAATCCGCCCATCCTGATCCTCGACGAAGCGACCAGTGCGCTCGACAGCCGCACCGAGGCCGAGATCCAGGATACGCTCGAGGATATCGAGCGTGGCCGCACCACGATCGTGATCGCGCATCGGCTGTCGACCGTCGTCAACGCCGACGAGATCGTCGTGCTCGAATCGGGCCAGGTAGTCGAACGCGGCAGCCATATGGCGCTGCTGCGCCAGGACGGGCTCTATGCCGAGATGTGGAACCGGCAGGCGCAGGAGCGCGAAGAGGAAAGCGACACGGTGGCGGCGGAATAGCGGGTCACCGGGGGAGATCAGGGCAACAGGATCTTCTTCGCCCGGACGAGGTGGATTTTCGCGTCGTCCAATCCGGTCGTCCCGCCGTTGACCAGCTTGCGGACCTTGACGAGATCGTCGGCATCGGCCGCGGCGTTGATGTTGCGCGATTTCCAGAACAGGCAGGCGAGCTTGACTGACAAGGTCGGGTCGGCGGCGAGTTCGGGCATCGACTCAAGAGGTACGTTCGCCTCCTCGCCGCGCGCCTCGTAATTGGCGCGCCCGGTCAGCTGGAGCAGCCCGCGACCGCGGTAATCCCAGCCGTCGCCGGTCGAGGCCGGACCATTGCCGAGCCGATCGCTATAGACTTTCAGCGCGACGGGCTGGGGGTTCATCACAAAGCCGACGGTCGATTTCTCAGTCGGAAAATATTTCGGGAAGGTCGCCATCAGCCCCGCCGCCGAATAAGCCAGATTTTCCTCGAGCGTCTTGTAGCCGCCGGTCTCGGTTGCGGTCTGGGCGAGGAAATGCGCGAGCCGCAGCTCGGTCTTGATGCCCGCGCCAGGAAGATTGGCGGCGCATCCGGTGCCGATCGCAAGGCCTTTCGCGCCGAGATCGAGCCTGGCCATATAGCTGAACAGGGCAGCATAGGTGCCGCGGCCAAGGCCGCCATCGATCGCCTGGTGATAGAAGCCGGCATCCGCCAGGCATTGCTGCAATCGCTTGACGTCCATGCTGTCCCCCAGGTTCCGGTTTCATCGTCGTTTATTGGCCGGGCAAGTCAACGTCCCGGCTCAATCAGGCGCAATGTCTCCGGATCGCCGGCACCGCTGAAGAAGGCGTCGAGCACATCTGCGCAGGCATGGTCGTCACCGGCCGCTTCGAACAGCGTCATCGACGAGCGCAGCTTGACCGCGTCGATCCCGCCGAAGATCGCCTCTGCCGTTCGCGCGCCGGCATGGGCGAGCACCGCGGCCATGCATTCCCGCAGGCGTGGCCCAAGCACCGGATGGGCGAGATAGGCCTGCGCCTCGGCAAGATCGCGTATCGCATAGCGCCGCGCCATGTCGCTGCGGCCCAGCCCGGCGATTTGCGGGAAGATGAACCACATCCAGTGGCTTTGCTTCTCGCCTGCGCGCAGTTCGGCGAGCGCGCGGGGATAGATGTCTTGCTGTGCTGCTACGAAGCGCGACAGGCCGTCGCTTGAATTGTCCGAGGTCATGAGAATCTCCAGGAAAGGTTCAGCCTGTTCAGTCGGTTGTGGTGCGGATGCGGTCCGCTTTGCAGCCTCCCCTCCCGCTTGCGAGTGGCACAGCCGCTCAAGGTCAACCATGCCCCCGGAATGGTTGAGGGATGGCCGGGGGCCATCCCGACCTTGAGCGGTTGCGCCACTGGCTTGGGGTGGGTTCGCGCTCACCGCGAGTGCTCCGGTTGTTCTGGCCGGGCGCCCACCCCTCGGTCCCCTCCCGCAAGCGGGAGGCGAGGAAGGAAGTGCGCCCTTCTTCTCGTCTTTTCGGTTCCATCCGGACTCGACTCGAACAAGAACATATGGCGAACTCGTCGCCCGATTCGGAGATAGTTATGGGCCCGGTTCATCGCTTGTTCTTCGCCATACGCCCGCCGGAA
Organism: Sphingomonas bacterium; assembly: GCA_040006055.1. Classification (GTDB taxonomy): domain Bacteria; phylum Pseudomonadota; class Alphaproteobacteria; order Sphingomonadales; family Sphingomonadaceae; genus Sphingomonas. The sequence goes on along the minus strand of JBDTXU010000441.1, from coordinate 1,629 downwards.
GGCGCTCGCCCCTATTTTCTCGAGGAGCAGCGCCGCTTCGGTCCGGGGCGTGCCGTCAGGGAGGAGTATCTGCATATCACTACCGCGCTATCGAACGACTATCGGACCTTTCCGTCAGTCTTGGCGAACAGGATGCTTGCCATCGGTGACGCGGTTATCGTCGACCAGTTTCGGGTCGTTCTCGATCAGGTGGTCGCCAGCCGCCACTCGGTGGCGATGTGCGCGAGCGAAAAGTTGCGGTCCTTCGCTGCGTTGTGCCGCGTCCTCGCGCTGGGAATGATACGCACCGAGGCGCCGATTCGCGCGGGCTGGCGCAGCACGCCCCATGCGACATTGCTTTACCGGCGCGGCGAGCCGCTTCGGCAATGCATTGATCCGACGAGCTGGACAGTCACTGAGCTTCTGCTGATCCACAGCCATGTCGGCCTCGGGCTGCACGAAGAACTCGGGCGTTGGCCGCTGCGCGCGCCGGCCTCGCGCGTCCTAGATCAGGGGCGGCAACGCCCAGTCGATCGGCTTCTGGCCATGGCTCTCCAGAAAGGCGTTGGCTTTGGAGAAGGGCTTGCTGCCGAAGAAGCCGGCATGCGCCGAGAGCGGCGAAGGGTGCGCTGACTTGAGGACGAGGTGGCGCCCGCCTTTGTCGATGCTGTCGACGAACGCCGCTTTTTTCTGGGCATAGCTGCCCCAGAGAATGAACACGACTGGCTCCGGCCTGGCGTTGATGAGCCTGATCACCGCGTCGGTGAAGCGCTCCCAGCCGCGATCACGGTGCGAGGCGGCCATGCCCATCTGCACCGTCAGCACTGAATTCAGCAGGAGCACGCCCTGCTCAGCCCAATGTTCGAGGAAACCGTGCTTCGCCGGCGGAATGCCGAGATCGGTCGCCATCTCCTTGTAGATATTGACGAGGCTTGGCGGGGGACGGACCTCGGGGCGCACCGAAAAGCACAGGCCATGCGCCTGGCCCTCGCCATGATAGGGATCCTGCCCCAGAATCACGACGCGGACATTTTCGAGCGGGGTGAGGTCGAGCGCGCGGAACCATTCATTCCCCTTGGGGAAGATCCGCTTTCCGGCGGCTTTCTCGGCGACGAGCCAGGCGCGGAGCGCAGCCATATAGGGGCCGTCGAACTCGCCACGGAGCGGTTCGAGCCAGCTCGGATGCAGTTTCACGTCGTTCATCGATCCCCGACCTTTCCGAGTGCGACGTTTCGGAAAGTCAGGGCCGCTGTCAACCGAGAGAGGGGGTGGCGCAAGAAAGGCGGCCTTAGCGTTTGCGCACGAATTCCGCGCGCAGCACCAGGCCCTTGATGCCGTCGTAGCGACAATCGATCTCCTGCGCGTCGCCGGTCAGGCGGATCGATTTGATCAGCGTGCCGCGCTTGAGCGTCTGGCCGGCGCCCTTGACGGTCAGGTCCTTGATCAGCGTCACCTGATCGCCGTCGGCGAGCAGATTGCCGACTGAATCGCGCACCTCGATCGTCTCGGCGCCAGTGGCGGCAGCGCGGGCGTCGGCCGCGCTGATCCATTCGCCGCTTGCTTCGTCATAGACGAAGTCCTCGTCGTCAGTCATCGCGGCCTAGTTTTTCAGCGTGGTCATTTCGACCGCCTTGCCCTTGCTCGACGGGT